>NZ_BAABGZ010000006.1:0-217240 GCF_039541835.1 Hymenobacter saemangeumensis | reverse complement strand
GCTAGCGTTCATCCTGAGCCAGGATCAAACTCTCCATTGTATAATGTTCTACACTAGCCCGAAGACTAGCTGATGTCGAGTGCTGACCTTGCTCACGTATTGACGTTATCGTTTAATTCGTTTCGCTTGTCACCTTACTTACATGTGATTTCCGAAGAAATACTTGTCAGTAAAATTTCTTACTATTTTGTTTGTTTCCGTCATTCAAAGAACGTGTGTTACTTCCATTTGAAGTAACAGTGCGGGCTATTTTCAAACCCTGTTTTCGTTGCTGTTGCAGCGCCCTGTTCGTTTTGGGAGTGCAAAGGTAAGAAAACTTTTTAACTTGTCAACTTTTAAGCGAAAAATTTTTGATGATTTTTGCTTTCGGTTTTCAAGCTTAGCTGCTTCCGATTGAAGCGGGCTGCAAAGGTACGGTTGAGCTTTTTTACTTTCCAAGAACTTTCGAAAAACTTTTTTTCCGAGGCTCCTGGGTCGGCAGCACGAGAGACAAGACAAGTCTTGCTTTCCTGAAGTTCCGTACCCGTTATTTTATTTTGGTTGACCAGCACTTTCCTATCTGTCCCGGGTTAAAGACAAAGCTGCAAGCCCAGGAGTTCCGGTGTTTCCAAAAAACTGCTCAAGCCTTGCGGTGTGGGCACCCCGTAGTCCGTTTGACGATTTGGGACTGCAAAGGTAGAAGGACTTTTTCGCTGGGCAAGGGGAGGCTTACGAAATAACTGCAGTGAGGGTTGTAAGTAACTGAGAATGGCGGCAAAAAAATTTGCGGTATCGGAACAGTTGTTTTTTGGCTAAAAAGACAATTCGAACAGTTAAGTCTGTCTCATAAAGAGTTTCTCTAGCCTGGCGAATGGATAACTATCTCACAGCCATGCAAAAGCCTTTTATCACCGATTTAGCGAGGCTTAATTGACAGTAGTTTCCTATTCAAATAGTAAGCACATGAATGGAGTGCCGCGGCCGGTGGGACTACCTCAATGCTGGAAGCGCTGGTTAAGGTTTGTACTCGTGAGCAATTCGACCAAGAGCTCCAGGAGTTATCAAGGCCTAGCTGATGTGGCGAACGAATGAGCCTGCTGTCAGTCATACAGTGACTTTGTGAGTAGCAGCTAAAAGGAAAAGTGCCCAGGCTTTCTTTGAAGGAAGCTTGGGCACTTTTTGAAATGGCGCTGTTAGCGGAAGAGCGTACTCACTCTATCCGGCCCAACACTAACAATTCGTACCGGTACCTGTAGCTCCTTCTCCAAGAAGGCCAGATACGCTTGTAGGGCTTCAGGAAAAGCTGCGGCATCAGTAACCTGGGTTAAACTGGTGGCCCAGCCGGGGAGGGTGACGTACTCGGGGGTGACGCTTTGCAGCTCACCGGGGTCGGGCAGGTTGGGGGTGACTTCGCCGGTGGCAGTGCGGTAATGGGTGCAGGCGCGGATTTCGGTGAAGTCGTCGAGGACGTCGGCTTTCATGAGGTGGAGCTCGGTGACGCCGTTGAGCATGATGGCATAGCGCAGGGCGGGCAGGTCTATCCAGCCGGTGCGGCGGGGGCGGCCGGTGGTAGAGCCGAACTCGCGGCCGGCCTGGCGGATTTGCTCGCCTACTTCATCGGCGAGCTCTGTGGGGAAGGGGCCGCTGCCCACGCGGGTGCAGTAGGCTTTGGTGATGCCGTATACCTTCTCGATGTGCTGGGGAGCGATGCCAAGGCCCGTGCAGGCGCCGGCCGCGATGGTGCTGGAAGAGGTGACGTAGGGATAGGTGCCGAAATCAATATCGAGCAGGGAGCCCTGGGCACCTTCGGCGAGGACGCGCTTGCCCTGGCGAAGCAGGTCGTTGAGCAAAAACTCGGTGTCGGTGAGCTGGAGGGTGCGCAGGAACTCGACGGCGGAGAAGAAAGCGTCTTCTTCGGCTTCGATATGCAACTCCTTATTATAATGTCCTGCAATGGCCGCGTGCTGGGCTACGGCTTCCTTATAGCGCTGCTCGAAATCGGGCAGCAGGATGTGGCTTACGCGCAGGCCAACGCGGCCAATCTTGTCGGAATAGGTGGGGCCGATGCCTTTGAGGGTGCTACCGATACGGGTGCTGCCGCGCGCTTCTTCGTTCAGGCGGTCGAGGGCGCGGTGGCTGGGCAGGATGAGCTGGGCCTTCTTGGAGATGTAGAGGTTGCGGGACCAGTCTACTCCCCTATCGGTGAGCTTTTGCAGCTCCTGGCGGAACACCACTGGGTCGAGGACGACGCCATTGCCGACCACGTTAATAATATGGGGGTGAAAAATGCCGCTCGGCACCTGGTGGAGGACGTGCTTGAGGCCGTCGAAGGTGAGGGTGTGGCCGGCGTTGGGGCCGCCCTGAAAGCGGGCTACAGCATCATAGGTGGGGGCGAGTACGTCGACAATCTTTCCTTTTCCTTCGTCGCCCCACTGGAGGCCTACTAGTACGTCTACGGGCATTATTTTAAGCTGTTAGCTAATAGCTGTTGGCTGTTAGCCTTTGGTGAATGGAAGAAAATGGAGTGAGTTACAAAAAAAACAGCCGCCCTACTGGGCGGCTGGAACGAGTTGCTGGCGAGCGGCGGCTTCGTCCGGCGCTACCGAGAAAATGTTGTTCAGCTTGGTAAGGGCCAGCATCTTCTTGGGGTGGTCGGCGGGGTTGATGAGTATCATCTCGCCGCCGCGGCTGCGGAACTTGGTGAGCAGCGAGACGAGGACGCCAATGCCCGTGCTATTGATGTAGCGGATTTCGGAGAGGTCGACGGCGCAGTTGGTGACGGACTCGCCGAGGTGCTCGTTTACAGATTGAAGGAGCTGCTGGGTATCGGGGCTGCCGATGAGGTCGCCGCTGAGGCGGATGAGCAGGATGCCGTCCTGGACGGAGCTGGTTATAGTCATGTGGTGCAGCCCCACCCCCCGGCCCCCTCCCCTGCTGGGGAGGGGGAGCCTGACGGGAGCATACGGGGTGGTTTTGGGTTAGCTGGGAACGTTGTTGCGGGCGGCGGCCTGGGCGCGGCAGTCGCCGCAGATGCCGTACAAATTTAGGGAATGGTGCAAGATATGGAAGTTCAGCAGCTCGCCCACCATGGTTTGGATGCCGTGGATGCGTGGGTCGCAAAACTCCACCACCTTGTGGCACTCGGTGCAGATGACGTGGTCGTGCTGGCGGTAGCCGTAGCTTTTCTCGTACTGGGCCAGGTTGCGGCCAAACTGGTGCTTACTCACCAAGCCTTGCTCTACCAAGAGGTCGAGCGTATTATAAACCGTGGCGCGGCTCACCTGCAGGCCATGGGCCTTCATGTCGGCGTACAGCTCGTCGACGTCGAAATGGCCGGAGCGGGCGTAGATTTCTTCGAGGATGGCGTACCGCTCGCCGGTTTTGCGCAGGCCTTTGTTTTCGAGGTGGGCCGTAAAAATCTTTTTTACTTCAGCCAGCACCTCCGCGGCCCGGGTTTCGGCCGAGGTAGGCACCGGGGCCGGCTGGAAAGCAGCTTCGGCGTTAGCAGACATAGCGGGAGGAATAAGAGAAGGCAATAGATTGGGTAGGCGTCGGAACGCGAAAGCAAAGATAACCGGTTCGCGGGTCAGGGGTTTTAGAGGCCGTTGGCCGTACTGAACGCATGGTAACACAGATATAGATTGAGCAGACGCACTTATGGCAATTTCTGCACACTGTCAGCGTGAACGGTGTAGCCCAACCAGCCCACCGAGCCAAATATTCGGTACCGAGTTTGTTGTTGGTCAGCATCTGCGTATGGGTAGTCTGGCCCCAGGGGCTCACCTCGCAGCTTGATGTCCACGTCCTTTCCCAGTAGCTCGTGGCGTGGCGCGGTATGCACCGCCAGCACCCGGAACCGGTTGCAGGGCTCGCAGGCGTAAAGCATATCCTGTACTTCCAGCTCAACCATCTGCTTGGAGGGCGACGACCATATTGTAAGCCAAGCAAGTCCTCCCAGGGGCAGCGCTATCACAAGTAGCACCACCAGCCAACGCACCCCATTTGCAGTTATCCATAACCCTGAAAGAAACAGGTCAAAGAGCCAACCCTTAATGCGCATGCTCAGGGTTGGCTTTTTCGCATGATAATCCAGGTGCTCTCCTACCCCCCGGATTAAGTGGGCGCATACTTCGTCGCTGCTGCAGTGCGCCCGCAGCTCGGCATCGGCGGCATCTCGCTCGTCAGCCGTGAGCTGGCCCAGCCGGTCGAGGCGTATCGCATCGATGTAGCGGCCGATGCGACCCCAATCGTCAGAGGTTAAGGCTTCCTTTTCTGCTCCACGTGCCTGGCGGGCCCAAACATCCCAATCGAAATTATAGCTAAACCAAACGGAAACGGCTGTTTTCGTTATCATAAGCGCCGCTCTCCCCTACCCCATCTTGCCGGAGTCGAACCGCTCCACCTGCAGCACGCCGTTGACCTTGCTCAGGCGCTGGATGAGCTTGTTGAGGTGGTCGGTATCGTTCACGAACACCAGAATCTGGCCTTCGAAGATGCCGTCGTTGGCGTCGATGGTGATGGAGCGCATGTTTACCTTGAGGCTGTTGGAGATGATGCGCGTTACGTCGTTCACCAGCCCTACCCGGTCGGAGCCCTTAATGCGGATGCCGGCCAGGAAGGCCAGCTCCAGCTGCTCGGTCCACTTGGCCCGGATGATGCGGTTGCCGTAATTCGACATCAAATCCACGGCACGGGGGCAGCTGGTGCGGTGGATGATGATGCCCGAGTCGGTTTCGAAGCCGAACACGTCGTCGCCGGGAATGGGGTTGCAGCAGCGGGCGATGCTGTAGTTGAACTTGTCGGTGTGCTCGCCCACCACCAGCATGTCGGAGCGCACGCCGCGGATTTTCTGCACTTCGTGGTCGAACTTCTTGGGCTCAAGTACCGAGGGCACCCGGTTGGTGTTTTCGGCAAACAAGGACTCGCGGATGTCGCGCCCATCTACCTGCCCGATGGCCAGGCGGTAGTAAAATTCCTGGGCGGAGGCCACGTTGAAGTAAGCGAGCAGGCGGTTAAAGTTTTCCGGGGTGTTTTTCACGCCAATCAGCTCCAGGCGCTTTTCCAGGATGTACTTGCCGTCTTCGGCCTTGGCCCGCTTGTCGTCGCGCAGGAAGTCCTTGATTTTGCTGCGGGCCTTGGTGGTGATGACGTAGCTGAGCCACTCCTGGGTGGGGCGCTGCTTCTGCGAGGTCAGGATTTCGACCTGGTCGCCGTTGCGCAGCTGGTAGCTGAAGGGCTCCAGCTTCTGGTTGACCTTGGCTCCGATGCAGTGCAGGCCGATGTGGGAGTGAATGTCGAAGGCAAAGTCCAGGGCCGTGGCCTTGTCGGGCAAAATCACCAGCTTGCCCTTGGGCGTAAATACGTACACTTCCTTCACGAACAGGTTCTGGCGGAACTCGTCCATGAACTCCAGGGCGCTGGAGTTGTTGGTTTCCAGCATCTCGCGCACCTTGTTCACCCAGGCTTCGAGGGTGCTTTCGGGCTGAATGCTGCCGGTGTCCTTGTACTTCCAGTGGGCGGCGTAGCCTTTTTCGGCAATGTCGTCCATGCGGCGGGAGCGAATCTGTACTTCCACCCACTGCCCGGCACGGCTCATCACGGTGGTGTGCAGGCTTTCGTAGCCATTGGCCTTGGGCGTGCTCACCCAGTCGCGCAGGCGGTCGGGGTTGGGCTGGTAGAAGTCGGTGACGATGGAGTACACCTGCCAGCAGGCGGCCTTTTCCTGTTCCGGCGGCACGTCCAGTATCACGCGGATGGCAAACAGGTCGTACACCTCGTCGAAGGTGATGTTCTGCTTGCGCATCTTCTTCAGAATGGAGTAGATGCTTTTGGGGCGGCCCTTGATTTCAAACTCAAAGCCCTGGTCCTTGAGCTCGTCCTCGATGGGCTGCACAAACTCTTTGATAAAGCGGTTGCGGGCGCTGCGGCTCTGCCGCACGCGGGCTTTGAGGTCGTTGTAGGTTTCGGTGTCGGTAAACTTGAGGTACAAGTCTTCCAGCTCACTCTTTATAGTATAGAGGCCGAGGCGGTGGGCCAGGGGCGCGTACAGGTACAGCGTCTCGGAGGCAATCTTGAGCTGCTTGTGCCGCGGCATGGAGTCCAGGGTCCGCATGTTGTGCAGGCGGTCGGCAATCTTGATAAGAATCACGCGCACGTCTTCGCTGAGCGTCAGCAGCATCTTGCGGAAGTTCTCGGCCTGCTCGCTGGTGCCGTACTCAAACACCCCGGAAATCTTGGTCAGCCCGTCGATGATGCGCATCACCTTGGTGCCGAACTCCCGCTCTACGTCGCTTAGCTCCCAGCTGGTGTCTTCCACCACGTCGTGCAGCAGGGCCGCTACGATGCTGGTGGTGCCCAGCCCGATTTCCTCCACGGCAATCTGGGCCACGGCCAGCGGGTGCAGGATGTAGGGCTCGCCGGACTTGCGGCGCATTTCCTTATGAGCTTCCAGGGAGGTATTGAAAGCCTTTTTAATCAGCTTGGCGTCGCCATCCTTCAGGTAAGGCTTGGCCGTGCGCAGCAGCTTGCGGTAGTGGCGCAGGATTTCCTGACGCTCAGCTTCGGGGGAGATAACGGGTGGCATAAGGACTAAAGTAACAAACGGCGCGGGGAAAAGGTCGTTTTTGATTACGAGAACAACGAGAATGAGCGTCATGCTCATCTGGCGTCCGCGGAGTCGAAGCATCTTGCCCGCAGCAGTAAATTTTTCGATTGGTATACTCTCGTGGTAAAGATGCTTCGACTCCGCTGCGCTCCGCTCAGCATGACGTTCATTTTACTCCTAGAGCATCCACGGCCCTCCCACCCTTGGGCTTACTCCGGCCTTTGCACTACGGTTTGATTTTGTGTCCTGTTTGCCTACCTTTGCGGGCCCATAGCAACCGGCTTTGGGCGGAGTCATGCGGATATGGCGAAATTGGTAGACGTGCCAGACTTAGGATCTGGTGCCGCAAGGCGTGTGGGTTCGAGTCCCTCTATCCGCACTTTTTAGTTTGATATGGCCCTCAGCTTTGCGGTTGGGGGCTTCTTTTTACCACCTCAACCTGCTGAGGGCTTGCTTGTGCCGGCCCTGCAACTTTCTCTAGATGAACATTACGCTGGACCGCAACGACGAGCAGCTGACCGGGCTGCTGACCGTACAACTGACCGAGGCCGACTATGCCCCCACGGTGGAGTCGCAAATCAAAGAATACACCAAGCGCGCCCAGGTGAAGGGCTTCCGCCCGGGCAAAGTACCCGCCGGAATGGTCCGCAAGATGTACGGCAAAGGCATCATGGCTGAGGAAATCAACAAGATGCTGGGCAAGGCCGTCGACGGCTACATCAAGGAAAACAACATCAAGCTGCTGGGCGAGCCCCTGCCCGTACCCAGCAACGTGGACTTCGACACCGACAAGGACTTCGAATTCCAGTTTGAGCTGGGCTTCCTGCCCGACTTCGAGCTGCCCACCGGCATCGAAGTGGAGCGCCACCAGGTGAGCATCGACGACGAGACCCTGGCCCAGACCAACGAGCAGATTACCCGTCAGTTTGGCGAAACCACCAACCCCGAGGCTTCGGAAGCCGGCGACTACCTGTTCGGCAAGCTGAAGAAGGCCGACGAGGAAGGCGAAGGCCGCATGGTGCTGCTGCCCATCAACAAGGTGACGGAAGGCCAGGAGCAGTTCATCGGCGTGAAGGCCGGCGACTCGCTGACATTTGACCTGAGCAAGGCTTTCGGCGGCGACGCCTCGGCCATTGCCGCCTTCTCCGGCCTGAGCAAGGCCGAAGCTGCCGAAGCCAGCGGCGACTACGTGCTGAGCGTGGAGAAAATCAACCGCACGGCCGCTCCCGAGATGAACCAGGAGCTGTTCGACAAGGTATTCGGCCCCGAGGCGGTGAAAAGCCAGGAGGAGTTCGACGCCAAGGTGCGCGAGGTAATTCAGCAGAACTACGACCGCGAAGCCGAGGGCTCGCTCAACAACCGCCTGGTAGACCAGCTGGTGAACACCGTCGACATCAAGGTGCCCACGGAGTTCTTCAAGAAGTGGCTGGTGCGCGCCAACGAAGGCAAGCTCACGCCCGAGCTGGTGGAGCAGCACTACAGCGACTACGAGAAGGAGCTGAAGTGGAGCATGATTCGCAACAAGGTGGTGGAAGAAACCGGCCTGAAGGTGAGCAACGAGGAAATCATGGACCGCACCATGGACAAAATTGCCGCCCAGTTCAACATGCCCAACATGCCCGAGGAGCTGCGCGAGTCCATGCGCAACTTCGCCGACCAGCAGCTGCGCCAGGACAACGGCAAGCTCTACATCAGCGAGTATGAAGCCATTCTGGCAGAGAAAGTGCTCGAAAACCTGCGCGGCAAAGTTGTTGTTACGGACAAGCCCGTAACGGCCGAAGAATTCCGGACGCTGCACAGCTAATCTCAGCTGCCCAGCGCTACTGATTTAAAAAGCCCTTACTTTGGCGGTAAGGGCTTTTTTGTTGCCTGGGGGCAACATTACTTTGCTTCGTCCGTCTTCTGCTTACCTAACCGCGTGGGCAAGGGCCCGCGTTTCATTTTTCTTACCCATGCTGAATAAACAAGAGTTCCGCAAGTTTGCCGTGAAAGGCCAAGGCCTGAGCGGTTTGGGCGTTGACCAGTACCTGAACCACGTGGAAGGCCAGGTGCGCTCCGGCCTGATGCTGCCCACGGGCATGACCCGCTCGGTGATTGAGGAGCGCCCCACGCGCTTCGCCGAAATCGACGTGTTCTCGCGCCTGATTATGGACCGCATCGTGTTCCTGGGCACGGCCGTGGACGACTACATCGCCAACATCCTGACCGCGCAGATGCTGTTCCTGGAGTCGGTAGACGCCAAGAAAGACATTCTGCTCTACATCAACTCGCCCGGTGGCTCGGTATATGCCGGCCTGGGCATTTACGACACCATGCAGTATGTGAACCCCGACGTGGCCACCATCTGCACCGGCCTGGCGGCCTCCATGGGCGCCGTGCTGCTGGCCGGCGGGGCCAAGGACAAGCGTTCGGCGCTGCCCCACGCCCGCGTCATGATTCACCAGCCCTCGGGTGGCGCGCAAGGCCAGTCGTCGGACATTGAAATCACGGCCCGCGAAATCCTTAAGCTCAAGAAGGAGCTGTATGACATTTTGGCCCAGCACACCGGCAAGACCTACCAGGAAATCCACGACAACTCCGACCGCGACTACTGGATGCGTGCCGACGAAGCCAAAGAGTACGGCCTGATTGACGAAGTGCTGGAAAAGAAGCCGGCGGCCAAGTAAGTCTGAACCACGGATTGGCTACGCCGAACTTCGTTTGACACGGATTTTGGCTTCGCTGACCTTCGGTTGTAGACGACTACCTGTAGTTAGTCGTTAATTTTAAAAGCCCCTGCTTTGCGGCAGGGGCTTTTTTTATTGATGCTTTAGGCCGGTTCTGGAATCAGAGCTTGAGGCTAAGGCCTACTTTCAGGAAGGTCTGGTCGTAGCCAGCCTCCGCGAAGGCGCCGAAGCTTTCGCTGAAGAAATAGCGGCCGCCGACAAACAGGCCGTTGGTGAATTCGGTGTAGCTGCTGGAAGCCAAATCGGAGAAGAAAGGGCCGGAGTAGGATACGGCACCGCGGCGGATGCCGAGGCCCAGGCCGCCATAAGCATCAAACTGCGGGGTAACGGGGTAGTGCCAGGCGCCGCGCACCATGACGATGACGTCGCTGTACTTGATTTTGTCGTTGCCCCCTAAATCGTAGCTGGCGCCCTGATAGCCGGCAAATACGCCCAGTCCCAGCACGCCCGGCCCCAGCTGCCGGAAGCCCCGCTCGTAAGACAGGCTGAAGGCTGGGGAGACGGAGGAGCTGCCCCCGAAATAGCCGGCGCCGTAGCCGTAGCGGCTGCCCAAGCCAATGCCGAGGTTTAGTGCGCTGCTGCCAACGCCGAAGGGGCCGGCTACGACGGCCCGGGTGGTGGAAGTGGCGGCAGGAGGCGGCACTGCCGCAGCCGCTGGTGCCGGGGCGGGTGCAGGAGTAGCCACTGGTTTAGCAGGAGCGGCAGCTGGTTTGGCGGCAGGCTTAGCGGCAGGTTTGGCGGCGGGCTTCGCGGCGGGCTTGGCAGCAGGCCGGGCCGCTGGTTTGGCAGCGGGCCAGTCGGCCGCCTTGCTTGGGCTTTTGGTGGTGGACTGGGCTGCCAAAGGCTGCCAGGCGCCCAGGAGCAGCAGGGCAGCCGTGCAAATTGAGGTATGGAGTTTCATCATCTTGAGAAGGAGAGGTGATAGCAGAAAATGGAAGAAGGGCTGGCGCCGTACCAGCTTGATGCGGCAGTTTTTGGCCTTGTCCCCATCAGTGGAGTTGTCGGCCAGGGGCTTGGTTAGGCCACTTTCTAAAATGAGAAGACATTGCTGACGGTGAACGAGCCAGCCGTTACCTGCTGCACCGGGCCGTAGCTGCCACTGGAGATGCGGGGGCGGCCGCTAAAGCTGAAGGAGCCCTGAATGCGGCGGGTGGCCGGGTCCCAGCTCGTGACCACTACCTGCCCCACGGCGGCAGTTCCTGGCATAAACTGAGAGTTATAGGAGGTTGCGCTGCTGGTACCCTCGGAGTAGGAGGCCACGTTGGGACCGGCGGGCAGCACCGTGTAGGTGCCGGTGCCGGTAAACCGCACCAGGCTGAGGGTGATGTCGTTGTTGCCGCTGCGGCCGCGCAGCACCAGCCGGGCCGGGCCTTCGTCGGGCGACATTACGGCCACCCGGGTGCCGTCGACATCGGAAGTGCCGCTGGCTTGAAAAGGGCTACTGCCCACGGTGGCGCTCAGCACATTGCCGGCGCTGTTGGCGCTGCCGGGCGCCGGCTGGGGGGCGTCGGACTTGTCTTTTGAGCAGGCTGCCACGCCTAGCAGCCCGGCGAAAAGGAGGAGAGATGAGGTTTTCATAGGTAAGAAATGGTGGATGTGCTCAATCAATTTTCTTTAAAGTCAAGCCATTCAGCTATGCGCGCGGGGTACGAAGCATCCCCCAGTCGATAAGGGCGGTGGGGCCCTCCCCCACCGAGCAGTGGCCCACTACCTGAAAGCCCAGGCGCTGGTAGAAAGGCAGGTGGGCCGGCACCTGGGTGCTGAGGTAGCTGGGAGCCTGGGCTGTCCGGCGCACCGCCAGGGTAGCCAGCAGCAGCCGGCGGCCCACGCCCAGGCCTTGTGCATCGGGATGCACCACCAAAGCCAGCAGGTGGTGATGGGGCGTGCTCAGGCTTTGGCGGCGTAGCCAGCTGCTGGCCCGCAGCAGGCGGCGCAGGCGCTTAAAGCCGGCCAGTCCCAGGCGCCAGGGGGCGGCCGGCAGCAGCCCGGCCCGCAGCAGGCGGGCCGGCGTGATGGCCACCCGCCCGGGCGGCAGCCAGATGGCCAGCGCCGTGCGGCCAGCATTGGCATAGACGGTGCCGTACCGCATTCCAAACCGCAGCAGCCCCTGCAGCAGCCACCGCTTCTGCTCGGCTTCGGCCGGGCCCTGGCAGATGTAGCGCATGACCGGGTGCTCGGTCAGGGCGGCAATCAGGAGCTCCGTGGCCCACGGCATATCGTCGGCCTCCAGGTGGCGGGCCGGGGTAGCCGGGGCCAGCATCTGGCTGAAATGAAGAGTGAGGGCTTCGGACATGAGCGTGAGCAACAAGCTGAGGCAAAGGGCGAAGGAAGTGCTGTTTGCTGCTGGCAAAGGAAGCCTGCCCGGCTGCCGATGGCCATTCATCGGTGTTGCACATTCGTTTGATTTTGTTCCAGGGGCGGCGCGGCAGGCAGAAAGGCAGAAAAAAACCCCAGCGGCCAAGTGCCGATGGGGTTTGAAGACTGCGCTGGCCGGGCTCATACTCCGGCCTGGTCCTGCAGCTGCTGCTTGGCCACGGCGCTGGGCGGATAGCCGAAGTGCTTGGAGAAGGCCGTGGAAAAATGCGTGGGACTGCCAAAGCCTACCTGGTACGAGACTTCGGCCACCGTGCCGGCCCGGGCCCGCAGCAAGGCCAGCGCCCGGTTCAGGCGCGTGGTGCGGATGTACTCACCCGGCGACTGCCCGGTCAGGGCCTTCAGCTTGCGGTGCACCTGGGTACGGCTCATGGCCACGTCAGACCCCAGCTGGTCGACGCCAAACTCCTCGTCGTCGAGGTGGCGCAGCACCGACTCATTTACCCGCCGCAAAAACTCCTGGTCGAGGGAAGGCAGCGCCGCTACGGCGGCCTCATGCGCGGCCAGGGGGTCGACCAGCAGGCTTGGGGGCCGCTCCCCTCCTACCGCAGCGGCACTGCCGCCGGGTACTGGAGTCAGGGCATCATCTTCGGCCCCCGCAGGAGCTTCGGGCACTGCCGGGGCCGCCGGCTTAGCGGCCGGGACCGGGTTGAAGCGGGCTTGAATGCTGCTGCGCAGGCTGAGCAGGTTGCGCACCTGGGCCCGCAGCTCGCGGGGGTTGAAAGGCTTGGGCAGGAAGCTGTCGGCGCCGGTTTCCAGGCCTTCCAGCCGGGCATCGGGCCCGGACTTGGCCGTGAGCAGCACCACGGGGATGTGGCTGGTGGCCGGGTCGGTTTTGAGCTGCTGGCACAGCTCGTAGCCGTTCAGGCCGGGCATCATCACGTCGCTCACCACCAGGTCGGGCACCTCGGCGCGGGCCTGGGCCAGGCCCGCCAGGCCGTCGGCCGCCAGCAGCAGGCGGTAGCCGGCGGGGGCCAGCGTGGCCTGCACGTACTGGCGTACGTCGTCGTTGTCTTCCACTATCAGGATAAGCCCGGCGTCGGGCGTCGTGGCATCGGAAGCAGCGCTACCCGGCTTATGCCAGTCTTCGGCCGGCGGCAGGGTGGGCTCGGCTGCGGCGGCATCGGTGGCGCGCAGCAGGCGGGGCAGGTGAATGGTAAAGGTGGCCCCCGCACCCGGCTGGCTTTCCACGGCTACGCTGCCGCCGTGCAGCTCCGTCAGCTCGCGCACCAGGGCCAGGCCAATGCCCGTGCCGGTGCGCGGGGCCGCAGCCGTGGCCGGCGCCACCTGGTAGAACCGGTCGAACAGGTGAGGCAGGTGCTGGGCCTCAATACCCGGCCCGGTGTCGTGAACTAGCAGGCAAATGCCCCCGGCCGGCGCCACCACCGTGGCCGGCGTTTCTTGTAGCGTTACGCTAACCTGCCCACCGGCCGGGGTAAAGCGCAAGGCATTGGCCAGCAGGTTGGTCAGCACATCTTCCAGCTTGGCGGCATCAAACACAAAAGGCAGGGGCTGAGCTGGAACCTGGCTGGTCAGCGTAATCTCACGGCTTTCGGCCAGGGAGGCAAAGGAGGCGGTTAGCTGCCGGACGAAGGCGGCCAGGTCGCCGGCGCTGGGCTGGAGCTGCAAGGCACCGGCTTCGAGCTTGCTCAGGTCGAGCAGCTGATTGATGAGGCGTAAGAGCTTGCGGGCGCTGCGCAGGATGAGGCCGCTGCGCTCGCGGGTGCTGGCGTCGGGCGCTTCGCTGGCCAGCTCCTCGGCCGGCCCCATTATCAGGGTCAGCGGCGTACGAAACTCGTGGCTGACGTTGGTAAAGAAGTCGGTTTTGACGCGGTCGAGCTCCTGCAGGTGCTGCAGGGCCTGGCGCTCGAGCTGGCGGTCGGCGCGCTGCCGCTCCCGGGCCCGGGTGTTTGCGCGCACCGTGTAGAGGGCCAGGCCAAACAGGCCGGTGTAGGCCAGGTAGGCCCACCAGGTGCGCCACCAGGGCGGCCGCACCGTAAAGGCAAAGGAGGCGGGCCGGCTATTCCACACGCCTTCGTTGTTGGCCGCCTTCACTTCGAAGGTGTAGCTGCCGGGCGGCAGGTTAGTGTAAGTGGCCGAAGTGGCGGAAAGCGGGCCTACCCAGTCGTCGTCGAACCCCAGCAGGCGGTACTGGTAGCGCACCTTGCCGGGGTTGGTCAGGCTTACGCCGATGTAGTCGAACGCCACGGTGTTGAGCCGGTAGGGCAGCGCCATTCCGCCCAGCAGCGTGGTGTCCCGGAAAGCCACGCGCAGGCCTGTGAGCTGGGTTTGGGGGGCCACCCGGTTGGCGTGGGCCAGGGCCGGGTTGTAGTGCATGAGGCCGTTCACAGTGCCCACCCAGAGCTGGTTGCCCTGGTCGAGCAGCACGGCATTCTGGTTGGTTTCCAGGCCCGCGAAGCCTTCGGCCAGGCTGTAGCTCACGGCTTTCGCCGTAGCAATGGTGAAGCAGTCCAGCCCCCGGTTGGTGCCCAGCCAGACGTGGCCGGCGCTGTCGCACTGGGCAAAGTAGGGGTTGAGGGTTTGCAGGCCGGTTTCGAGGCCGTAGGCACGCAGGCGGCTGGTGTGGGGCTCGAAGCGCAGCAGGCCGGCGCCGATGCTGCCCAGCCAGAGCCGGCCCTGCTGGTCTTCGCTGATGGAGCCCACGCTGAGGCGGCCCGGCTGCCCATCCACCCGCCGAAAGGTGTCGTGCTCGGTATCCACCCGGATAAGGCCGGCATCGTCGGAGCCCAGCCAGAGCTGGCCGCTGTGGTCGCGGAAAGCTTTCCAGAAGCTGTTGCTGCCCAGGCCACTCTGCTGCTTGTTGTAGGTAGTGAACGCGCCGGTGGCGGGGTCGAACACCGTCACGCCTGCCTGCCGCGTGGCCAGCCAGATACGTCCCCGCCGGTCTTCGGCCAGGCTGGCAATGCGCTGCCTGCGCAGGCCCGGCACGTGGTTGTAGGACGTCCAGCGGCGGGTGCGGGGCTCGTAGCGCAGGGCGCCTTCGCCCAGCGTGCCCAGCCAGATGCCGCCCCGGCTGTCGCGCAGCAGGCAGCGCACAAAGCGGCCCTCGGGGCCGCCCGGTAGCGGCACGGGCTCAAACAGCTGCTGGCCCGGCGAGGCCGTGTGCAGGGCCACAATGCCCAGCCGGGTGCCTACCCAGTACTCGCCGTCCCGGATTTTCAGGATGGCGTGCACCTCGTTGTCGGGCAATCCGTCGGCCGGCCCGTACTGCATAAACCGCTCGTCGGCCAGGTGCTGGCCCAGGCCGTTGTCGTCGACAATCCACAGGCTGCCTTCCCGGTCTTCCAGCAGGTCGTGGGCCTGGTCGCTGTCGAAGGCGTGCTGCCCGGCAAAGCAGGTGAAGCGCCCGCTGGCGGCCGGGGCCCGGCACAGGCCCTCGGACGTGGTGGCCCACACCTGCCCCCGGCGGTCCTGCACCACGCTCAGCACCAGGTTGTCGCAGATGCCGTCGGCTACAGTGTAGCGGCGGGTCTGCCAGGCGCCGCGGCCGCGGCTCAGCCGCAGCAGGCCGCTGGGCGTGGCACACCAGAATAAGGTGTCGCTGACTTTAAAAAAGCTATTCACGCCCTGCCGGCTCAGCTCCGGCGGCAGCAGGCGAGTGGCGGGCAGCACCTTTCCCGTGGCCGCCTCCAGGGCCTGCAGGCCACGAGTGGTAGCCACCCAGAGCTGGCCGGAAGGGCCCGGCTTCACAAAGTTTACCGAATCGGACGCCAGCCCCTGGGCCAGGCCGATGCGGGCCAGCAGCGTGTCGCGGGGACCGCACTGCACGCGCAGCAGGCCCTGGCCGGCCGTGGCCACCCACACCGTGCCGCTGGCCGTGGGGTGCAGGCTGCGGATGTGGCCGGGCAGCTTCAGGGCCGGCAGGCGACAGGCCCGAATGCGGCCCGCGCGCAGCCACGACAGGCCGCCGTACTCGTGGCCCAGCCAGATGGTGCCGTCCGGCGCCGCGGCCACGGCCCGCACGTGGTTGTCGGGCAGGCCCTGCCGGCCGTCGTAGGTGCGAAACTGCTGGCCGTCGAACGAAGCCACACCGCCCTGGGTGCCCACCCAAAGCTGCCCGCGCTGGTCCTGGCAGATGGAGTAGACAATGGTCTGGGGCAGGCCGTTGGCGGTGGTGTAGCGGTGCAGGGCCAGGGTCTGGGCGCGGGCGGGCGGGGCGGCCAGCTGCCACACAAGTAAACCACACAGGATGCGCAACAGGCTTTTCACGACGGCCTTAAGCTAAGCAATAGCAACCCAAGGGGCTGACTCCGCAATTGTACTTCAAATTATTGCATAAATCTAATAAAGCGCTGGCAAGCGGAGTCATGCCGGGCCAACTTCAGGCGTCTTATCTGGTTTGGACACCATTTGGTGTGCATCCAACGTTGCACTTGTCGTACCTTTGAGTCCGTTTTGCCAAAACGCAACCTCTCCCACCCTTTCGCACTCTTTGTTCCGTGGCTGAAATAACCTGTTCCTTTTGCAATAAGCCCAAGCGCGAAGTGGCTGTGATGATATCGGGCATCAATGCTCATATCTGCGAAAAGTGCGTGGGGCAGGCCCAGCACATCCTCAGCGAGGAAACCAAGATGCAGAATGCCGCGACCACGCCGCGCTTCAACCTCATCAAGCCCCGGGCCATCAAGGAGCACCTCGACCAGTACGTGGTAGGCCAGGACGAAGCCAAGCGCGTAATGGCCGTGGCGGTGTACAACCACTACAAGCGCCTGATGCAGAAGCCCCAGGACGACGAGGTGCAGATTGAGAAGTCCAACATCATCATGGTGGGCGAAACCGGCACCGGCAAAACCTTCCTGGCCCGCATGCTGGCCAAAATCCTGCAGGTGCCCTTCTGCATTGCCGACGCCACCGTGCTCACCGAAGCCGGCTACGTGGGCGAAGACGTGGAAAGCATCCTCACCCGCCTGCTGCAGGCGGCCGACTACAACCTCGAAGCCGCCGAGCGCGGCATCGTCTACATCGACGAAATCGACAAGATTGCCCGCAAGAGCGACAACCCCAGCATCACGCGCGACGTGAGCGGCGAAGGCGTGCAGCAGGCCCTGCTGAAGCTGCTCGAAGGCACCAGCATCAACGTGCCGCCGCAGGGCGGGCGCAAGCACCCCGAGCAGAAGATGATTTCGGTAAACACCGAGAACATCCTCTTCATCTGCGGTGGCGCCTTCAGCGGGCTCGACCGCATCATCAAGGGCCGCCTGAACACCAAGCCCCTGGGCTTTGCCAAAACCAACCTCGACGAGCAGGTGGATACGCAGAACTTCCTGCGCTACGTGTCGGCCCAGGACATCAAGAGCTTCGGCCTCATCCCCGAGCTCATTGGCCGCCTGCCTGTGCTCACCCACCTCAACCCGCTGGACCGCAACACGCTGCGCCTGATTCTGACCGAGCCTAAGAACTCGCTGGTGAAGCAGTACAAGCGCCTGTTCCACATGGAGAACATCGACCTCACCTTTACCGACGAGGCCCTGGAGTACATCGTGGAGAAAGCCGACGAGTACCGCCTCGGGGCCCGCGGCCTGCGCTCTATCTGCGAAAGCATTATGACCGACGCCATGTTCGAGATGCCCTCGGATGCCGACTCGGACGAGCTGACCATCAGCCTGAGCTATGCCCGCAGCAAGTTTGAGAAGTCGCCGCTGCGGCACATGCGGGCGGCGTAGCAGGCTTTATTTTCGGTACTGAGTAGTCAGTATCTGGTAGTGGGAAGTTCGGTTTGGGCCGGGCTTCCCATTTTTGTTGGGCATACAGCCAAGCACTTCATTCTATGGGCTTCTTTTCTTTTTTATTCGACAAGCCTATAACCATTGAGGACAAGGTTTTTGGCACGCTCAGACAGAAAACATATGGTAAGAACCGGCAAACGAGCTGGCGTACTGAGAGCTTGTGCTTTGAGCCGACTAGTCGTAACGTAAGCTGCGCAATTGATGCCGGCCCGGACGGCCCCACGGAGAAGCAACAGGCCTTCTTCCAGAAAATTGAGCAGGACTATTTGACCCTGCGCAGTGCCCTTATTCCAGTGCTGGAAGACGAGTTTCAAAACTGGAAACCAGACTTTAAAATTCAGGACTTTGCCACTGAGTTCTGGCTGGTGGGCTTGTCCATTCCAGAGCTCGGTGCGTCACCAGTAGAATGGGAATGGTCGTTTGAAACCGTACACGACGAAAACCATATGCTAACCATCAGCATGATTGACAGTACGCCCCAGGCAGGGGTGTGTTTTGATGGCTAGAGGGCCTAATTGGAAATATCCATTAACCGACGGTATTTTTTCTGACCAGGTGGCTGGCCCTATCTTTCGTGCCGGGAAAGCTCCACTTATGATTTTGCGCGTTCGGATTGCGGGAGCCTTTTTACTTGGCGGAACACTGGCCGCCTGCCAGCCCACCCCGCCGCCCCCGCTGCGGGTGAGCCTAGTGGGCGACGTGCTGCTGGCCCGCGACGCCGCGCCCGCCCTGGCCCGCGACAGCGCCGCGCTAAGCCAGCGCACCCGGCGCGGCTGGTCCGGCAGCCGCTACGTAGTCGGCAACCTGGAGTGCCCTTTAACCACTCACCGGCAGCCGGCCGCCAAGCCAATTGTATTCCGGGGCGAGCCGCGCTGGGCCAGCTGGCTGCGTCGGGCCGGTTTCACCCACCTCTCGCTGGCTAATAACCACAGCCTCGACCAGCACCTGCCGGGCCTGCGCGACACCGATGCTGCTACCCGCGCCGCCGGGCTGGGCGTGCTGGGCTTCCAGCCTGACTCGACCGCCGGCTGCCTGCCCACCCTGCTGGGGCCCGACAGCAGCGTGGCCGTGCTGGCGTACTCCGCCTTTCGGGAAGGCCGGCCCGGCGAGGGCTGCGTGTGCGGGCGCGACTTCGCGGCGCTGTGCGAGCGGCTGGCGGCCTACAAAACCCTGTTTCCGGAGCGGGCGGTGCTGGTGTACCTGCACTGGGGCAGCGAGTACGCGGGGCGCCCGGGCGACGAGCAGCGCGAGCAGGCCCGCGCCCTCATCGACCACGGGGCGGCGGCCGTGGTGGGCGCCCACCCGCACGTGGCACAAACCGTGGAGTATTACCGCGGCCGGCCCATCCTGTACAGCCTCGGCAACTTCCTGTTCGACCAGCAGGGGCCGGCTACCACGCTGGCTTTGCAGGCCGATTTTGACTTGCAGGGCGGCCAGGTGGTGGCTACTTACCTGCGGCCCCTGCAGCTGCGCCAGGCTTTGCCCCACCCTGCCGATGCCCGGGCCCGGGCTGCCCTGGCGGCGCGGCTGGGACGCTACTCCCCCGAAGTAGAGCTACAGCCCGCTGCGGCCGGCGGCTGGCGGCTGCAGCCCCGGCAACTGGTAGCTACCGACTCGCTCACGGGCTACTTCCGGCGGCAGGTGGCGGTGGCCGGCCCGGCCGGCGTGGCCCAGGTGCGGCTGCGCTACCTGCGCCACGCCGGGCAGCACCAGGCCTGGCTGCCCACGGCCGATGGCGGGCGTTCGGTGGTCGACTTCAGCTTTCCGCTTTATGCCTTCGCGGCGGGCGACGTCGACAACGACGGCTACCGTGACCTGCTGGTAGGCCCGGTGAAAGCAACCCGCTTCGACAGCAGCCGGCAGCGGCGGCTGTTCGTGTACTCGCTCGACACGCTGGGGCGCCTGCAGCCGCGCTGGCGGGGCTCGCGCCTCACCTTCCAGCTGCTGTATTTCCGGGCCGAGCGCGCGGCAGACGGCCGGACGTATGTTCGCACCATCGAGCGGGCTCCCAACGGGCGCTACTGTGTGGGGCGCTACCGCTGGCAGGGCTTTGGGCTGGCCCTGGACAGCTTCCTGGGCCAGAGCCTGGGGCTGGACGCCGCTTACCGCCGCTTCTTTTTATAACTCCCTTTTTTCCGCAGCTGCTTTTATGAATCGTAAAGTTTTACTACCCCTCATTGGCCTTCTGGTGCTGCTGGCCCTGGGCACGGCCTACTTTTTCTGGCAGCGCCGGGCAGTGCCCGCGCCGGCTGCTACTTCCACCAGTACGGTGCCCGCCCAAGCCCCCGCCGGCAGTGTGTTCCACGACAATGGCTTTGGCGAGCAGGTACCGGTAACGTTTACCGAAGACAAATCGGAGCTGGCCCGCATCTACGCCCGGCCCGATATCAAGGAGTACTACGAAATAGACTACACCCAGTACCCCAACGCCAGCCCGGCGAAGCGCACGGCGCTGCCCGCGTTCGACTACAACCAGCCGCTGGACGGCAAGTCTTACCTCGACCTGGTGCTGCTGCGCAACACGCTGTACGCCCGCAACGGCTACTGCTTCATGAACGCCACGCTGCGGCGCTACTTCGACAAAACCAGCTGGTACACCCCGCTGTGGGACTCCGTGGCCATTGCCGTGCCGCTCAACCGGCAGGAAGTGGCGTTTGAGCAGAAAGTGCAGGCCCTGGAAGCCAGGCTGCTGGCCGGCCGCATCGCGCCGCAGGGCGGCTTTGCAATGATTAACCCGGACTTCGTAACCAACCAGCACGAGTTTCTGCTGCCGCCGGCCCTGCGGCAGGGGCTGGCCCGCAACAACTTTGCCATCGTGCCCACCCGCGAGGAGCAGCTTTTTTACATCTACGACAAAGGCGAGTATGCCTACACGCCGGCTTTCGTCACCACCGACCTGTTTCTGCAGCTGCTGCACAAGCACCTGAACGGCATCCTTATGGACGTAGAGGAAAAGAAGCTGGGGCCAATAGTAACCGACATGCTGGCGCAAGGCAGCGCCCAGGCCCAGCGGCTGGCCCAGCAAAGCCGGCAACCCGCGGCCCGCGACGCGGCCGAGTGGGCCACCGCCTACTACTCCGTGGGCCACTACCTGCTCACCAGCCGCTCGGGCCAAATCCCCGACGCCTACGTCGACGCCGTGCGAGACGAAGTGACCAAGGCTACCGAGGCCAGCGGCAAAGGCTCAGGGCTGCTCGGCGACTCCCTCTACCAGTATGAAATGCTGAAGCCCCGCGGCATGTACACCCGCACCGATACCACCAGGCGCTATTTCCGCACGGTGAAGTGGCTGAACACGGCCCCGGTATTCCTCGACACCGACGCGGGCCTGCTGCGGGCCGTGGCCCTGGCCAAGGCGCTGGCCGGCAGCCCGGCCGCCGCGCGCGGCTTCCAGACCTTTACCGGGGTGCTCGACGTGCTGGCCGGCGACGAAGACAACCGCTCCCTGACCAACCTGCTGCGGCTGCTGGCCGGCCCCGGCTACGCGGGCAAGAGCCTCGACGAGCTGGCCGACCCCGCCGTGCTGGCCCGCCTGCGCCCGGCTTTGCTGGCTACCGGCACCGACCGCATCAAAGCCAAGCCCATTACGGAAAACGCGAAAGAGGCCCTGGCCCGGCCCACGCTGCTGTTCACGGCCGGCCGCTACTCCTTCGACGCGGAAATCCTCTCCCGCCTCACCCACGTGCTCCGGCCCAAGGCCATGCGCCCGGTGCCCAGGGGCCTGGACGTATTCGCCACCTTCGGCGACCGCACGGCCGAGGACGTGCTGCGCAACCACTACCGCGAGGCGGCCCGCTGGCCGGCCTACCCCGACACGCTGCGCAAGCTGCAGCAGTACTTCGGCCGCACCGCGGCCTGGGACCGCAACCTCTACAACAAAACCCTGCAAACCCTGCTGAGCCTCAACAAGCCCGCGCCCGTGGCCAAAGGCACGCCGCTGTTTGCCCGCACCCCGGCCTGGCAGAAGCGCAACCTGAGCACCGCCCTGGCCGGCTGGGCCGAGCTCAAGCACGACCTGCTGCTGTACACCGAGCAACCGATAGCCGCCGAGATGGGCGGCGGCGGTGAGGGCCCGCCTGAGCCGGACGTGCTGGCTTACGTAGAGCCCAACCTGCCCTTCTGGGAAGCGGCCCTGGAGCTGCTGGCCTACCAAGACCGCACCCTCACCCGCCTCAAAGTCAACACCGAGCACCTGAGCGAGATTAACAAAGAGCTGCGCGAAACAATTGAGAAGATGCGCACCATCTCCCAGCTGGAGCTGCGCGGCGAGAAAGTAAGCCAGGAATACATGAGGGAAATGGCCTACGTCGGCGGCTGGGCCGAGCGGCTCACCTTCCAAATCCTCAAAACCGACCAGATGCCCGACCGGGAGCGGCACATGGGCGTGGTGGCCGATGTGTACGCGCACAACGCCGACGTATCCAACAACACGATTCTGGAAGTGGGCGTGGGCACGGCCGATGCCCTCTACACCATTGTCGACATCAACGGCGCGGCCGTGGTAGCGGTGGGCCCGGTATTCAGCTACTACGAGTTTAGCAGCCCCAACCGGCTTACCGACGAGGAATGGCAGGCCCGCCTGGCCAAGTCGCCCCCACCCCGCCCTACCTGGCTTCAGGAGCTGATTGTGCCCCTGCCCAAGCTCAACACCAAAGGCAAGCACGGTGTATGGATGGGACTTTGAACAACCATCCTTAAGCAGAATGCCACCGAGTGATACCCTGTAGAATGTGCGCTCCTGCTTAGCCCTGCCACAAAAAAAGGCCCGTCTTCCGACGGGCCTTTTCTTTTACTCAGGCAGAAGCCTCACTACTCCAGCACCACGCGCTGAATGGTGGGCGACTGGCCGGCTACCTGCACCGTGAGCAGGTAGGTACCGGCGGCCAGACCGGCCGTAGCCAGGTCGGCCGAGTTGCCGCTGAAGCTGCGCGTGCTTACTACCTGGCCCAGCACGTTGTGCAGGGTAGCGGTAGCAGCCTTGGTAGCCGAGGCCAGGGTGATGTGCAGGCCCACCTTGGCCGAAGCCGGGTTGGGGTACACGCTGAACTGGCTGCCCGAAGCGTTGGCGGTGCTCGAAATAATAGTTACCGTGAACAGGCTGCCGTTGCTGGCACCGGCCGGCGTGGTTACTACCACGTTGCCGGTGGTAGCGCCCGTGGGCACGGTGGTGGTGATGGTGGTGGCATTCACAACCGTGTAGATGCTGTTGGTGCCGTTGAAGGCCACGCGGGAAGCACCGGTGAAGTTGGTGCCGGTGATGGTCACGGCCGTGCCCACGGGCCCGGTAACGGGGTTGAGGCTGGTGATGGCCGGAGCCGGCACTACCGGGGCGCAGGTGGCCGAGAGGCCGAACGGACCGGCCGCCGTGTTGTAGCCGGCCACAAAAATCAGGTAGGTGGTGCCCGCTACCGAGGGGAAGGTCACCAGGGAGGTCAGCGTGTTGCCGGTGCAGGCCGCGTTGTCGTCGTTGCCGGCTACGCAGGTGTAGCTGCCGCAGGTGCCGGTGAATACATAGAGCTTGCTGTCGTAAGTAGTGGTAGCGCTGCAGGTGCTGAGGGTGATGTTAGCCCCGGTGCCCACGATGGTGTAGAACACCCCGCCCGTCGTGATGGAGGTAGTGCAGGTCGCGGTGGGGTCGCCGGTGGTGGTAGCGCCCACCGTAGTGCCCGTTACTGTCTGCCCGCACATGATGGGAATTGCGTTAGCACACAGGTCGTTTGCGGGCGGAATAGCGAAGTTGGTGGTGGAGGTGGCAACGCCGCCGGGGCCGGTTACGGAAATGGGGCCGTTGGTGGCACCAACCGGCACCGTTACCGTGATGCTGGTAGCCGAGGTTACAGTAAACATCGGCGCGTTAACCCCGTTGAAAGCCACCTGGGTAGCCCCGGTGAAGTTGGTGCCGGTGATAACAACCACCGAGCCGATAGGACCAGCCGTGGGCGTAAACGAAGTGATGGTGGGGGCCGGAATTACCGTGTAGTTGGTAGCCGAGGTGCCCGAGGCGATGGGCGAGGTCACGGTGATGGGGCCGGTGATGGCACCGGCGGGAACCGTTACCGTAATCTGGTTGGCCGAGTTCACGGTGAACATCGGCGCGTTGACGCCGCCGATGGAAACGCCGGTAGCACCGAGGAAGTTAGTACCCGTAATAACGATGGTGCTGCCTACTGCGCCCGAGGCCGGCGTGAAGCTGGTGATGGAGGGCGGGTTGCCTACTACGAAGCTCTGCGTGGAGGTAGCCGTGCCCGAGGGCGCCGTTACGGTGATGGTACCGGTGGTAGTACCGGCTGCTACGGTGGCCGTAATCTGCGTGGCCGAGTTTACGACAAACGTGGCGGGCGTACCGTTGAAGGATACGGCCGTGGCGCCGGTGAAGCCGCCGCCCAGGATGGTAACCACCGTACCCGGCTGTCCGCCACCCGGCGAGAAGCTGGTGATAACCGGACCCGAAGCGGGAGCGATAGAGAAGTTAACGTTCGAGATATCGAAGAAGTAGTTGTCGGCGGCTTCTACCATCAGGCGGGCCTGCGAGCTGGTAACCGAGGGAGCTATCACTACGGCGCTGCCGTTGTTGGGCACGCTGCTCAGCAGCACGGTGGGATAAGTCAGGCCGCCGTCGGTGCTCAGCAGGAGGTTAACCGTGGCGCAGCTTACGGGAGCAGCCGTGGTGCCGGCTACGTTCCAGGTAACCGTGTGGGCGGCGCCGGCGGTCCAGGTGACGGCCGTGTTGGGAGCCGTTACCACGAAGGGGCCAGCCGTGCTGCTCACGTTCAGGTTGACAAAGGAGCTGAAGTCGACACCGCCGATAACGCCGGCCGGACCGCTGTGCTGGTCGCGGGCCGTGGCACGGAAGCGCATGGTGCGCGTCACGGTGGGCAGGCGCTCGCCGATGGCCGTGGTGTTGGCCAGCAGGTTGCTCAGGCGGGGGAAGTAGCGCGTACCCGACACGGTGGGGTTGAAGGAGCGGAACAGCGGCACGTTCTGGCCGGCTACCTGCGTGGCCGTGGGCGAGCTCTGGGCGCCCAGGTCCATTTCTTCCCAGGAGTAGGTCAGCGGGTCGTTGTCGGCGTCAGTAGCCGTGGCCGTGAGCTTGAAGGGCGTGCCGATGGGCAGGGTCTTGCTGACCGTGGGCACGGTTACCACCGGGGCGGTGTTGCCCGTCATCAGGTTGGCCGTGGTGTTGCAGGTCGAGTTCTCGATGAAGGTGCGCATCTCCTGGAAGTTACCCGTGTGGAAGGTAGCGTCGGAGTTGGGCTGCAGGTCGTTGGTGGCGGTGCAGATGCCGGCATAGGCCATGATGGTCGAGCCCGAGCCCGGCTCCCAGGCCGTGTTGGCGTTGCGGTTGCCACCGGCGCAGCTGCCGGCATCGCCGTTGAAGGGGTGGTTGCCGGCAAACTGGTGGCCCATCTCGTGGGCTACGTAATCGATGTCGAAGGCATCACCCACGGGGCTGGCCGAGCCGGTCACGCCCTGCGCTTTGCGGGTGCTGTTGCACACCACGCCCAGGCCGGCTACGCCGCCGCCGCCGGTGCTGAACACGTGGCCGATGTCGTAGTTGGCATTGCCGATGATGCGGTCCACGTTGCTCTGGTTCTGCGTGAGCATGGCCGAGCCGTTGTTGTTGGAATAGGCAGGGTTGGGCTGGGTGCCGGTGCCGTTAAGAAAAACCAGCTGGTTGTTGTTGGCTACCAGCTCCAGGCGCACGGCCAGCTCCTTTTCGTACACACCCACTACGCGGTTAACGGACGTCACCTCGCCGGCCATTACGCCGGCCATGGTGTTGCCTTTGGTAACCGAGTACTCGGGGGTGCAGGCCAGGGCCAGGCGGTAGGTGCGCAGCAGGGAGCCGCTGGGGGCGGCCAGGCTACGGCCGGCGGTGCTGCTGGCCAGGGCCTCGCGCTGCTTGGAGGCCGCCACGTCTTCGGCGCTGGGGGTGAAGCCGCAAGGGGTCACGCCGCCCACGGCAGCGCGGTTCATATCCTTCTTGAAGAAGCTGAGGTAGTGCTGCACGTCGGTGCGGCTAACGGGGTCGATGTAGAAAGCCCCCGTGGTGGGCGACAGTACCTGGGCGTGGAAGCCCTGGGGCGTAACGTCGAGGCGTACCGAAGCGTGTACGTCGTCGAGGCCCACGCCGGCGTAGGTCTTGATGGCCGGAAACTGCGCGGCCAGGGCCGGCGCCATCACCGGGGCCTCGCGCACGGCAAAGCGGGCGGTGCTGCCATCGGGCAGCGGCAGGGCCAGTACCAGGGGCGCGGTGCCGGCCTGGGTTTCGCGCGGTGCCGTGGCCAGCGCCGCCCGAATGGCGGTCAGGTCCAGCGTCAGCGGGCGGGAGCTGAACAGGGCTGCGGCCAGGGGGGAGTTGGCAGCGGCTGCCCGGGCAGCGCCGTCTTCCTGGAAAAAGGACGGGGCCTGGCGCTGCTGCGCCTGGCTGCCCAGCGACAGCCCGAGGATGGCCAGAATCGCGCTTGCCCGCCGAAAACCGGCCCCCGCGAAAAATGGCTTGGCCGGGCTATGCGTGCCCCGCAAACGCATGTAATCTTGCTTCATGTAGAATTAGTTGACGAAAAAAAAGTTGCTGTAAAGCTAAGAAAAAAGCCGCGCATCCATGCAGGCTTTTTCCGCTCCAAGCGACAAAACCTTATAACACTCGACAGAATCCGCTTGCCGCCCGACTAACGTGCTTTTCAAGCGTAGTTCCGGGGTTCTATAGTAATGAAAGAAGCCCGCTGACGGCGGGCTTCAAGACCTGGCTTAACAGGTAGTAGGTGCCTTTGGCCGGCAGGCCTCCGGCTTAGGCTTTCAGGTAGCGCACCATCAGCTCGGCGGCCTTGCGGGCGGCCTGCTGCTGGCCCAGCTTTTGGCGCAGCTCGGCATAGCCGGCTTTCATGCGGGCCATGTAGGCTTCGTCGGTGAGCAGGCTCTTGAGCTCGTCCATCAGGTTGCGGGCCGTGAAGTCGTGCTGAATCAGCTCCTTCACCACTTCGCGGCCGGCAATGAGGTTGACCAGCGAGATGTAGGGCACTTTGATAAGCATCTTGCCGATGGCGTAGCTCACGGCGCTGGTGCGGTAGCACACTATCTGGGGCACGTCGAACAGGGCCGTTTCCAGGGTGGCCGTGCCGCTGGTAACCAGGGCCACCTTGGCGTGGCTGAGCAGGTCGAAGGTCTGGTCGAACACCAGGCGGATGCCGTTGCGCTCGAAGTGGGCGTAGTAGTTGCGGTCGAGGTTGTTGACGCCGGCCACCACAAACTGGTACTCCTGAAAGGCGGGCAGAATGGCCAGCATCTCGTGCAGCATCTCCTCAATCTCCTGCTTGCGCGAGCCCGGCAGCACGGCAATAATAGGCCGCTCCGGGTCGAGTTGGTTGCTCAGGAAAAAGTCGGGCGAAGGCTCAAACTCCGCCACCGCATCGGCGGTGGGGTTGCCGATGAACTCGGCCTCGTAGCCATGCCCCTGGTAGAACTCTTTCTCAAAGGGCAGGATGAGAAACATCTTATCAACCCGCGCTTTCACTTTCTCCACCCGCCCCTGGTTCCAGGCCCATATTTTGGGCGAGATGTAATAAAACACCTTAATACCGTGCTGCTTGGCAAAGCGGGCCACCCGCAGGTTAAAGCCGGCGTAATCTACCAGAATCAGAACGTCGGGCTTGTAGCTCAGCAGGTCGCGCTCGCACTCCTTAAGGTAGCCGCGAAACTTCAGGATGCTGGTAGCCGCTTCCCAGAAGCCCATGATGGCCAGGTCCTGGTAGTGGTGCACCAGCTCGCCGCCTTCGGCCTGCATCATGTCGCCGCCCCAGCACCGGAACCGCGCTTCCGCGTCCTGAAGCTTAAGCTCCCGCATGAGGTGAGCCGCGTGGAAGTCGCCCGAACGTTCGCCGGCAATAAGGTAGTACTTCATAAGGTTGAGTTATGAGTTAGGAGTTATGAGTTATGAGTTGTTCATACCGAATGCCGGTCAAATAATTCATAACTCATAATTCATAACTCCCTTCGCCGTAGTATTCCACGAAGTTGCGGGGGGTTTCGTAGAGCTTGATGCAGTGCAGCTGGGCATGCGTAATAGCCGGCAGCTCCCGGGCCAGGATTTGCCAGAAGGCGATGGCCAGGTTTTCGGTGCTGGCCATCTGCCCGGCCATGAAGGGCACGTCGAGGTTAAGGTTCTTGTGGTCGACCTGGTCGACGATGTGGTGCTTGATAAGGGTGGAGAGGGCCTTCAAATCGACCACGAAGCCGGTTTCCGGGTCGGGCTGGCCTTTCACCGTCACAATGAGCTCGTAGTTGTGGCCGTGCCAGTTGGTATTGGCGCAGGGCCCGAACACCTCGCGGTTGCGCTCCTCGCTCCACTTGGGGTTGTAGAGCTTGTGCGCGGCGTTGAAATGCTCCTGGCGGCTGATGTATATCATTCTCTGGTTGTCAGTTGTTCGTTGTCAGTTGTCAGGATTGTTCTGACAGGTGCTACCAGAACAATCCTGACAACTGACAACGAACAACTGACAACTAAAACTTTTTCCGCAGCAAATATACGAAGAAGGGTACCCCGAACAGGGCCGTTACCAGGCCCACGGGCAGGCCGGCGGGCGGGTAGAGCAGCCGGGCCAGCAGGTCGCAGGCCAGCAGGAAATTGCCGCCCAGCAGCGCGCAAAACAGCAGGTTGTAGCGCCCGGTAGTGCCCAGCAGGCCCCGGGTGAGGTGGGGAATGAGCAGGCCCACAAAGCCTACGGGCCCGCAGAGGGCCACCACGCCGCCGGTGAGGCCGGCTGCCAGCAGCACCAGCAGCCAGCGGCGTCGGGCCACGGGCAGGCCCAGGGCGGCGGCCCGCTCCTCGCCCAGCAGCAGCAGGTTTAAATCTTTTTGCAGGAAGCTCAGCAGCAGCAGGCTGGCAGCTAAAGCCAGGGCCGGGTAGGGCAGCACGCGCCAGCCCGCCCGCTCGAAGGAGCCGAAGGCCCAGAATACCACCGTGCGCAGGCTGCCCTCGGGCGTGGCCAGAAACGTGGCCAGGCTGCCCAGGGCCGAGGCCAGGGCGCCCACCGCTACGCCGGCCAGCAGCAGCGGCGCGGGCAGAATGCGCCCCCGCCGCGTGCCCAGGGCTACTACCAGCAGCGTGGTGCCCACGCCGCCCAGCAAAGCGGCCACGGGCGGCAGGTACAGCCCGGCCACGGTGAGCGAGGGAAACAGCACATAGGCCGCAATGGCCCCCAGCGAGGCCCCCGAGGCCGTGCCCAGCAGGTAGGGGTCGGCCAGGGGGTTGGTCACGAGCGTCTGCAGCAGGTAGCCGCTTAGGGCCAGGCTGGCGCCGGCCAGCAAAGCCAGCAGCAGCCGGGGCAGGCGCAGCTCCACCAGCACTAGCTGGGCAGGGTCGCTGGGGTCGTAGTGCCGCAGGGTGTTCAGGATAAAGCCGTAGTCGGTGGCAAAGCTGCCCACGCGCAGGCCCAGGATGAGCAGCGCCAGCGTGAGCAGCAGGCCGGCGATGAGCCAGAAAACGGGGCGGGCTTTCAATTAAAAATTATGAATTAAAAATTAAAAATTGAGGCAGACTTGTTACCGGAGCAGACCATTTTTAATTCATAATTTTTAATTTTTAATTAACTTCTGCAGCTCCCGCACGGCCTCCACTACGCGCGGGCCGGGGCGTTCCATGAGGTCGCCGGTGATGGGATACACGCGGCGGGTCTGATAGGCACGGATGCGGCGCAGCTCGGGGTAGTTTTTGAAGAAGGTGCTGTCGAGCTTGCCGAAGCTGCCGCCCAGCAGCACGTCGGGGTTGAGCTTGAGGATGTATTCGCGGGTGAGGGCCGGGAAAGGCTGCGCGAAGGTTTCCTGCACCGCATTCTGCCCGCCGGCCAGGCGAATCTGGTCGGTGAACAGCGTGTTCTGCCCGTAGCAGTAGATGGGGTCCTGCCAGGTGATGGCCAGCACGTTGGGGGTCTTGGAGTCTTGGGGACTTGGGGACTTGGTTAGCTGCCGCACTTCCCGACGCAGCGAGTCGGTGAGCTTTTTGGCCTGGCTTGCGCGGCCCAGCAGGCGGCCCAGGTCGTCGAGGCCGCGAAATACGTCTTCCACCTTTTGGTAGCGCTGGAAATACACCGGGATGCCCAGCTCCTGCAGGCGCTGCGCGTCGTCGGGCGAGGTGATGCCTTCAATGGTGAATACCACATCCGGGCGCAGGGCTACCAGCTTTTCCAGGTCCAGCGGGTAGTTATTCACCACGGGCTTGCGCAGGGCACCGACGGGGTAGTTGTCCTGGGGCACGCGGGCAATGATGGTGCTGGTGTCGGCCACGGCAAACAGCATCTCGGTCATGCTGGGGGCCAGGGCCAGGATGCGGCGCGGCTGAGCGGGAAGGTTGACGGTGCGGCCCAGGTCGTCGCGCAGGGGGGCGGCTGGGGTTTGGGGGTGTTCCGACTGGCAGCCTACGGCCAGCAGCAACAGCAGCAGAAAAGGGAAACGGAGCATGCCTACTTAATGGTGTAATCAGATATGAGTTGAATTTCCGTCACTACACCTTGGTCGAGATGGCAGTACTGGATTTGACCATCGACTACATATGTGAGGGCTATAATGCGTAAAGGGTGCGCCTCTTCCAGGTGCAACGATTGAAAAAGCGCGGCCAGCACGTCGCGCTGAGTCATGCCCACGTGTATGCCGGTGGCTAGCGGTATGGCTGGTTCCGTCAATAGGCCGGAAGTTATATCCAGCCAGGGCCCGTAGTCATACTCCTCACCAGGCGACATCTTAACCATGCGTACCTTGTTCGTGCCCCTGGTAAAGGTGTAGACGCGCACCGGCCCGGTATTGCCAGGGTTTTCGAGCTCAGAGGTAAGGGTGAAGCCTGGGTAGCGAGTCAGAAATGCCTTGGGGGTTTCAAACTTTCCCAATGGATAAGCCACGGCACTACTTCCCGACACAACGACCAGGGTATCGCTCCGCTGGTAGACACCGCTAATTTCGTAGCGCGGGTGGGCTTGGAAGTCGAGCGTATCGATGTAGCGTGGTGATTGTTTCTCCATCTCCGCTGAGGCAGGTAGGCTTGCATGAGCCGGGTCCTCACGTCCGGGAGAGGCCGATTCGCATCCAACGACGAGCAGCAACAGCAGCAGAAAAGGGTAAAAACGCATGCCGCAAAGGTAGGCGCCCGGGTAGCGCGGAATTCCATTCTGCGCCCTGTCACACCCGGCGCGGACTGGAATTCCGCGCTACGCTACCTTTGCCCTCTCCCCAACCCTGCCCAGTATGATAGTCGTCACCGGCGCGGCCGGCTTTATTGCCAGCTGCCTTGTCTCCCGCCTGAACGCGGCCAATTTCAACGACGTCGTGGTCGTCGACAACTTTTCTGTGGAAAAAAAGCTGCCCAACATCCAGGGCAAGCAGCTGCGGGAGTACGTCGACCGCAACGAGTTTTTCGACTGGCTCGACAAGAACCATGCGCAGGTGGAGTTCATCTTCCACCTCGGCGCCCGCACCGACACCACCGAGCAGGACCACGCCGTGCTCGACCTGCTGAACCTGAACTACTCCAAGCAGATGTGGCAGGCCTGCGTGCGCTACCAGCTGCCGCTGGTGTACGCCTCCTCGGCCGCCACCTACGGCGACGGCATGCTGGGCTACTCCGACACCGAGGACGCCCTGTTCCCGCTCTACCGCCCCCTCAACCCCTACGGCGAGTCGAAAAATGACTTCGACAACTGGGCCCTGGCTCAGGAAGAAAAGCCCTACTTCTGGGCCGGCCTGAAGTTTTTCAACGTGTACGGCCCCAACGAGTACCACAAGGGCCGCATGGCGTCGGTAATCTTCCACGCCTTCCACCAGATTCAGCAGTCGGGGTCCATGACCTTGTTTAAGTCGCACCACCCCGACTACACCGACGGCGGGCAGATGCGCGACTTCGTGTACGTGAAGGACGTAGTGGACGTGTGCTTCTTCCTGATGCAGCACCGCAAGGACTCAGGCATCTACAACCTGGGCAGCGGCGAGGCCCGCACCTTCCTCGACCTGGCCCTGAACACCTTCAACGCCCTGGGCCGCACGGCCGACATTCGCTTTAAGGACACACCCGAGGACATCCGCGACAAGTACCAGTACTTCACCCAGGCCGAGATGGGCAAGCTTAAAAGCATTGGCTACAGCCAGCCTTTCACCCGGCTCGAAGACGGCATTGCCGACTACGTGCAGCACTACCTGCTACCGGGCAGGTATTATTAGTAGCGCGGACACTGCGAGTCCGCGCCTTGCCGGCCCACCCGATTGTTCTTGCGCGCGGACTCGCAGAGTCCGCGGTACTGCCCGCTCACCCAGCCGTTTGAATGCCTTTCAGGCTACACCTATCCGCTTTCCGTGCCCCCGACTGTGACTCCGTCTTCGCTTCGTCCCGTCATTACCATTGTGGGCGGCGGCTTTGCGGGCTCGGCGCTGGCCGTGCAGCTGTACCGGCAGCCGGGGCTGAGCGGGGCCGACATTCACCTGATTGAGCCGCGGGAAAAGCCCGGCCCCGGCCTGGCCTACACGGCGCGGCGGCCGGAGTACCTGCTCAACGTGCGCCCCGGCGCCCTGAGCTTTTACCACGAGCAGCCCGCTCACTTTCTGCACTGGCTGCAGCAGCAGCCCGAAGCCCGGCAGGGCCTGCCCGACTTTGCTTCCCGCGCCACCTACGGCCGCTACCTGGCCGAGGAAGTGGCGGCCGTGCTGGCCGCGCCCAGCCCCAGCGGCAACCGCGTGCACTGGCACCACAGCAAGGCCCTGGCCGCCTCTCCCCTACCCACTGGCCTGCGGGCGGTGGAGCTGGCCAGCGGCGAGGTAATTGCCAGCCACTACGTGGTGCTGGCCCTGGGCAACTTCCCGCCCCCGCCCCCGGCCGGCCCCGACCTCGCCTACCTGGAGCACCCTGGCTACCACGCCGACCCCTGGGCTGCCGGCAACCTGCGCCGCATTGGCGCCCACGACTCGGTGCTGCTCATCGGCTCGGGCCTGACGGCGGTGGACGTGCTGCTGGCCCTGCGCCAGGACGGGCACGAAGCCCCAGTGACGGTGGTGGCCGGCCACGGCCGCTGGCCCGCCGCGCACGGCAAGCCCGGCCCCGCCTACCCCAGCTTCTACGCCGAGCTGGCCGGCGAAACCACCGTCAGCGGCGTGCTGCGCACCGTGCGCCGCCACATGCGTGAGGCCGCCGCGCAGGGCCTGGACTGGCGCCCGGTGCTTGACTCGCTGCGGCCCCACCTGGGCCACATCTGGGCCGCCTGGCCCCTGGCCGAGCAGCGTCTGTTTCTGCGGCACTGGGCCGGCATCTGGTCGGCGGCCCGGCACCGCAGTCCGCCGGAAAATGCGGCCGCGCTGGCGGCCCTCACCCGCACCGGCAAGGTGCGCCTCACCCTGGGCCGGGTAAGCGAGATAAAGCCCTTTGGCAACCACCTCGAAGTACGCATCAAGCCCGGCAACCGGCCCGGCACCTGGTACCCCATGCAGCACGTAGTGTGCTGCGCCGGCCCCCTGCTCGACTACAGCCGCATTCAGGAGCCCCTGGTGCAGCAGCTGCGCGAGGCCGGCGAGCTCACCCCCGACCCCCTGCGCCTGGGCATGCTCACCGACGAGCACGGCGCCCTGCTCAGCCGGCAAGGCCACGCCTCGGCCCAGCTCTTCACCCTGGGTGCCAGCCGCCGCCCGGCCTACTTCGAGTCGACAGCGGTGCCCGAGCTCCGGCAGCAGGCCGCCGCCCTGGCCCGGGAGCTGACACAGCGGATGAGCAAGACAGCGTAAGCCGGCAGACCGCGCTGCTGCAAGTCTGTCTGTTTGGCAGCAAAGGATAAGAAGACAAGGTGCTGTTATAGCCTTAAGCAACAGCAACGGCAGCACGTCCTTCCCCTGGCGTACACGCCGCGAGGCCTTCGCAAATCTGAACCACTAAATATCTATACCTCAGCCATAAAACGAGGGGGTTGACAGCTGCGGGGCTGGCCCTAAGTGGCAGGCTGTGGAAATGCTCCGGCAATGTATCGGGCTCTGCTAACCGGACAGGCCACAGCAGCATATATTTTCTATTATCTAATTTTGATGTGAAGTTCCGAATGGAATGGCAGCTCCTCTATTCCTTATGGCTATGCGTTTTTTACCCGGGCTCTGTGCTCTTCTTATTGCCTGGGCCGCTCCGCAGGCCGCCCGGGCCACCAACCGCTACGTATCGGCCCCCACCAACCTGCCGGCTGGCAACGACGCCAACCCCGGAACCCTGGCCCAGCCCTACGCCACCCTGCAGCGGGCAGCCGATGTAGCACAGCCCGGCGACACGGTGCTGGTGCGGGGCGGCACCTACACCAATCCCTGCGCGCAATGCCAGGTGGTGGTGATTTCCCGGGGCGGCACGCCCAGCCAGTGGATTACCTTTCGCAACTACCCCGGCGAACAGCCGCTGCTGCGCTTCAACGGGTGGGGAGGCTTTTCCCTGCGGCCCGGTGCCGCCTACATCGAGATTCGCGGGTTTCGCGTGCAGGGGGCAGTAAGTACCGTGACGGTAGCCGCCGCCCAGGTGCAGAACCAAAGCTGCAACCCCGACGGTACCATCCGCCCCGGTTCGTTCGAGCCCATCTACAACGGCAACGGCATCGAAGCCGATGGGCGCAGTGCCAGCGGCAGTCAGGTGCGCCCCCACCACCTGCGCTTCGTCCGCAACGAAGTGTTTGAGTGCGGCGGCGGCGGAATCGGGGCCATTCAGTGCGACTACGTGACGATAGAAGACAACCTGGTGTACAATAATTGCTGGACCTCCCTGTTTGGCAACAGCGGCATCTCGCTTTATCAAAGCTGGAACTTCGACACGGCCCCGGGCTACCACATGCTGGTGCGCAACAACCGCTGCTTTGGCAACCGCCTTTACGTGAAGTGGATTGGCATGTGCGAAATCACCGACGGCAACGGCATCATCATCGACGACACCCGCAACACGCAGAACGGCTCGGCGCTCGGGGCCTACCAGAGCCGCACGCTCATCGCCAACAACGTGGTGGTCAACAACGGCGGCTCGGGCATTCATGCCTACTCCAGCGACCACGTCGACATCGTCAACAACACAGCCTACCAGAACTCGCAGAGCCCGGAAATCGACGGCGGAGAGATATTTGGCAATTCCGCATCCGACCTCTTCATTGCCAACAACATACTGGTTGCCAGCGCTGGCAACCGGCTCAATACGGCGTATTCCAACACTGGCGTAGCCTACCGCAACAACCTGTTTTTTGGTGGCACCACCGCCGCCGTGCTTGGGCAGAATGCCGTGCAGGCCGACCCTCGCTTCGTGGCCCCGTCGCTGAACCCGGCCACGGCCAACTTCCGCCTGCTGGCCAGCAGCCCGGCCATTAATGCCGGCACAGCCACCGCCGCGCCCGGCACCGACCTGACGGGGGCCACCCGCCCCGTGGGCGCGGGCTACGACCTCGGCGCCTACGAGTACGCCGGCCCGCTGCCCGTCGAGCTGCTGCGCTTCACGGCCCAGCGCCAGGGACCGGCCGCCGTGCTGTTGTGGGCCACGGCTTCGGAAACGCGCAACGCGGGCTTCGGCGTGGAGGCGTCGGCCGACGGCCGCACCTTCCGGCGCATTGGCTGGGTGGCAGGGCGGGGCTCGGGCAGCGCACCCATTGCCTATACCTTCCGCGACCCGGGCCTTCTGGCTTACGCCACCGCTACGGTGTACTACCGTTTACGGCAAACCGATACCGACGGCAGCTTTCGGTTCTCGCCGGTACAGGCCGTGTCCTGCGAAGGCAGCGGGCAGGAAGCGCTGCACCTGGCGCCCAACCCCGCCGGCCCGGGCAGCCGCGCCGTGCTTACCGGCCCGGCAAATGCAGTGGTGCACGTAGTGGACGCGCTGGGCCGGGTGGTATGGCAGGGGCGCACCGGGCCGGCCGGCTCGGCCGAGCTGCCCGTACCTGCCGGCTTGTACGTGGTGCGCTGCGCCGGGCGCACCGTCCGCCTGCAGCAGGAATAAAGCTTTTCCCTCTGCCGGCTGCTGGCTGCAGAGAAGATTGATACGAATGGGCAGCATCTGCTACTGGCAAAAGGCAGGATGCTTCCCGCCCCGGCTCCCGCCACTACCTGCTGACGAGGGGGCGACTTCGCTACCTGCCCGACCAGAGCCGAACCCCGCTGCTGATGCGGGGCTGCCTGAGCGCGGAATCCTGAAACGCATAAAGTGGGCCGGTGGGGGCTGAGCCGCTATGCCGTTGGCCAGTTCGGCGGCGCCAACAACCGGCGGAATACGTGCAGCAGGCGGCCCCGAAGGCACCTGCCAGGGCCTGCACGAAAGGCACCCGCCCCTTCATCCAACGCACTAAGCACTTGGTCCTGCTGAGCGGGTTGTTGGTCCAAGCCACGGGCCGCCATGCTTGGAGCAACCCCGCTCGCCATCAAACCTTTGTGCCAGCTACTCCCCACCAGCCGGCACAAATGCTGGCTTTGGCATTCCACAACTCGCTTTTTACCTCCTATGAAGCACCTCTTCATCTTGTTGCTCCTGGTTAATGCCCGGGTGGGCTTACCAGCACAGGCCCAGCACACAGGGGCCACTTCCACCCCACGACAGCACAGCAGCCTGCCGGTATTATTCCCGCAAGGCCCTGCTTGGGACGCATTGCCGGCAGCCGACGGCCCGCCTGCTTTGCAGGACTGGAAGGCCAGCCGACAGGCCGCAGATGAAGAATCTCTGTGGGACAGACGCTTTAACAGCGCCTTCGCTTACTACCCGGCTTATGTGCGCGACTACAAAGGAAACCTGGTTCACATCAGCCGTTATGCCTTAAAGCCTGGCGGGGGGGCTGGCAACGGCCTGCCGCATGGTCAGCACCCAGCTTCGGGTCCGCGTACGCTGCCGGTGATGGGGGCACCGGCAGCCCTGCGGCAGGCCCTTCAATTTATTGGAGCCCAGCGCTACTTGTGGCAGGACTCGATTGCCGAAACCCGCTTGCAGCGGGAGCAGGACAACCTGAATGCCACCTACCGCCCCACGGGTGAGCTGGTTACCGTGTGCCTGCCCCGCACCAACGCGCAGGCTTTGGTCTGGAAATTCGACGTTCAGGCCCAGCAGCCGCGCAGCCGAAGCTACGTTTATGTGGATGCCTATACCGGGCAGGTTGTACTGCAGGAACCGATGCTGGAGCTTGCCGGTGCTGCCTCCACAGCCCCCGCCAACCAGCCTTAACGGGCGCGTAGGCAGAAAGCAAGCGCCCGGAATAAAGCGCTTCACAGGGCAGGGGTTTAGTTAAAAGTTGGGAGTTAAAAGCTGTTCCGGTTTTACCCTTTAGCGCAGTTTCGCCGCGGGTGTAGCGTGGACTCTGCGAGTCCGCGCGTGTGAACGTTCAACCGCGCGGACTCGCAGAGTCCACGCTACAATTCCACTGACTTCAAAACCGTGGAATGCCGACCTGCTTTAGGCGGCCATCCGCTCCTGCCCGGGGTACAGAGGCACCACGGGCACATCGGCGGAGAATACCGACGATGCCGGAATGGCAGTGGGCACGGGGTGAGTGGTGCCGGTGGATTCGTCGGCGTGGCGGCGCAGGGCGCGCATGAGCAGGTACTTGTAGCGCTCAGCGTCGGCCAGGGCTTTTTCTACGGCCTGAACGGCGTCGTGGTAAGCTACAACCGGCTGCAGCTCACGGCGCGGACGGCGGGCTTCGAAGACGAGATTTTCGAGGTATTCGGCGGGTGCTTTCATGGCTAAAATGGCAGCCGGCCGATAGGGCGACCGGGCTGATTAGTAAACCAGAAAAACGCTGTTTTCATTCCCTTTTTCAGGGTTTTAAAGCCCGGCAGAAAGCAATTATTCTACCTCGTAATCAAAGGGTACAGGCCCAGCTTTTCTAAGCACTGCTACGGAATCCGCAGCACGATTTTGCCGAACTGCAGGCCCTGCTCCAGGCGGCGCAGGGCGGCTTCGCCCTCGGCCAGGGAGAACACCTCATCTACCACCGGCACAATCTGCTTTTCCTGCACCAGGGCCAGCATCTGGGCGAAATCCTGCTCCGTGCCCATGGTGGAGCCCAGGATGCTGAGCTGCTTCCAGAATACCCGGGCCGGGGGCAGCTGCGGAATGGCGCCCAGCGTGCCGCCGTAGAACACGATGCGCCCACCCGGCGCGGCTGCGTCCAGCAAGGCGTTGAATCCCGGCCCGGCGGCGCTGTCGATGATGACATCGAATGGGCCGCCGGCCTGCTTTACCAGCGTGGCGGCCCAGTTTTCTTCTCGGTAGCTGATGCCGCCGCGGGCTCCCAGCGCCCGGGCCCGCTGCAGCTTATCGTCTGAGCCCGAGGTTACCCACACCTCGGCGCCCCGGGCCAGGCAGAGCTGCACGGCCACCAGGGCCACGCCGCCCCCGGCCCCGGTTACCAGCACCCGCTCGCCGGGCTGCACCTGGGCGCGGGTGAAGGCCGCCCGGTAGGCCGTGAGGCCGGCCAGCGGCAGGGCCGCCCCCTGCTCAAAGCTGAGGTGGGCCGGCATGGGCTGGATGTAATGGGCCGGCAGGCAGATGTACTCGGCAAAGGTGCCCGGGTCGGGCATGCCCAGCACCCGGAATGCCCGGCCCTGGGCCCGGGGGTTGTCGCCCCACTCCAGGCCGGGGTTGATGAGCACGGCGGTGCCCACCGCGGGCGCAGAGCCGGCCACGCCCTCGCCCCAGGCGGCCACCGTGCCGGCGCCGTCGGCGCCCAGGGTACAGGGCAGGCGCAGCCCGGCGTACTGCCCCTTCTGAATCCAGACGTCGCGGTGGTTGAGGGCCGCCGCGTGCAGCCGCACCAGGATTTCGCCGGGCCCCGGGCTGGGCGTAGGAACGTCGCGGACGGTTACCGGCTGGTGCACGGCATCGAGCTGAAGGGCAAGCATGCTTTGTTGAGTTATGAGTTATGAATTATGAATTATTGCGCTGCACAGCGCTTTTACATACTTAAAAGAAGGAGCTTAACCCCAGCGCATTCCTAGGAGCCAGATGACTTTTACCTTTTACCTTTTAACCGAATAAGCGCCAGGGGGCCGGCCACAAACAAGCCGGTGGCCAGGCCGCCGATGTGGGCCGCGTTGTCGATGTTGCCGTTGATGCCGGAAATGAGGTTGCTGACCACCAGGTAGAGCACCAGGCCCAGCATGGCCCGCCGGTTGAACTTGTCGAGCACAAGGCGGCGGCTAAGCAGCAAGACCAGCAGAAAGCCATACAAGCCAAAAATAGCCCCACTGGCGCCTACCGAGTTTACGCCTCCGGTATGGTACCACAAGCTGGTGAGGGCGCCGCCAATGCCGCTCACCAGGTACACCAGCGCCATCCGGCCGGCCCCGGCCCGCGCCTCAATCAGCACGCCCAGCAGCCAGAGCGACAACATATTCAGCAACAGGTGGGCCGTGCCGGCGTGCACAAACTGACTGGTCACCAAGCGCCAGGGCTGGTCCGGCAGGGTTAGCCCCGAGAGGTTGGAGCCCCAGAGCACCAGGTCGTGGCCCGAGGGCTGGGTGGCCGACACCCCACTCAGCAGCATGGCCCCGAACACCAGCAGGTTAAAATGCAGCAGTATGGGCGTGGCCGCAAAGTCGCGCGAAGGAATAAACAGCCCACTCAGCAGCTGCCTGAGCATGCCCAGCCAGGTATCGGGGGGCGAGGGAGGCGGGGGCGGTGCTGGCCGGGCGGCGTCGGGCAGCAGGCCCCGGCGCTGCAGCTCGGCCACAGCCGCCGCCCCCACTGCCGGCGGGTAGCGGCCCGCATTCTGGGCCAGATACAGCAGCTCGGCCTCCGATTTCTGCGCAAACAGCTGCGCAGCCAAAGCGGCAGTAGAGCCCGGGGCAGGGCTTTGGTCAGCGTTCGGGTCGGGTGGAAAGGGCGCTTGCATTACTGGGAGCCGGCAAGGAGCACGCCATAATTGCGATACCGACAGTTTGCCAGTACGGCGCCCACCTGCCTAGAGGTGTATGGTACGCACCTGGGCCCGGTACGGCTTGCCGGTGGCGGGCGACTTGGGCAGCAGCCCGCTTAGCATGTCGTACGTGTCGGCATCACGCTTTTTGGTATCGGCATTTTCGAGGGGCTGGCGGGAGGCTACCAGGGCCGGCAGGTCGGATAACGCCGACTGCTGCTGCGTCGACACCCGCGACATAATGTCGAGGTGGTTGGTCATGGTGGGGCCAAACTTGTAGCTGTACACGAGGGCTTTGTTGAGCTGCTGCCAGGCGCCCTGCACCAGGGAAACCTGGTTGGCAAACAGCTCGCCGCCCTGCCCTTTGCGGGCCTGCTCGGTGATGTACTCGGTCAGGGCCTCGGCCGTCCAGAACCGCTTGGTGAGCTCACGGTACTGACGCAGGGCCATGGCATCGGCTTTCTCCGACTCGGGCACTTTCTTGAGCTGCTGCTCCACGCTGCGGGTTACGGCCGCTTCGTAGTTGGGCATGGCCGTGGTGGGCACCTCCACCAGCTTGTAGTCTTTGTGGGGCTTGGCGGCCGCCCCGGGCTTGCTTCCGTCGGCGCTGTCGCAGCTGCTCAGGCCGGCGGCGCCCATCAGCAGGGCCAGCACCAGCGTGGCCCGGCCCCAGCGCGCAGGGATGCCCCCCCGCCCCGCTGCAGCTTCTGCATCGGTGGGATTGGGACGGTAGCCCGAAGCCGGAAATAAGAAATCGGGGTGGGTTTTCTGCTGAGGCAAATTGTAGGAAGCGTCCGACACGGAATAGCTGAATAAGGAATGAAAAAGAACACGGAAGAATTTCCGGACAATATGGGCAGCCAAGTTCGGGCGGCAAAATCAATTTTTCGCTCAACCGCTTACGCTAAGCCGCGTAAAGCCCAACACTAAGGCCTTCACCAGGGCCCTTCAGCCCACCTTCCACTTTCTCTTTTCAATACGCCATGCCAGACCCCCAGCCCACCCCCACCGACCCGCGCCCCGACCAGGCCCCGGCCAGCAATACCCCTGACCAGGCTCAGGAGCAGCAGTCCACCACCCAGAAGAGCAACCAGAAAGAGTCGCCCAACGCCAGCAAAAGCACCCAGCAGAACATGGGCGACGGTGCCGGCATCCGCGGCGAGTACGGCAACGCCAGCCAGACCAACGGCATGGAAGGCGGCCCCGACTCGCCCGAAACCGACACCGAGCGGACCGGCTCCTGAGCCGGGGCTTAGCGGCGCAGGTAGCCGGTGGTATCAGCACTGGCCAGCTGCGCTGCGCGGGCCGCGGGCTCTACCGAATACCGCAGCAGGTACTTACGGGAATGGGCGTCGTTTTTCTGACCGATGACGACGCCTATTTTTTTGGCGTCCCGCACGTCGGCAACGAAAAAGGCCCGGCGGTAGCCGGCGCTGTCCCGAAACGGAACGCTGCGCCAGTCCATCTCCAGGCTTAGCTCCACCCCGGGCGGGGCCCGGAAAACAAACTCCACCGGCTCCCCCGATACCAGCCTGGCCCGCCGCGGCACCCGCACCAGGCCAACGGGGTACGGGGTGGCGAACACCTCCGGCAACGGCCCGGCCCGAAAACGCCCGCGCGGCGCCAGCACCCGCCGCAGGTAGGTCCCGTCGAGCCCCAGCTCAAACCACACCGACGACACGCAGCCCCAGCCCCGGAACTCGGCCGAAGTGGCCGGCTGGGGCAGCAGCTGCCACTTCGGCTCGGTGGGCAGGTGCGAGAAAATAGCGGCGGCCGGGGGCGTATCAAACCAGAACGGGTTGAACCCTTGCGTAAACGCCAGCTTGTCGTCGACGCTGCCCGCGCCCCAGGTGGCATCGGCCAGGTGCCAGGTGCCGCCCGCCTGGTACACGTTCCAGGCATGGTTGGGGGCTTTGCCGGCCAGCGGGTCGGGCTGGTCGGAGGTGCGGCCGTAGCCGCTCACCGTGCGGGCCGGCAGCTGCATGGCCGTGGCCAGGGCCGTAAACAGGTCGGCATACCCCTGGCAGATGGCCCGGCGGCCGGCCAGTACCTGCGCAGGGGTGTGGCCCGGCCCGGTCTCGCCGCGTAGAAAAGCCGTGTCGTAGGCGACGTGGGTAGCCAGCCAGGCGAAGATGAGGCGGGCCTTTTCCTCGTCGGTGCAGGCCTGGGCGGCCAGGCTGGCAGCCAGCTGTGTTACCGTGGCGGCCTGCGCATCGGGCAGCTCGCGCGCAAACCGGTCGAGGCTGGCATAGCCGGCCGTGGGCAGCGCCTGGCTGCGGCCCACGGCCGGCAGCAAGCTTAGTACCGCCCCCAGAATGTGACACATGCGCTTCATACAACCCGTAAGATAAGGCCTGCCCCCGAAGAAAGCCCGGAACCGGCGCCATAATTACAGCCGCCCGCCCCGCTAACGCGCCGCCACCGCCGTAATTTGCGGGACTTTTCGTGTTGCTGACTTCTGTTGATGTTTCGTTTTCCCGCCGCTGGCCTTTTTTGCTGTTTCCTTTTTTTCCTGATAGCCGGCCTGGCCGGCCCCGCCCGCGCCCAGGCCGACGAAGACGCCCCGCCGCCCAAGCGCGAGCTGCGGGCCTTCTGGATTGCCTCGGTGGCCAACATCGACTGGCCCGTGCAGCGCGGGCAAAGCCCGGCCCTGTACCGGCGCGACTACCTCAAGCTGCTCGACGCCGGGCAGCAGGCAGGCCTGAACGCAGCCTTCGTGCAGATACGGCCCGTGTCGGATGCCTTCTATAAGTCGGGCCTGGAGCCCTGGAGCAAGTACCTCACCGGGCAGCAGGGCAAGGCGCCGGCCGGCGACGACGACCCCCTGCCCTTTCTCATCACCGAAGCCCACAAGCGGGGCATGGAGTTTCACGCCTGGTTCAACCCCTACCGGGCCACCATGGACTCGGTGACGCGCACGCTGGCGCCCAGCCACCCGCTGAAGCAGCACCCGGAGTGGTTTATCAAGTACAACGGGCAGTACCTCTACAACCCCGGCCTGCCCGAGGTGCGGGCCTACATCAAGCGGGTGATTATGGACGTGGTGCGGCGCTATGATATCGACGCCGTGCACTTCGACGACTACTTCTACCCCTACCCCGAGGCCGGCAAGGTGCTGCCCGACGCCGCCGCCTTCCGGGCCCACAACCCCGACAGCCTCAAGCTGGCCGACTGGCGCCGGCAGAACGTGAACGCCCTCATCCACGACCTGCACGACAGCATCCGGGCAGCCAAGCGCTGGGTGAAGTTCGGCATCTCGCCCTTCGGCGTGTGGATGAACAAGTCCAAGGCCTTCCCCGAGGGCTCCGACACCCGCGCCGGGCAGCCCTCCTACGCCAACCTCTACGCCGACACCCGCCTCTGGCTGCAAAAGGGCTGGATTGACTACATCGTGCCCCAGCTCTACTGGAGCACCAACTTCAAGCTCTGCCCCTACCCCGTGCTGGTGGACTGGTGGGTGAAAAACCGCTTCGACCGCCACCTCTACATCGGGCACGGCACCTACCGCATGCTGGAGAGCACCCGTTCCGACACCACCTGGCGCAACCCCCGCGAGCTGCCCCGGCAGATTCGCCTCAACCGCAGCTATGGCGGCGAAGTAGGCGGCAGCGTGTTTTTCTCGGCCCGCTCCCTGGTGAAAAACCCGCTGGGCACCACCGACAGCCTGCGCCAGGACCTGTTCCGGGCCCCGGCCCTGGTGCCCACCATGCCCTGGCTTGATGCCGTGCCGCCCCAGCCCGTGGCCAACGCCGTACTCAGCCGTGCCGGCCGCCAGATTACCCTAGGCTGGGAGTCGGGCCCGCCGGCCGCCGATGGCGACGCCGCCACCTACTACGCCCTCTACCGCTTCGACGGCGACGAGCAGCCCACGCCCAACGACCCGCGCAGCATCCTGGCTCTGCCCCGGCCCGCCCCCGGCAACCCCGGCGCCTACATCGACACCACGGCCGTGCCCGGGCAGGCCTACGCCTACTACCTCACCGCCTTCGACCGCCTGCACAACGAAAGCCGCCCGGTGCGCCTGTTCACCAGTGGCAAGCTGCCCGTGGAGGTGGTGAAGGCCGGCAGCCCCGCCGTGGCTGCCGGCACCCCGCCGCCCATCGTCATGGCCCCGCCCGTGGCCGTCACGCCCTCCGAGGCCGACCTGGTAAAAGTCAAAATCAAGCAGGCCGAGGACAAGGTGAAGGTGAAAGCCGAAGCCAAGAAGAAGCGCGGCTTCTTCGCCCGGCTGTTTGGCAGGAAGTAGCGCGGGCTTTCAGTCCGCGGGGCAGAACGACTCTCCGGGCCCAAAGGCAGACGGAAAGCAGCTGCTGAAGTCGCCACCCCAGCCGAGACCACACAATTCCACGGGCACAAACGCGAACTGAACGTCCGCGCTACAACAGCTCGTCCATTCTGGCGGGGCTCAGGCTCCGCAGGTATTCGCCGCACCGCCGGAGCCCGCTGCCCGGCCGATGCCGGCTTACCACGTAGTACCCGCCGGCAGTGGCCGCCTCCAGCGTCCACCCGCCTTCCGCGGCTCCCGTGTCGGCCACGCAGGCGGGCAGCTGCCAGAACCCGGCCTGGTCGAGCAGGGTGGTAAACTGCCGAACCTGCGCGGTGTTCAGCGCAACCAGCTCCGCATTCACCACCACTACTGGTGCCCGGGCCCGGGCCGCGGTTGCCAGGTACTCATCGTTGGTGGCCAGCAGCTGCTGCTCCTGCAGGAGGCGTTTCCGCTCGTCAGGCGTGAGGTGGGGATGGTCGGGGTTGGGCCCGGGCGGGAGCGTCGTGACGCCGAACTGCTGCGGATGCTTGTTCAGAAACTGGGTTTGCAGCACGCCCCCGTCCGGCGTCCGGCGCAGAGTGAGCAGCAGCGGCCTGCTGTAGCGGCCCCGCCACAGCAGGCGGTAGCTGGGCTGGCCCTGGTAATAATTCGACAGCACCGGTGCGCCAAAGGCGAAAAGGTAGCGCGAGACGGCGCGGTATTCCCGCCGGCACTGCCGGTTTGCCGCCGCATCCGCAAACCAGCCGGCACCACCACTTACCCGGGCCGGGAAGTAGCTGGTAGCTGAATCGCGGGGCACTCCATCCGCGCCAGAAACCCCCTGACTTTGCCGATAAGCAAACGGCTGGGATGAGTCGGAGCAGGCCGTAAGCCCTGAAAGTAGCAGCCCACCGGCCGCAAGGGTAGCGCGTAGCATTGATTTAAATGAATTGGGGCCCCAATAACGCCAGCCGAAGGCTAAGCCGGCTACATCAGGCCCGCGAAGTAGCGCATTGGTATCCGGCCTTACCCCTTCAGGTATTTACGCCCTACTTTCGGGCAAAGCTTCCCGCTGCTCATGCCCCCTCCGCTTACCGCCCCCACTACCCGCCTGGTTTCCCTCGACGTATTCCGTGGCCTCACCGTGGCCCTGATGCTGCTGGTGAACCACCCCGGCGACTGGGACCACATCTACGCCCCGCTGGCCCATGCCGAGTGGCACGGCTGCACCCTGGCCGACCTGGTGTTTCCGTTTTTCCTGTTCATCGTGGGCGTGAGTACGGTGTATGCGCTGGCGGCGGCCAAACGGGAAGGGCGAGGCAGAGCGGCCCTGGCGCAGGTGCTGAAGCGGGCCGCCGTGCTGGCGGGCCTGGGCTTGTTTGCTTCCACCTGGCTGGATTTCGACCTGGCCACCCTGCGCATTCCGGGCGTGCTGGTACGCATTGCCCTGGTGTACGCGGCCGGTGCCTTCCTCTTCCTGTACACTTCCTGCCGCGGGCAGCTGGCCCTGCTGCTGGCGCTGCTGGCCGGCTACGCGGTGCTGCTGCAGGTAGTGCCCGTGCCCGGCTTCGGCCCGGCCAACCTGGAGCCGGCCACCAACCTCGGCGCCTGGCTCGACCGCACGGTGCTGGGCGAGAGCCACCTCTGGAAGCAAAGCCGAACCTGGGACCCCGAAGGCCTGCTGGGTACGCTGCCGGCCATTGGCACGGCCATTCTGGGTTTGCTGGCCGGGCAGTGGCTGCGGCAGGAAGTTCGCTCTCCTATTCAGCGCACGCTGGGGCTGCTGGGCACCGGCTTCGCGCTGGCCACCGCCGGGCTGGCCTGGCACCCGTGGTTCCCCATCAATAAAAGCCTTTGGACCAGCTCCTACGTGCTGTTTACCGGCGGCATGGCGGCGCTGATGCTAGCCGTACTGTACTGGCACTGCGACCTGCGTCGGCGCACGGGCTGGACCAGCCCTTTCCGAGCGCTGGGTGTGAATGCCCTGGCCGTCTTTTTCGGCTCCAGCATTCTGGCCCGCACCCTCAACCGCGTCCATATCGGCGAGCTGAGCGTGAAGGACTTTTTGTACCAGAAAGGCATTGCCCCCTGGTTTGAAAACCCCAAAGCAGCCTCACTGGCCGGCGCGGTCGTCTCCCTGCTCATCTGGTGGGCCGTGCTGGGCTGGCTCTACCGCCGCAATTGGGTGTGGAAAGCCTGATTGGTTGATGTGCTGATTTTTTGATGTGCTGATGAGAATTCTACCTTTTCCAGCCCTGACAACTGACAACTACCACCTGACAACTAAAAAATGAAAATCCTCATCATCGGCGGCGGCAACATGGGGCTGACGTATGCCCGCAGCTTTGTGCGCGCCCACATCACCTCGCGGCTCGACTTGCGGCTGCTGGCCCGCTCACCGGAGCGGGTGCCAGCCCTGGCCATCCATGAAGTAGGCACCGTGTGGGGCCACCCCAGCGAGTGCGTGCCGGGGGCCGACATCATCATCCTGGCCGTGAAGCCCCAGGATTCCCGTGCGCTGTTTGAAGGCCTGCGCGGCCTGGTGCAGCCCCAGCAGCTGGTGCTGAGCATCATGGCCGGCGTGCGCATTGCCACCCTGCGCGAAGAGCTGGGCACACCCAAGATTATCCGGGCCATGCCCAACCTGCCCTCCCAGATTGGCATGGGCATGACGGCCTTCACCAGCACCGATGAGGTGACGCGGGCCGAGCTGGTGCAGGTGCAGAACCTGCTTTCCACCACCGGCAAGACGGTGTATGTGGAGACCGAAAGCGCCATCGACGCCAGCACGGCCATCTCCGGCAGCGGGCCGGCCTACGTGTACTACTGCATGGGCGCCCTCATGGATGCCGCCGCCCAGATGGGCTTCGCCCCGGCGGAGGCCGAGCTGCTGGTCAGCCAGACCTTTCGCGGGGCCGTGGAGCTCTACTCCCAGGCCGGCCTGAGCTGCGAGGACTGGATTGCACGGGTGGCTTCCAAGGGCGGCACTACGGAGGCGGCGCTGCGGGCTTTCGGCGCCGGCGCGGTACGGGAGGGGCTGATGGCAGGCGCCACGGCGGCGCGGGACCGGGCAGAGGAGCTGGGGAAGTAGCTTACGACAACGCCTTTAGCGCTGTGCCTGTTTCCCGCAGTGAGCGCAGTGTCGTTCTCGAGGCCGTTCACCCGGCGATGCATGTGTTCTTTTAGCCGGTCGACGTTGAAGTTGATGAGCAGGCCAAGCTTGAGACCGGATAGCTTCAGATAAGTGGTGAGCTGTTTGAAATGTACTTCCTGCAGCGTCTCAACTGATTTCAACTCCACTATCACCTTGCCTTCTACCAGTAAGTCGAGCCGGTAACCTGCCTCCATGGCAATTCCCTTGTATACCATGGGCATAGGCACCTGCCTAGCTACCTGTAAGCCTGCTTGGCAGCTCATGAGCCAAAGCCGTCTCATATACCGATTCCAACAGGCCAGGCCCCAGGTCAGTATGAACCCCATAGGCTGCCTTGCGAATTTGGAAAGAAATCTGGTTCTCGTGCATACCGCAAGGTATATCGCCAGAACAACACTGCGTTCACTGCGCAACCCACCGCGCCCACTGCGGGACATCGGCAAAGGAAATCAGCGCCGCAAAGCCTCAATTGCCGCCTGCTGAATATCCGTCCGCACGTTCAGCTGGCTCAGCTTGTTGTTGTGCCGCGAGGTATGCACGCGGTTGCTGAGCACCACCACCACCAGCTCCGTCTCGGGGTCGACCCAGAAGTAGGTGCCCGTGAAGCCCGAGTGCCCGAAGCTGCGCGCCGAAGCGCCTTTGGCCGTGTTGCCGGCCGGCGTGGCTGCCTGCCGGTCGAAGCCCAGCCCGCGGCGGTTGCCGGGGCAGAACTGGCAGCGCGTGTACTCCTCCAGCACCTCCTTGCTGAACAGCTGCTGCCCGCCGTAGCGCCCACCCCAGGCGTAGGCCTGGGCCAGCTTGGCCACGTCGTTGGCCGTACCAAACAGGCCCGCGTGCCCCGAGATGCCGCCCAGCAGGGCCGCGCCCTCGTCGTTCACAGTGCCGTGCAGCAGCTGCCGCCGGAATGCGGAATCGTACTCCGTGGGCACAATGCGCGGGCGCGCGAAGTGGTTTTTGGGCTTAAACTTCAGCGTGGTGGCCCCCAGCGGGCGGTAGATTTCCTTGTGCAGGAAATCCTCGAACTCCATGCCTGTGCGCTGCCGCACCAGCTGCGGATAGAGGTAGAACGACAGGTCGGAATACACATAGCCCGGCTTCTCGTTCAGGGGAGACTCGCCAATTTTCTCCAGTAGCAGCTCGGGCAGGTCGCGGCGGGCCCACAGGCCCTGGGCCACCGGCAGCGGGAAGCGGGCTGAGGAGTCGGTGTGGATGTAGCGGCGGCGCAGCTCGCCGTCTTTGTTGGTCAGGTCTTTCCAGAAGGGAATAAACGCCTTCAGGCCCGCCTGGTGGCTGAGCACGTCGCGCAGCTTCAGGTCGGCCTTGTTGGTTTTGCGCAGCTCCGGGAAGTACTGGCCCAGGGTGCTGTCGAGGCTGAAGCGGCCGGCTTCCTGCAGCTTCATCAGGGCCGGCGTGGCAGCCAGGGCCTTGGTCAGCGAAGCCAGGTCGTACACATCGGTATCACGCACGGGCCGGGGAATAGACGGGGATACGGAAGAGGGCATCGGGGACACGGACTTATCCTTTTTCCGCTTCTCCTTCTTCCCCTTCCCTTGTCCCTTATTGCCTATGCCCTCTTCCCCATCCCCTACAAAGCCCGCGTACGTCTGGTTGCCGTAGCTTTTGCGCAGCACCACGGCCCCTTTGCGGGCGATGAGCACCTGCATACCCGGTGTGGCCTGCGCAGCCAGAGCCCGGCCCACAATGCTGTCGATGCGGGCTTCGAGGCGGCCGTCCAGGCCCACATCTTCGGGCGTGGCGTAGCGCAGGCGCAGCCCGCCCTCGCTGATGAGGCCCGTGCCCAGGGGCAGCTTGTCGGACACCGTGACGGGCAGCTGGCCCTGGGCGCCGATGCCGCCGAAGATAAGCTGGGCGGCATTGCTCTGGGCATTCTGGCTTTCCTGGTAGGCCAGCACCACGGCCCCGGCCCGGTCCAGGTCGCGGATGCGGCCCACGGCGTAGGCCGAGCCAAACACACTGATTACTACCTGCTGCCCGGGCTTGGTAAGCTCGCGCAGCAGCATGTTGGTTTCGGGCGTGATGCCGAAGCTGCTGGCCGGGGAGCGGCCCAGGTTCTGCAGGCCCACCAGTATCAGGTTATACGGAAAAAGCTTTTCACGCAGGGCCGTCAGCTCGTCGAGGCTGGCAGTGGCCGACAGCCGGAAATGGTCGGCCGGCGCGTAGTCGGCCACGGCCTTTTGAAACTCGGTGGTGTCGGTCAGCACCGAGCCGCCCACCACCAGCGTGGCAATGCGCAGGGTGTCGAGGCGGCGCAGGGGCAGCAGGTTGCGCTGGTTGCGCAGCAAAGTCAGGCTCTGCTCGCTCAGGCGCCGGCTGAGGTAGCGGGCGTGGGGCGGGTTCAGGTCCTGAAACAGGTTGCTGGTGTTAACGGGGCGGTACTTGTGCAGGCCGGCCCACTGCTTCAGGGCCAGCACGCGCCGGCAGTGCTCGTCAATCTCCCGCTGGGAGATGCGGCCGCTGTCGACGGCCGCCCGCACCATGCGCAGGGCCAGGGGCACGTTTTTGCTGAACTCCAGGATGTCGTTGCCGGCCAGCAGGGCCCGCACGTCGGCCTCGCCGGGCGGAAACTTGCTGATGACGCCCTGCATGTTCATGGCATCGGTGAAGACAATGCCGCGGAAGCCCAGCTCCCCGCGCAGGAAGTCGGTGACGATGGGCCGCGACAGGGTGCTGGGGCCACCGGTGGTGTCCAGCGCCGGCACGTTGAGGTGGGCAATCATCATCCCGCCCACCCCGGCTTTAATCAGGTTGCGAAAGGGCGGCAGCTCCAGGGTATCGAGCCGGCGGCGGTCGACGCGCACCGTGGGCAGGGCCAGGTGGGAGTCGGCATCTACGTCGCCGTGCCCGGGGAAGTGCTTGGCCACGGCCAGGATGCCCGCATCCTGCATGCCGCGCATGTAGAGGCGGCTGGCCCGGGTTACGGCCGCCGGGTCTTCGCCCCAGGAGCGAAAGCCAATGACGGGGTTGGCCGCGTTGTTGTTGACGTCGACCACGGGGGCGAAGTTGACGTGCATGCCCAGGCGCTTGAACTGCCGGGCTACCTCGCGGCCCATGTCGTAGAGCTGCAGGGAGTCGGACCGGGTGCCTGCGCCCAGGCTCATCTGGTAGGGGAAGCGCAGCACGCTATCCAGGCGCATGCCTACGCCCCACTCGGCGTCCATGGCCACCAGCAGCGGCACGCGGCTCTGGCTCTGGTAGCGGTTGAGCAGGCGCGCCTGCCGGCCCGGGCCACCCTGGAAAAATATCAGCCCCCCAATGCCGTAGCGCTGAATCAGGGCCGACACCGAGTCCTCGTCCACACGCTTTCGGTTGGAGTAGGCCGCCACCATAAACAGCTGGGCCGCCCGCTGGTCGGGCGTGAGCACCCGCATCAGCGAGTCGACCCAGCGCGAGCGCAGGTACTGCGTGAAGGCCGGCGCTCCCGGGGCCGGGGCTTTCTGCCGGGCCGCGGCCTGGGCGGCAGCCCGCCGGGCCGCCTCTGCGCGGGGCAGAGCCGGGCGGCGCACCGGTCCCGTAGGCCGGGCAGGCCGGGTTTGGGAAAAGGCAGTGGACAGCGGCAGCAGGCCGCACAAAACAACTAGCAGAACAGAAAAGCGCACGCGAAACGGGGAAATAAACCGAACCACGAAGATAGCCCGGCCCCGCCGCAAGGGCCGCGCATGCGCAGCCAGCAACCCGTTGGGTGGACGGGTTACGGGATAAAGTGCGTGAATACTTTGCAAGGCTCAAAAACCAGCCAAAACTGCACTTCAAATGGTTTTTTTTGCAGTTTATTGAACCTAACCATTCGTTGGCAGCATTGAGTGAAATAGTAAAAACTCCTGCCCGTCTTTCCTGTTGCGTAGCTTTGTGGCTGCTGAGCGGGCTTGCGCTTCGTTCCATTTCCTTTCTGCATCCTGTTGCATGAACCCTTCTGCTCTTCGATTATATTTTGAAAATCCTGTTGGCCGGGTGCTGGAGCATCCCGATGGCTATGCCCTGGTGCAGTACCACGCCGGCAAGCGCAAGCTGCATCACCTACAGGCATTTCTGACGCACACCGGCCAGCTGTTGCGGCGCAATAGCTGGAACAAGATTCTGGGCGACCAGCGTCAGATGGAAGCCTTCACTGAGGAAGAAACCACCTGGATTGTGAACTACTGGCTGCAGGCCGCGCAGCGTGGCGAGAATATTTACGGCGCCGTACTCCTGCCCACCGACGCGTATGCGCAGCTTTCCGCAAGCCAGGTGATGGAAGAGGCGCAGGCGGCGGCGCTTACCTACCGGGTGTTCGACGATGAGGAAGCGGCCCAGCAATGGCTAAAGCAGTTGACTTAGAGCGGAATTTCAGGCCTTTGCCCCGGTTATAAACCGCCTTTTCACGAGAGAGAAAATCTAAATCAGGCCCCGGCACAGCAGCTGTTCTTTATCGGAGCAGCTGCTGTGCCGGGGCCCTTGCTGTTGCTGGCCTTCCTGTTCCAGATAGCGCGACTCTGTCGCAGGAAAACAGGCGCAGGTTGCGTAGCCCGTCTGCTGCTTCTGTCGCGTTCCTTATGTCTGGTAAGCGCCGGGAGGAGTTAGCCTTTTCAGCTAGTGAGGACAGAAATTCTGGCGGTCTGCATCCCCCGAGCTGGCTCGGCCTGCCGCCACCATTTTCCAGGTGCGCGGCCGGAAACGAAACACCCTCGCCTGCTTCGCGTAAAGCCAATCTTAGCGCCGCAGGTATTCCTATACTAGCGGGGCCTTTACGCTGCTTACCTTACCTACTTACCTTCACTTTCACACGCCATGCTTACGCTTTTCTCCTCGTTTTCTGACTTAGTGCGCACCCAGCGGTCCGCACTGCTGCTGCCGCTGTCGCTCACGGCCCTGCTGCTGACCAGCAGCTGCGCTGCCACCAGCGAGCAGGATACAGGCGGCACTACTACGGCCACGGCCACCACCACCACCACGGACGCTACGGGCACCGGTGCAACCGGCACAGCTGATGCTGGCGGTACCGGCACCGCCGCAGGTACTGGCACTACCGACATGAGCGCGCTGCCCAAGTCGGCCCGCAACGTACTTACCCCGGCCGAAATAGCGGGCATTCTCAACCGCCCGGTGGCTCTGCAGACCGGCTCTGACTCTACGGCAGCCATGAGCACCACCACGGCCGCCTACGTGGCCAGCGATGCCGGTGCCACTTCCACCGCGCCCCTGGTTATGATTCGCCTGGCTGGCGACGGGCAGCTGGCCGACTCTCGGGATATGGCCCGCAATGCCCGCCATAAAGTTTCCGACCAGCCCAGCCTGGGCCGCTCGGCCTTTTACGACGACACCGAGGGCAGCCTCTACGTAAACAAAAACGGGCAGACGCTTATCATTAGCGTGCCCGGCGAAATACCGGGCAAAACCCGGCAGCAGGTAGCTACCCAGCTGGGTCGTATTGCCACCGGGCGCATGTAAGGCAGCCGGCCTTACTGCCGACAAAGCCAAGGCCGTCGTGCCGCGCTTGTTAATCCGCTTTCTGACTTGGTCGGAGAGCGGGTTTTACAAGCCCGGCACGACGGCTTTTGTGGTTTTCGGGGCCGGGGCCGTCCGCAACCTCCTTGCTTGGTCGGCCGTCCTTGCGCGGCCGGCGTTGTAGCTTGCCGGCACTTTCTTTTTTATGCCTTCATGAAGAAACTTTTCCTCACCGGCCTGGTAGCGGCCACGCTGGCTACGGCCTGCAATCAGAATAAAAGTACCGAATCGGCCGCAGGCAATGGCGGGGCCCACGGCAAGGCCGACGACCTGCCCACGCTCTTCGCCAATTACTGGGAAGTGCAGTCGCGCCTCGACCCCATGAGCGCCACCTCCCAGGGCGACAACCGCTTCAACCACCTGCTGCCCAACGACCAGACGCGGGCCTTCCGCGACACGCTGCGCACCGTGTACCAGGACTACCTGAACCGCATCAACCAGTTTGACCGCGAAAAGCTGAGCGAAAACGACAAGGTGAGCTACGACATCTTCAAGTACGAGATGCAGGAGCGCCTGGCCGGCTTACAGCTCAACACCTGGATGCTGCCGGTAAACCAGTTCTGGGGCCTGCCGCTTACCCTGGGGCAGTACGGCTCGGGCGAGGGCACGCAGCCCTTCAAGACGGTGCAAGACTACGACAACTGGCTGGGCCGCGTGCGCGGCTTCACGGTGTGGGCCGACTCGGCCATTGGCAACATGCGGCGCGGCATGCAGGCCGGCGTGGTGCTGCCCCGGGCGCTGGTGGTGAAGATGATACCGCAGATGGAAGAGCTGGTGGTGAGCGACGCCGCCAAGTCCTTGTTTTATGGGCCCATCAACCGCTTTCCCAAGGACTTTTCGGTAGCCGACCGCAAGCGCCTGAGCTCGGCCTACCAGGAAGCCATTCTGACGCAGCTGGTGCCTAGCTACAAAAAGCTGGGCGACTTCCTCAAAAATGAGTACCTGCCCAAGGCGCGGGCCAGCAGCGGCATCTCGGCCGTGCCCGGCGGTGAGCAGATTTACAAGTACTACGTGCACAACTGGACCACGACCGACAAGACGCCGGCCGAGATTCACCAGACCGGCCTGGCCGAGGTGGCCCGCATCCGGGGCGAGATGGAAAAGGTGAAGGCCGAAGTAGGCTTCCAGGGCGACCTGAAGGCATTTTTCGCCTCGCTCAACAGCAACCCCAAGCTGTACCCCTACAAAACCCCCAAGGAGGTACTCGACGCTTTCCATACCATTCAGGCCAAGATTGACCCCAACCTGAAGAAGATGTTCGGCCGCACGCCCAAGACGCCGTTTGAGATTCGGCAGACCGAGGCGTTTCGTGCCGCGTCGGCTTCGGCCGAGTACAACCAGGGCAGCCCCGACGGCTCCCGGCCCGGCATCTTCTACATCCCCATTGTGGACGCCACCAAGTTCAACATTACCTCGGGCATGGAGTCGCTGTTCCTGCACGAAGCCATTCCCGGCCACCACTACCAGATTTCGCTGCAGCAGGAAAACCAGGACCTGCCCAAGTTCCGGCGCTTTGCCTGGTACGGGGCCATGGGCGAAGGCTGGGCCCTGTACAGCGAAACCCTGGGCAAGGAGCTGGGCCTCTACACCGACCCCTACCAGCGCATGGGCGCCCTGGGCGACGAGATGCTGCGCGCCGTGCGCCTGGTGGTCGACACCGGCCTGCACTCCAAGAACATGACCCGCGAGCAGGCCATTGCCTACGTGATGGAAAACCAGGCCATGAGCGAAGCCGAAGCCACCTCGGCCATTGAGCGCTACATGGCAATTCCCGGCCAGGCCCTGAGCTACAAGATTGGCGCCCTGAAAATTCAGGAGCTGCGCCGCCGCTACGAAAAGCAGCTGGGCAGCAAGTTCTCCCTCAGCAGCTTCCACGACGAGCTGCTGAAAGACGGCGTGATGCCCCTGGCCGTGCTGGAAAAGAAAATGGACGACTGGGCCGCCAGACAATAGGCGGTGCCACTCAAAGAAAAAGCGCGGACTTCAGAGTCCGCGCTTTTTTTATGCCCGCGAAGGCCGGATGGCCGGCCTTTCCCTGGCGCTTGCTGCCGGGGTACCCCGCCCCAGGCCCGCTCCTACCTGCCCACCGGCAGCATCAGCACACCAAAGCCCGGCGCCGGCGGCTCGTCCTGCACCCGCACGCCTCTGCCTGTCGTGGCAGCAGCCAGCCGCAGCGGCAAACGCTGCAGCTGGCTGCAGGCCAGCGCAACCTATGCAGTGAGGCGCGAGCAGCGGCTGGCCTGCCGACCGGTTTCTTTTTTGCCCGGGCACGTCAACCGCCGTTCCGTCGCATCCACCGCCTATTGTACCCGGCTTAGCGGGAAAAGCGGCCGGCGCGAAACAATAGCCGCTTACTTGCGTTCCGCACTACGCTGCTATGAGACTACTTACCCTGGCCTTCGTGGGCTTCTTTCTTTTGTATGGGGGCCACGCCCGGGGGCAAAAGCGGGCCGCAGCGCCGGCGGCCCGCTCCGCTGCCTCGCCCCAGCTGGCGGCGCTGTTTGAGCGCTACTGGGAGCGCAGCAGCCAGCTTTTTCCCCTGCACGCCATGAGCCAGGGCGACAACCGCTACAACGACCGGCTGCCCAACGACCAGACCCAGGCCTTCCGCGATACACTGCGCCACTTCTACCAGCGCTCCCTGGCCCAGCTGCAGAAGTTCGACCGCGTCAGGCTCTCGGAAAACGACCGGGTGAGCTACGACATCTTCCGCTACCGCCTGCAAACCGACCTGGCCGGGCTGCAGCTCAACAACTGGATGATGCCGTTTACGCAGTTTGGAGGCCTGCCCATTATGCTGGCGCAGCTGGGGGCCGGCACCGGCTCCCAGCCCTTTCGCAACGCGAAGGACTACGACAACTGGCTGGCGCGCCTGCATGGCTTTCCGGCCTGGGCCGACTCAGCCATTGTTAACATGCGGCGCGGGCTGAAAGCCGGCGTGGTGCTGCCCCGGGCCGTGGTGAGCAAGATGATTCCGCAGCTGCATGCCCTGCTGCCCGTTGAGCCAGGCAAAAGCGTATTCTATGGCCCTTTCACCACCTTTCCCAAAAGCGTGGCCGAGGCCGACCGCCAGCGCCTGAGCGCGGCCCTGGCCCAGGCCCTGCCCACGGATGTGGTGGCGCCCTACCAGCGCCTAATCGACTTTCTGGAAAAGGAATACCTGCCCCAGGCAAGGGCCAGCACCGGCCTGGGCGCCCTGCCGGGCGGCGCCCAGCGCTACGCCCACGCGGTGCGTTACTGGACCACCACCGAGCGCAAGCCCGAGGAAATTTACCAAACCGGCCTGCGGGAAGTGGCCCGCATTCGCGGCGAGATGGAGCGGGTAAAACAGCAGATTGGCTTTAAAGGCGACCTGACGGCGTACTTCAACTTCGTCAATACCGACTCGAAATTCCGGCCGTTCAAAACCGAGGCCGAGGTGCTGGCGGCGTTTGCTGCCATTCAGCAGCGCCTTGCCCCTGCCCTGCCGGCGTTGTTCAGCCGCCGCCCCAGCACCGGGTTTGAGGTGCGGGCCACGGAGGCATACCGGGCGGCTTCGGCCAGCGCGCAGTACAACCGCGGGGCGCCCGATGGCTCGCGGCCCGGCATTTTCTACGTTCCTATACTCGATGCAGGCAAGTACAACATTGTAGCCAACCCGGCCATGGAAGCCCTGTTTCTGCACGAAGCCATTCCCGGCCACCACTACCAGGTGTCGCTGCAGCAGGAAAATGCCAGCCTGCCCAAGTTCCGCCGCTTTGGCAGCTACAGCGCCATGAGCGAAGGCTGGGCCCTGTACTGCGAAAGCCTGGGCAGCGAGCTGGGCCTCTACACCGACCCCTACCAGCGCCTGGGCGCCTTGGGCACCGAAATTCACCGGGCTATCCGGCTGGTTGTCGATGTGGGCATGCACGCCCGGGGCATGACGCGCGAAGAAGCCATCAAGTACATGATGGACAACGAAGCCATCAGCGAGCAAAGCGCCACAACGGAGATAGAGCGCTACATGGCCATACCGGGCCAGGCCTTGAGCTATAAAATCGGGGAGCTGAAAATTCAGGAGCTGCGCAGCCGCTACCAGAAGCAGCTGGGCCGGAACTTCAGCCTGCGTGCCTTTCACGACGAGCTGCTAAAAGACGGCGCCATGCCCCTGGCCGTGCTGGAGCGTAAGATGGACCGCTGGGCGGCCCGGCAGGCAGGCCCTAAAAAATAAAAAGCCCACCCGTTTTAGTTGGGTGGGCTTTTCGCTTGAATTCGATTATTGGTTGTTAGTTGTTAGTTGTTAGTTGTTAGTTGTTAGTTGTTAGTTGTCAGGCTGTTCTTGCAAAGCAGACGTCAGAACAATTCTGACAACTGACAACTGACAACTGACAACCATTATTGCCGAAAGTCAACTTAGCATCAGCATTCCTTAAGGGTACTGCGTCTCTATGCGGTCGGTGCGCTGCTGGGAGTAGCGCTGGTCGGGGCCGTGGTCGGTGTAGCGGCGGGGCCCGGCCGGGCCGGTGTAGTGGCCCGGCTTACCCAGCGGCTTTTGGCTGCGTCCTTTCCGGCCACCGCTGGTAGCCAGCGCGAGCAGGCCCAGCACGGCGCCGCCAATGGCCAGGCCTTTCACCCAGGGATTTACCAGGGGTGGGGGTATGAAGCGCACCCCACCGCCATCGGCTGTGGCCGGCTGCTTCACGTAGCGGCCCACTTTGGGGCGCTCCACCGCATCGAACTGTGCGGCCAGGGCCGTGAGCTGGCGGCGCAGCTCGTCGCCGTGCATGGGAATGCCGTGGCCGGTGGCCGCCACCTCAATGTCCATACGGGCCAGCAGCTCCACCGAGGCGCGGGCCGAATCCCAGTCGGGCGTGAAGTAGGCCGGCGGGCCGTGCACTTCCTGCTTTTGGGTGAGGGTGTACAGCCCCGACTCGCCCTTTACCGTGGTCATGGCGTCGCCGGCTACCAGCACTTTGTCCTGCTCCCGGAAAAAGGAGACGTGGCCGAAGGTATGGCCGGGGGTGTGAAGCCAGCGCCAGCCCGGCAGGCCGGGCACGCTGCCATCGGCGGGCAGGGCCTGCACGCGGCTGCCAAAGTCGTAGGGGTGCTTGGGGTACACAAACGACATATAGGCCATCATGCCCCCGCCCACGGTGGGGTCGGGTGGTGGGTAGCTCGACTTGCCGGTGAGGTAAGGCAGCTCCAGGGGGTGGGCAAACACGGGCACCTCGGGCCAGGCCTTGAGCAGGCCGTCGAGGGCGCCCACGTGGTCGAAGTGTCCATGAGTGAGCAGGATGGCAGCAGGGGGCTGCTCGCTGCCAAACAGCTCGGCGGCGTGGGCCCCAATCTTACTGGCCGAGCCGGGCAGGCCCGCGTCAATCAGCACCCAGGGGCCCTGGGGCTGAGCCGGGTCGAAGGCGTAGTAGAGGTTCACGAACACGTCGCGCAGAACGCTGAGGCCGGGAACCACCGGGGTGAAAGCGGGCGTGTCGGCCCGGGAGGCGGTGTTTGATAACATAGGCACTGGAAAAGAGGTGGAACGCTGTGGCAGGTACTACGTGCCAGCGCCCCCCGGAGGTTAAGGCCGGCTGCTGTTTTTTCGATATGCCAGCGCGCCTTTCCAAGCAAAAAAGCCCGCTTCAGGGAAGCGGGCTTTTCTTCGTTATGCAACAAACTGCAGCTGTTGGCAAGCCAAACAGCCGCGTCTTACTGCAGCTAAGTGGAAAAGCTTGACTTTTCCACTTAGCTGCGCTGCAAAGGTCTACAGCATTGCTATGCCGCGCTATGACATAAAGATGCTAGTGCCAACGGCGTATAACCGGGCAAAAAGCCTAGTCCCTAACTGAAGGCACAGGGCTTTTTGGCAGGCAGTACTATTATTCGCCGCTTTCTGTGGGGCGGCTTTGCTCGCTCACCGGGGCCATCTGGCCGCTGGGGCTGGCGGCTCCCTGGCGGCGGGGCACGGAGGCCCGCTGCTCGTCTACGGTACCATTGGCCATCGCCGCGGCCGAGCCTACGCCGCCCGGCGCCGGGGCGCGCTGCTTGTAGTTGATGCTGTCGCGGTTTATGTCTTCGTTGCGCCAGCCGGGCGCGTTGCTAAAGTCGCGGCGCTGGTTGTCGAGGCCGGGGCTGTAGCGGTAGTCGCAGGCAGTGAGAGAAAGTGCCAGGGAGGCGCCCAGCAGGAAAGCCAGGCCAGAGCGGGGAATAAGCTTCATGAGAAAACAAATTGGGTTGCGGCTGCTAAGTACGTAAATCGGCGGGGTATGGCCGCATGCCCGCCCTCCGCATCAGCAGGCTTGGCCTGGGGGAGCTTTTAGAAAAAAAGCAGGCGAAAAGCCCGGGCCGTCTGGCCCCGGTCTTTTCGCCTGCTTACAGAACTCGACTCGGTCGAATGAGGATGTGTTAGCGCGTGGTAGAGCCGCCACCGGAAGTAGTGCTGCCCGAGCCACTGCCCGACGAGCGACGGCCGGAGCGCGTGGAGCCCGAAGTACTGCTGCCCGAGCGCGACTTCGTCTTGGTTTTGCTGCGGCTGCCCGACATCGTGCCGGAACCCGACCCGGAGCCGCCACTCATGGTGCCCGAGCCGGTGCCGCTGCCCCTAGTACCCGAGCCGGAGGTAGTGCCCATCGAGCCCGAGCCTGTGGTAGAGCCCGAAGTGCTGCCCATCGAGCCCGAGCCACTGGTGCTGCCCGAAGTGGTTCCCATGCTGCCCGAACCCGCGGTAGTACCCGAAGTGCTGCCCATGCTGCCCGAGCCCATGGTGCCGCGGTCGGAGCCGCTGCCGGACGTGGTGCCCGAAGTAGTACCCATCGAGCCGGAGCCCATGGTACCCGAGGTGCTCATGCCACGGTCGGAGCCGCTACCGGCGGTAGTGCCGGAAGTAGTGCCCGAGGTAGAACCCATGCCCGAGCCGCTGGTGCTGCCCGATTGAGCGAAGGAAGGAGCCGCGGCCAGCATCAGGCCGAGCATACCAACCAGAATTGATGTCTTTTTCATTGGAGTGGAAAGGAATGGTGGAGGAAGGAAGTGTGAGGTTTGTTGCTTAGCGGGTAGTGCCCCCGCCGGTAGAGCCCGAAGTAGAGCCCATGCCCGAGCCACTGGTGCTGCCGCCTGCTGCGCCGCTACCGGCGGTAGAGCCGCCCATGCCCCCGCCAGAAGTGGAGGCGCCCGCGGTAGTGCCGGTGCCGCCCGCAGTAGTGCTGCCGGCCGTAGAGCCGCCCATGCCCCCGGAAGTAGAGCCACCTGCCGTGGAGCCCCCGCCGGTTGTTGAGCCACTAGTGCCTGAGCCGCCCATGCCGCCCGAGCCGCCCATGGTGTCGGAGGTGTCGCTGCTCATGGTGGCATCGCCCGAGCCATCGGAGCCCATGCCGCTTTCAGCGTTGCTGTTGCCGTGGTTGTTGTCGCCGCAGGAACTAAGGGTCAGGGCTCCACCCATCAGCAGGGTCAGGAGGAAAATGGAAGTTCGCTTCATTATCGTAGGAGTAGTGAAAGGTGTTTTGAAAGGAAAAGTGTGCTCTATACGGTGGTATCCAAAAGTTTACTGAGTTATCCACCCAGAATAAATCGGTATTTTTCTTCGGCAAATACGGATAAACACCCGACGAACTCAACCATTTACCAGGCAAGCCTACTAGTATGCAACTTTTTCTACGACTTATTCCTCGTGGCGCTGCTGCATATCGGCCCGCAACAAAAGCTGGCTCCGCCGGTTTTTAACCCCAGCCTTTGCAGCCCGTATGCCCGGCAGTCTGCCACGACCTTCCTTTCTCATGTCTGCCGTTCCTGCAACCATCCTTTTCGACGGCGTATGCAACCTGTGCAATGGCTTTGTGCAGTTCGTCATCCGCCACGATGCCCGCGGGCAGTTCCGGTTTGCTCCCCTGCAGTCGGAAGCCGCCCGCGCCTTGCTCGACGCCCACGGCCAGCCCCTCACCCCCGCCCTGACCGACCCTGACTCGGTGGTGCTCCTTGACCAGGGACGCATCTACACCCACTCGGCGGCTGTGCTGCGCATTGCCGCCGGCCTGAGCGGCGGCTGGCGCTGGCTGGCGCTGGGCCGGGTGCTGCCGGCTTTTCTGCGCGATGCCCTGTACCGCTGGGTGGCCCGCAACCGCTACCGCTGGTTTGGCCGGCAGGAAACCTGCCTGCTGCCTACCCCCGAGCTTCAGGCCCGGTTTCTGGCATAAGCCCCCCTTACCTTCGCTATACTTTATGAAGGACTCCAACTCGAATTCCCCTGGCCGGCTGCGGCGCCTGCTGGGCGCCGTGGGCCGCGCTGCCCTGCTGCCCGTGCGCGGCGCCGGCTACCTGCTACGCTCGGGCCAGGCCCACCAGCACTTTTTCCTGCCCGTGCTCAACGGCGCCCTCGGCGACCAGCTGGCGGCCCGCCACGACCGCCGCGCCATCCGGATGAGCTTCCGCCGCGCCGGCCACGACATCCGCGTGGCCGAGCTGGCCCTGAGCGAGCCCCATCAGAAAACCGTGGTGTTCGTGCACGGCCTCATGGGCGACGAGCTTATCTGGCAAACCGGGTTTCAGGATGCGCCGGGTACCCGCCGCTACGGCCCCCGCCTGGCCGACGAAGCCCGGGTGCGCATTCTTTACCTGCGCTACAACACCGGCCTGCACCTTTCCGAAAACGGCCGCGAGCTCAACCGCCTGCTTGCTGAGCTGGTCGACACCTACCCCAACGCCATCGGCGAGCTGGTGCTGGTGGGCCACTCCATGGGCGGCCTCATCATCCGGTCGGCCGGACACTACGCTGCGGCTGCGCCGCAGCAATTAAGAATTAATAAGGAAGAATTAAGAATTGATACAGGAGCTTCCGATTCGGAACAACTATCAATTACTAATTCTTCATCATTAATTAATAAAGCATCCTGGCTGGTCCACCTGCGCTCGGTGTTTATGCTGGGCACCCCCAACGACGGCTCCTGGCTGGAGCAGAACAGCCACTTCACCGAGCGCCTGCTGCACCGCATCAACCTGTTTCCGACGCGCTTCCTCAGCCGGGCTCTCAACAAGCGCAGCAACGGCATCAAAGACCTGCGCCACGCCATTCTGGTGGATGAAGACTGGCAGGACGCGCACGCCACCGACCTTACCCCGCCCCGCACCAAGGTGCCGCCCCTGCCGGGGGTGCAGTACCACATTCTGCTGGGCTCCTGGCTGCGCACCAGCCTGCCCGCGGCTATTCGCGAGTACTTCGGCGATGGGCTGGTGGGCAAGCAGAGCGCCCACGGGGCAGCCATCTTCGGCAACGAAGCCGATTTGCCCCCCGGCACCACCGTGCGCACGGCCGTGTTTGCCCAGCAGCACCACGGCGGGCTGCTCAACCACCCCGCCGTATTTCAATACATCAAGCAGCACCTGTAAGCCTGCCAGAGCCGCGTGAATATCTGTTTCGCGTGGTGCTGAAAGCGCCAATGCCGCACTGCCGCCGCAGTAGCTCGTTGCGAAACGGATGGTAGCGGCTACTCCGCCTCGTTGCCTTTACTGTTCCCCGCCTTTTCCCGGACAGGCCCAAACCGGCAAGCAACCAAAGCCGGCGGAAAAGCATCAACGATGCGAAAGCAAGCCCATGCTTGGCCGGAAATGGTAAGCAAGCTACTTTTGCAAAAATAATTTTACCCACTTTTTTTTACACTTTCTCCTTTTTCATGCAAAAACTTATTCGCTTCGCCCTGACTGCCATCGGCAGCTGCTCCCTGCTGCTGGCCGCCCCTGCCCAGGCCCAGACCTTCCCCAACTGTGACTTTGAAACCTGGGCCACGCGCAACAACACCCTGGTACCCACCAACTGGCAGACCACCGACGACGTGTTTGCCGCGGTGTTTGGCAGCCCCCTGCCCTTCAGCACGGGCACCGTTACCCGCACCACCGACCGGCAAAACGGCACCTACGCCGTGAAGCTGGAAAACCGAGCCAACCCCCTGTTTATGGCCACCATCCCGGGCATTTTGGTGCTGGGCAACCGGATTTCCCAACAGCAGAGCGTGCCCGGGGGCCTGCCCTTTACGGCCCGCCCGGCCAACCTGGAGTTCTATTACAAGCTCACCGGCGCCAACGCCGCCAACGACTCGGCGCAAATTGTGGTAACCCTGACCCGCACCGTAAACGGCAATAAGCAGCCCGTGGCCGGTGCCGAGCGCCTGCTGCGCACCCCGGCTTCTACCTACACCCTCGTGACCATGCCCCTGAGCTATTCCTCGGGTATCATGCCCGACTCGGTGCACATCCTCATGACTTCCAGCAGCGCCGATGTTCCCACGGCTGGCACGGCCCTTTTCATCGACAACATGCGCTTTACCGGCACGGCTACCGCTACCCGCAACCCCAAGCTGGAGGAAGCCGTGAGCGTGTTCCCCAACCCCAGCACCACCGGCACCTTTACCCTCACCAGCACCGAGCCGGCCCTGCTGGCAGCATCTTATAAGGTGGCCGATGCCGCCGGCCGCGTTGTGCTGCGCGGCGAAGCCGCCCGCCCGGCCAGCTTCCGCACCATTGACCTGGGCAAGCAGCCCGCCGGCCTCTACACCCTGCAGCTGCAAACGGCCGAGGGCGTACTGACGCGCAAGCTGGCGGTGCAGTAGGCATCAATTGCCAAAAATTAAAAAGGGCACCTCAGCCGGGGTGCCTTTTTTTTATTGACTGCCTCAGAAAAACGGAAGCTTTAACGCGGTTCCTCCTGGCTGACGGTGCGCTGGGCACGCCGGGCATCCCGGATAGAGTCGGCGGCAATTTCTTCGTCGGTTTTGGTGCTGTTGGCAGTCTGGCGGTTGAATTCGGCGGCGGAGGGCGACGAGGCCCGTGCTTCGGACGTAACGTCGCGGCTGCAGGCGGAGGCCAGGCCCAGGGCAGTGCCGAGGGCCAGTGGCAGAACAAGCATTTTCTTCATAAACAGGACACGGGAAGGGTATGCGGCGTTTACGCAGAAAGGCCCCCGCCGTGTTCAGTTGGCCAGGCGGAAGCGGAGGTCCTTCAAGGCATTCCACAGCTCCGGCGACTTGCGGTTGGCAGCCTCGAACGTATCAACGAGGGCCGACAGCTCGGTGATGAAGTGCAGGGCCTCGTCTTTGGGAGCAATCAGCTGGCCCTCGGCGCCTTTGCCGTCGCTGAAGGTGCACCGAAACGTGCCATGCCCGGCCGGGGCCACCGCGGGCCGGGCCGTGGTAGCGTAGCGCCGCACCAAGCGCAGCAAGGCCGCAAACTCATTTTTGCTGACCACAAATACTGGCTCTACCCGGTAGCCCGGTACCAGCGCCAGGCCCTCGTCGAGGGCCGAGGCCCGGGTGCTGATGAAAGCCCCCACAACCGGGCTTTCTTCTGCGCCAATGTGCGCAATCTTGATGAAGGGCCGGTTCTGGTCCTGGGCCTGGCAGCGATTACCCGGGCCGATAAGCCCGGCTACAACCAGCAGTAGCACGCTGCATCTTATCCGGACAGGGGACATACGACGGGAGTTGGAGCCGGGCAAAAAATGACTCTGAATGAACACCCGGGCCCGAAAGCTACGCGACGCCTGGCAATTCGTTCTATCGTGCCGGCACCGTTAGCCTTCACCGTAACGCACGGGGCAGCGCCGCGGCCCATCCTATCAGACTACCCGGCCGGGCCACTCAAGCGTCATTCGCGCCGGGCAGCCGCCCGGCGCGAATGACGCTAATATGACTTTGGGCGCCGCCGCTGAGCCAAGCCATTGCGAGCGATGAAATTATAGCCTAAGTCAAGCGTAGTGGTGGTCTTGTTCGCGAAGCAGAAGCGGTAGTAGCGGCCATCGGTCAGAATAGCAACGGGGCGAAACGCCTCGGCAGTAGCTCCCTCCGCCTGGGGCGCGGGGCCCCGAAAATGCCAGAAGCGCAGCGTGTCGTGCAGGGCGATGGCGGCCGTGGTGGGCCGGCTTTGCTGCAGCTCGTGCCAGAGGAAGAGGCTTTCCGCTCTTTCCAGCGGCAGCTCGTCGTGGCCCAGGACGAAGTAGTCGAAGAGCAGGCTGCTGTTGAAGGGCGGGGTTAGCGGCGGGGGCGGCGGGTAGTGCAGCGTCCGCGGCAGAAAATACGCCGGCACGTAGGCCCACTGCAGCTCTTTGGCCCCGTTCATCTCCCGCAGCATCATGCCCCAGTCGCGAAACGACGCCACAATCTTATGGTCGCGAATCAGGCAGGTTGCGGCCACGTCGCCATCAATTCCGCCACCAGCCCGGCGGGCCGCCGTTGCGGTATCTATCTGTTCAAACTTGCTGAACAGCAGCTCCCGCTGGTAGGGCGTCAGCTGCCCTACCCTGATGCCGGGCTGGCCGCGATTCTCCTGGAAAAGCACCTGCCCTTCCCGCGTAACCAGCACGATTGAAAAGCTGGTCCAGCCGTGGACGGAGAAGGCAATTTCGTCGTAGGTCGGCCGCCTGGCCGCCGGGGGTAAGCGGCGGTACCCCTCGCGCAGGGCAACCGTACGGGGCGGCATCTCTTCCGGTACTACCGGCGGCGCCAGCAGCAGGGTGTCGTTCCGCAGCCTCTGCACCCGGCCCAGCAGCTGCCAGCACTTATCGGCCGGATGCTCCCACAGAATGCTGTCGCCCCGCAGGCGGTACCGGGCAAAATTGCCCCGGTAAATCCGTGGCCGACTATGCTTGTACACGCTATCGGGCGGCCCTTCGCTGAAGATGCCGTTGAGAAACTCGATGCTGTCGGCCGTAAATGCAATGGCCTGGGGCGCCTGCCGGTTCGCATTGTACCCGGGCTCATCCCGGAAGTACCGCGCCTGGGTCCGCCCCTGCTCATCTTGACGGGCGGTGAAGTACAGCAGCCAGTGCCCCGGCAGCTGCCGCTTGCGCGCAGCGGCCGCGCTTTCCGGCTCCGGGCGGCAGCTGCCCAGAGCAAGCAGCAGGCAGCTGGCCCGAACGAGGTTTTTCCACTGGCAGCGTCGCATAAGGGCTGAAGCTAAAGCGAATGGCGGATTGATTTACAGACCAACTACTTCTTCTTAGCCCTGGGAACAGCGGCTGCCGGGGCCAGGGCTGCTACCTCCGCCAGCTACTGCCTTATGCCGGCACGTCGAGGCCGGGCACGTGCAGGCCGAGGCGGATTTCGGCAAAGCTGCTGGGCACGGCCAGGCCGGGCAGGGTGAGCCCGGTTTCCAGCGCTACTTCCCGGAGCTTGGCGGCTTTGCCGTCTACGCTGGCCTTGGCGGGCGCGGTGGGCAGGCCGTGCAGCACCACGCGGTAGCTGGCGTAGCCGGGCTGGTAGTCGCCCTCGATGGCCTGGCTCAGGGTCAGGCTGTCAGTAGTGCCCGTCACGGTGAAGCGGCGCAGGGTTTTGTGGCCCTGCTCGTAGCCGTAGCCTTCGCCGCCGTCGTCGTAGAGCAGGCTCTCGGCGCTGCCGTTTTTGAAGTACACGTGCAGGGTCAGCTCGTCTACGGGCTTCTCGCCCACGTACTGCAGCACCGGCTGCAGGGGCAGCACGGCGCCGGCTTTCACAAACAGCGGAATGCGGCTCAGGTCGGCGCTGGCCCACACCTCGGCCCCGCCGGCCTTGTGCTCGTCGGTCCAGTAGTAGAACCAGTCGCCGCGGGGCAGGTACATCCAGCGGCCATCGGCCCCGGGCTGGGTGATGGGGCACACCAGCAGGTTGTCGCCGAGGCCGAACTCGGCCATGCGCAGGTAGGTCTCGGTGTCGTGCTGGTCGAGGAAGGTGAGCGGGCGCAGCATGGGCGTGCCCAGGGTGGCGTACTGCCAGAATGTGGTGTACATGTAAGGCAGCAGGCGGTAGCGCAGCTCAATAAAGCTGCGCACGTGGCTGGTGTAGGGCTCGCCGAAGCTCCAGGGCTCCTGGTCGCCGTGGTCGCCGCTGGAGTGGGTGCGGAAGAAGGGGTGGAAGGCCCCCAGCGCCACCCAGCGGGCGTAGAGCTCGCCGGTAGGCGTATCCACGAAGCCGCCGATGTCGGAGCCCACGAAGCTGAAGCCCGAGATGCTCAGGCGCTGGCACTGGATGTTGGCCAGCCAGAGGTGCTCCCAGGAGGCGATGTTGTCGCCGGTCCAGCCCGAGGAGTAGCGCTGCCCGCCGCTGTAGGTGCTGCGCGTGATGGTGAAGGGCCGGTTGGGGTAGCTGAAGCGCTTCACGCCGTCGTTGGTGGCGCGGGCCATCTGCATGCCGTAGATGTTGTGGGCTTTGCTGTGCGAGGCCGTCAGGCCGTCGTAGTGGAAGCGCACGTCGGGCGGGAAGGTGCCTTTCTCGAACACGGCGGGCTCGTTCATGTCGTTCCACACGCCCTTCACGCCGATGTCCTGAATCAGCTCCTGGAACAGGCCGGCCCACCACTCGCGCACCTTGGGGTTGGTGTAGTCGGGGAAGTTGCAGAGGCCGGGCCACACCGAGCCTTTCATCAGGGGGCCGTCGGCGCGGCGGCAGAAGAAGTCGCCGGCCAGGCCCTGCTGGTACACCCAGTAGCTGGGGTCAATCTTGATGCCGGGGTCGATGATGACAATGGTTTTGAAGCCGTCCTGGGCCAGCTCCTGCACCATGCGCTTGGGCTCGGGGAAGTGGGCCTTGCTCCAGGTAAAGCAGCGGTAGCCTTCCATGTAGTCGATGTCGAGGTAGATGGCATCGCAGGGAATCTGGCGCTCGCGCAGGCCCTGGGCAATGGCCTTCACGTTGCTTTCGGGGAAGTAGCTCCACTTGCACTGGTGGTAGCCCAGGGTCCAGAGCGGGGGCAGCTCGGGCGGGCAGGTGAGCATGGTGTACTCCTGGGCCACTTCCATGAGGCTGGGGCCGTAGATGAAGTAGTAGTTCATCTCCCCGCCCTGGGCCCAGAAGCTGGTCACGTCGGCCCGCTCGGCGGCAAAGTCGAAGCTGGCCTTGAAGGTGTTGTCGAAGAAAATGCCGTGCGCGATTTTCTGGTGCAGCACGTGGTAGAACGGAATGTTCTTGTAGAGCGGGTCGGCCCCTTTCTGGTAGCCATAGGTGTCGGTGCCCCAGTTGGTGAAGCGCTTGCCGCGCAGGTTCATGTTGTCGGGCTTGTCGCCCAGGCCGTAGTAGTGCACGCCGGCGGGCACCTGCTTGCTCATCTTCACGATGTCGTTGCCGGTGTCGTCGTTGTACTCCCAGTGGAAGCCTTTTTCATCTTCGCTGAGCACCGTGCCGGAGCGGTCGAGCACCCGGATGCGCAGGCCCTCTTTCTGCACGATGCAGATAAGGCGGGCGGTGGTGATGCGGTAGTGGTCGACTTTCTCGGTAAACTCCAAAAACTTGGGCTTGTGCCGGCGCATGGACTCGGGCGGCACGGCGTAGGAGAAGTCGGGCTCCAGGGGCCCGTCGGTGAGGTAGCGGAAGCGCAGGATTTTGTCGCCCAGCACGTACAGGGCCAGGCGGGCGCCGTTCTGGGTGTTGAACAGGAAGGTGCTGTCGCTGAGCTGGTCGACGCGAATAACGACGCCGGGATAATGCTCCTGGTGGCTTTTGGCCGCCAGGTCGTTTATCATGTAATTCAGTTCGGGGGCAGTGGAAGCCATGAAGAGGTGCTGATGTCGGAGGTGGGGCAAAGGGGCCGTAGGCAAGAGGACCTAAAGGCCGGTGCCAGCAATAATTCCGCAAGGTAAAACCAGATAGGCTGAACTGTAAACCCGGGCGGGCAGGCGGAAGCCCTTCCACGTAAGTCCGGCCCTCTGTTCGGCTGCCTTTCTGCCGCCCGGAAGCAGATGCCAGCAGCCCCCGGCGCCCGGCGGGCAGAATCCAAATAAAGGCAGCCTGGTGAGCCAGCGGCCGCCGGAACGCGGCCTCCCAGCCCGGCAGGGTTGCGCGGGCAGCCCGGGCGGCGCATCTTTGCCGGCACTCGCCGTTTTGCCCGTCCCAAGCCCTCTGCCCATGACCCAGCCTTTGTTTCCCTTGCTTGTGCTGGCCTGGGACGATGACGACGCCAGCCCCTGCCTGCCCGGCGAGCAGCCCATGCCCCCGCTGCTGCCGCTGCTGCGGGCGCTGGCCGCCCGGCACCCCTTGCTGGCCGTGCTGCCCCAGCTGCCCGAGGCCGTGCGCGACCAGGCCCGTCTGGACGAGCTGGCGCAGGCGCCGCAAGCCGCCGGGGCTGCACTGCCCCACCCCGGGCCCGGCCCGGCAATCGAGGCTGAAAGCCGTCCGGAGTCCGTCGCACCCGCCCCATCGAGCGACGCCGATGATGTAGCCCCTGCCACTGAACCGGAGGCGACATCATTGGTAGCCGCAGGCCCGGCCTCTGCCTCTGTCTTTGCGCTGGGTGTTCCGCTGCAGGCTGCCAACGCCGCCAGCCCCGAGCCCGCGTCCATTTCCCGACTTATTGGCCTGGCTGATGTAGGGTTTGTCACGAGCGCCCCGCCCCTGCCGGCAGCACCAGTGCCCTCTGCCCCCCGCCTCCGGCCGGCCGACCGGCCCCAGCCCCCCCGGGCCGGGTTTACGCCGTTTGTCTGGCCCGCTGTGCCCCGGCAGCAGCCCGGTCTGGTACCGGCCGCGCCTTACCTGGGCAGCTCCGCGCAGGCAGGCGGGAACCGGCCGGCCCTGGGGCCGCCCTACCCCCATGTGCCGCCCCCGCCGGCTCCTCCCCGGCCCCGGCCCGAAAGCCCGCTGCCTGCCCCCCGCCTGGTGGCCGACCTGGCCTTCGACCCCGACCCGGAGCTGCCGCTGCGGCCCCAGGCCGTCGCCCCGCCTTTCGCCCTCACTCCCGCCGAGCCCGGCCCGGCGGAAGCAGCCGCCCTAAGTGCGTCCGCCGACAACCTGAGCCTGAGCCCGGCCGAAGCCGGTACGGCCCTACCCCCCCCGGCGGCTGCCCCCGCGCACTTGCCCTCTGCCCCGGCCCGCGCCAGCCTCACACAAGGGCTGGCCGCCCTGCGCCGCTCCGGCGAAGAAGCCATGCCTGCCCCGGCACCCACGGCGGCGGCCGAGCCAGCCCCGGCCCTGCCGGCACTGTCCGACGACCTGCACTACCGCATTATCCAATACGCCCGCTTTGCTACCCACGCCAGCAGCCTGGGCGAGGAGTTTGGCATCATCTACGCGCCCAGCTGGCCTACCTGGCTGGCGGCGCTGGAAATCCGCTACCGCCTGCGCTGCCCCCTGGTGCTGCACCTGAGCGACCTGGCCCGGGATTCGGCCGCTCCCGCCGACCGCGGCTGGCGCCTGGAAGTTGAGCGCTACGCCCTGCGCCGGGCCCACACCGTGCTGGTAACCACCGACGAGCTGCGCCAGCGGGTGCTGCGGCACTACAGCCTGCACCCCGAGCGGGTGCAGGTGCTGGCCGCCACCGACGCCGCCGGCATTGCGGCGCTACTGGCCGGGCTCAGCCTGACTGCCCTCCCCTCCATCCCTCCTACTTCCGCCTCATGAACGCCGATAATAGCCCCGAAATCCCTTTTGAACACGAGTTCGACGCCGTACTCGAAGCCGATGCCGAAGCAGCCGATGGCGGCGTATTTGTGCTGGCCCCATTCAGCGTACCCGAGGTGTACGGCACCCGCGGCCGGGTACCCGTGCGGGCTACCCTCGACGGCTTCCCGTACAGCGGCAGCCTGGTACCGCTCGGCGACGGGCACCATGCCCTGCTGGTTCTTAAGCAGATTCGCCGCGCTATCGGCAAGACGCTGGGCGACACCGTGCGGGTGGCTCTGAGCCGCGACACCACCGAGCGCAAGGTGACCGTGCCCGACGACCTGGCGGCCGCCCTGCAGGATAATGCGGCGGCGGCCACCTATTTCGCCAAGCTGGCTTTCACGCATCAGCGGGAATATGTGCGCTGGCTGGAAGGTGCCAAAAAGCCCGAAACCCGTACCCGCCGCCTCGAAGAAACGGTGGCGCGTCTGGCCCGCGGCCTGAAGCGGGCTTAAGCAATGGCGCGGAAGCAGCTGCGAGAATCTCTTTTGCGACAAGCCCTGGGCGGGTAGGCGCTATAGCGCGGTACCCGATTGGCGCCTGCTGCGCAATGCGAAACAGATTTTCACGCTACAGCTTACGAAAGCTTAGTTAAAAGTTGAGCGTTAACAGCACGTCTGCTTTTTAACGCTCAACTTTTAACTTTCAACTGTTAAGCGTAAACATATCCAAGGCTTACCCGCCGGCACTACCACCTGAGCTGACTTCATGCGGCCCCTACATCTGCGTATTATCCTGGCACTTGGCCTGCTGCTGGCGGCGTGGTGGCGCTGGCCGGAGCAGGCCCGTGCCGGGCAGGCAGATGAGCCTTACACCCTCTACTTCCGGGTAGATGGGCTGAGCCGCATTCCCGGGCACGAGCTGTACTGCCGCACCCAGGCCGGCATGCTGCGCCTGTTTCCGCGGCAGCGCTATGAAATTCTGCCCACGGCCTACGGCGGCTACCAGCTGTGCCGGCTGTTCGACAAAAACCTGCTGACCCGCAAGCGCAGCCGCATCGGCTACCTGGATATGGCCCAGCTGGCGCGGGATTATGCCTACAGCAACGAGCAGCAGCTGGGCCGCTACTTCGTGCTGGTGGTGGACGGCATCAAGGACGGGCAAGTGATATTCCACACCGCCCCCTGGCCCCGGCACGAGGCGGCGGAGTAAGCTAGTGTTCGACGCAGCTTTCCGACCAGAGCCCGGGTAATTGCGAGCCTGAGATAAGCGAGTTTGCAATTCGTCGCCTGAGCCTATTCAATGGCGAAGCACAAACACGTCTTAACTCCTGGCGCGCAATCGTCGTTGCGCTTAGACTGTGGCCAGCCTTGCGAGCAAGGGCGCTGGTGTACATACGCTACGCCTGGCCACGGCCCAGGGCACCGTCAGCAAAAAGCTGGTGGTGTAGCCACCCCAACCGGGTACATTCCCAAAAAAACCTGGCCGCTGGAGCGGCCAGGTTTTTTGTTGCGGCACAGTAGCTCTGTAGGACGTGCCAACTAGTTCAGAAAGCCCCCTGAGCAAAACGTTGTATGACGTGCCAGGTGACGGCCTACACCGCGGGCTAGCCGGAAAGGGAAATCCCCACCTCCGGGTATTGCCACCTGCCTCGGGGGCGTAGCTTTACCGGTCAATTTATCTCTTCCCTTTAATTCCCTTACACCTATGCACACTTCTCCTCTGTTTCTGGCCGGCGGCCATTCGCTGCCAGGCCTGCTGCGGGCCCTGCTGCTTGCCTGGCTGCTGGCCGCCCCGGCCTGGGCCAGTACGCCGCCAGCCGGCGCCCCTATGCCCGGCACTCCGGCCAAAGGCCAGTCCCTGGCCGGCGCCCTCAACCCCGACGGTACCCTCAAGACTGGCCTCCGCGGCTCGTTCGATGCCAGCGGCTTCCAAATGCGCACCGCCCCCGACGGCAAGCCGGTATTCCGGCCGGCCGGCATTACCGGGGCCGGCGATGAGAACTGGCAGGATGGATTTGGGCTGCCGGGCACTGATGGAACAGTGATTGCCGTGGTTCAAAATGGCAACGACATCTATGTGGGCGGTTCATTCTCCATGGCGAGTGGGATTGCAGCCAATTCCATTGCCAAATGGAACGGCAGCAGCTGGAGCAGCCTCGATACGGGGATAAACGGCAATGTCAATACCTTGGCGGTGAGCGGCCCCGTCCTCTACGTGGGGGGCGACTTTGACACCGCCGGCGGGGTAGCCGCGAATAACATTGCTCAATGGGACGGCAGCAGCTGGAGCAGTCTGGATGCCGGTACTGACCGTGAAGTCAGAGCCCTTGCCGTGATAGGCAGTGACGTATACGCAGGGGGTAGTTTCTTCACTGCCGGTGGGGTACCCGCCGACTATATTGCCAAATGGGACGGCTCGAGCTGGAGTGCCTTGGGCACTGGAATAAACGGACGTGTCGAGGCCCTGGCCGTGATGGGCAATAACCTCTACGCAGGCGGCAGCTTCACCACGGCCGGCGGGGTAGCGGCGAACAAAATCGCCCAATGGGACGGCACGAGCTGGAACAACCTGGGTACAGGAATGAATAATAACGTACCGCCTGGCAATGCCACTGTATGGGAGCTGACTGTAAGCGGCAGCGACCTGTACGCCGGGGGCTACTTCACGACGGCCGGTGGAGTAGCCGCGAATAACATTGCCAAATGGAACGGCACGAGCTGGAGCAGCCTGGGTAGCGGCGTGAATGATTATGTGCTGTCCATCGCCGTGAGCGGCAGCGAGGTGTACGCCGGGGGGTGGTTTACCTCAGCCGGGGGCGTGGCCGTTAGCCGCGTAGCTAAATGGAACGGCAGCGCCTGGAGCGCCCTGGGAACGGGGACGAGCAGCTACGTACAGGACCTGGTGGTGAGCGGCGGCAACGTGTACGCTGGCGGTAATTTCTCCACAGCCGGTGGAGTGGCGGCCAACTTCATTGCCAAGTGGAATGGCAGCAGCTGGAGTGCTTTGGGGGCGGGCGCAAACAATAATATTCATGCCCTGGCCGTGAGTGGCACCGATGTGTACGTGGGAGGCAGTTTTACCACGGTCGGTGGGGTGACGGCCAATCGCATTGCCAAATGGAACGGCAGCAGCTGGAGCAGCCTGGGAACGGGCGCTGGCAATGGCACAAACGGTACCGTGTGGGCCCTGGCCGTTAGCGGCACCGACGTCTACGCCGGGGGCAGCTTCACTACGGCTGGCGGTGCGGGGACGTCTTACATTGCCAGGTGGAACGGCACCAGTTGGAGTAGCTTAGGCACAGGAATGAACAATTTTGTTTATGCCCTGGCCGTGAGGGGGGCCGACGTGTACGCGGGGGGCAGCTTTACCACCGCCGGCGGGGCAACGGCCATTCGCATTGCCAAGTGGAATGGTAGCGCCTGGAGCGCGCTGGGAGCCGGCATGACGGGCATGAATAGTACTGTTTTCTCCCTGGCCGTGAGCGGCCCCGACTTGTACGCCGGGGGCAGCTTCACCGCTGTAGACGGAGTGGCCGCGAATAACATTGCTAAGTGGAACGGCACCAGCTGGAGCAGCCTGGGCACGGGCATGAACAGCGACGTTCGGGCCCTGGCGGTGAGTGGCACCGACGTGTACGCGGGGGGCAACTTCTCTACGGCCGGTGGGGCTGCGGCCAACTACATTGCCAAGTGGAACGGCACCAGCTGGAGCAGCCTGGGCATGGGTATGGCCAATGGCACGAATAACATTGTCTACTCCTTAGCTGTAAGCGGCTCCGATGTTTACATAGGAGGTGTCTTCACCATGGCTGGCGGAGGCACGGCCCCGCACATTGCCAAGTGGAACGGCACGAGCTGGCGCAGCCTGGGCACGGGACTGGATAACCGGGTAAATGCCCTGGGCATGCTCAGCACCGGCGTGTACGCCGGGGGCAGCTTCACCACCGTAGGCGACGGCAGCAAAGCCACTTCTTATTTCGGCTTCTACTCCGATGCAGCCACGGCCACTACCTGGACCGGGGCCGTCTCCACCGACTGGTTTGACGCGGCCAACTGGACGGCCGGCGTGCCCACTCCCGCCCTCAACGCTACCATTGCGGGCACCACGCCGCGCATGCCCCTCATCGGCAGCGGCAACGCCACGGCCCATAACCTGACCATTGCCAGCGCCGCCCAGCTCAACATGACGGGCGGCACCCTGGCAGTAAGCGGCAGCTGGACCAACAACGGCAGCTTTGTGCCAGCCGGGGGCACCGTAGTGGCCGCTAGCTCCGCCCCAACAGCGCTGGGCGGCAGCAGCACCTCCCGCTTCTGGAACCTGACCGTGCAAGCCAATGGCGCCAGCCTCGGCGGCCCGGCCAGCGTGCAGCGCCTGCTCACGCTCACCGGCAGCCTGAATATAAACGGCCAAGCCTTCACCCTGGAATCGATGCCCACGGCCACGGCCATGGTGGTCAACAACGGCGGCGTGCTGACTGGCAACGCCACGGTGCAGCGCTATATCAACCCCAGCGTGAACCCCGGTACCGGCTACCGCCACCTGAGCTCGCCGGTATCGAGCGCGTTCGCCAACGTGTCGGCCCTGCGAACGGGCAGCTCTCCTCCTCCGGTGGTAAACCCGGCCTATAACAGCTCGCCTGCTCCCGGCCAGGTGACGCCCTTCCCCACCGTGTTTGGCTACAACCAGGCCCGCCTGGCCACGGCCAGCAACAACCTGTCGGCGTTCGACAAGGGCTGGTTCTCGCCGGCGTCGCCGAGCACCCCGCTGGACCTGGGCCGGGGCTACGCGGTGCAGCTGCCCGCTGGTCAGACAATAGACTTTTTCGGGGGCGTATTCAACGGGGCTTTCAGCCAGACGCTGAACCGCGACAACGGCGTGTTTGCGTCAGAAGCAGGCTGGCACCACCTGGGCAACCCCTACCCCGCCCCGCTGGACTGGGCGTTGGTGGCCCCAGCCGACCGGGTCAATCTGGATGCGTCGATGTACGTGTTTGAAAGCACCAGCCAGTACGGCGGGCAGTACCGGGCCTACGTCAACGGCATCGGCAACTCGCTCATTGGCCTGGCCCAGGGCTTCTGGGTGCGCGTGAGCAGCGGCCAAACTCAAGGGACGCTTACCCTGCGCGATTCCCAGCGCCTGACCAGCTACACCAACGTGCCGGTACGGCGCGGCGCGGCTGATACCCGCCCGCAGCTGCAGCTGCAGCTGCGTGGTAGCAACGGGCTCCACGACGCGGCCTACGTGTACTTTGAGCAAGGCGCCACGGCGGGGGTAGATGCGGAGTTTGACGCCGTGAAACTGCCCAACACCCACGGCCTGAACCTGAGCGCGCGCACCGGTACCGAGCAGCTGGCCATTCAGGGCCTGCCCCTGCCGGGCAGCGCCGAGGCAGTGGTGCCCCTAGCGGTGAAAGTGCCCGCCACGGGCTCTTACACCCTGCACGCGGCCGAGCTGCTGCACCTGGCCGGCATCCCCACCTACCTGCGCGACCGCCAGACCGGCGCCCTGGTGGATTTGAGCCAGCAGCCCAGCTACACCTTTACGCTGAACGCAGCCAACACCACCCCGCGCTTCGAGCTGGTGTTCGCGCCCCAGCGCGTGCTGGGCACGGCCGCGACTAGCCTCAGCACCCAGGTAGCGGTGTACCCCAACCCGGCCGCCAAAGCCGTGATGGTAGTGCTGCCCGCCAGCCTGAGCCGCGCGGCCACCACGGCCGAGCTGGTGGATGCCCTGGGCCGCGTAGTGCTCGCCCAGCAACTGGGGGCTAGCGCAGCGGCCCAACCGCTCTCGCTGCAGGGCGTGGCCGCCGGCGTGTATGCGCTGCGCCTGGCCACCGCCCAGGGCACCATCAGCAAGAAGCTGGTGGTGGAGTAAGCTAACATGCTGGAATTAAAAAGCCCCGGCTGCGCTCGCAGCCGGGGCTTTTTAATGAAGTAAAGTCAACTTAGCTACGGGCACACTACCCGGCAGCTGGCGCTGCCGCCCCAGGCGGTACGCGCCCGCACCAGGTAGATGCCGGCCGGGAAGCCGCGTAGGTCCAGGGGCCAGCGCGGGCTGCCCGGGGCGGGGGTGGCCGTGGCTACCTGGCGCCCCAGGGCATCAAAGACGTTGAGCTGCTGAGTGCCGCTGGGCAGCTCCAGGGTGGTCTGGCCGGCTTCGCTGGGGTTGGGGTAGGCGCGCAGGCCGGAGGCCTGGGCCGTGGCCGGGCCCGTGCCCAGCAGCAGGCTCACGTCGGCGCGCCACATGTCGGCCAGCGTAGAGGCATTGCTGGAGGCGGTGTTGCCGCCCCACACGTAGAGAAAGTTGTTGCGCACGGCCGCTGCCGCATTGCGGCGGGGCGGCAGGTTGGACGTGAAGGTGCGCAGCTGGCGGGTGCGTACGTTGTAGGCGGCCAGGTAGCTCTGGTTGGTGAAGTCGCCCACCAGCCACACCCACTCGCCCTGCACGGCCACGGCCTGGCTCGATACCGTGGTGGGCAGCAGGCCCTGGGCCTGCCACTGGCCGCTGGAAATGTCGTAGGCATCGACGCGGGCCGAATTCTGCACGCCGTTGAAGCCGCCAAAGGTGTAAATCTTACCGTTCACCGCCGCCCCGAAGGCAGACTTGGCTTCGGGCATGGGCGCCAGTGTGGTCCAGGTGTTGGAAGTGGGGTTGTAGGCCCGCAGCTGGTCGGTGTAGGTACCGCTGGCCAGCTGCCCGCCGTAGCTGTAGATAAGGCCGTTCCATACGGCCACGCCCGCCGAGGAGGCCGGGCTGGGATTGGCGAAGCTGGAGCCGAAGGAACCCGACTGTGTGCTGACGGTCTGCAGGTCGGGCACGGGGGCGCCTGCGGCTGTTACCCCGTTCAGCACGTAGATAAGGCTGATATTGGGCTGGGCCAGGGAAGTCCAGCGCTGGGGGGTGAGGCTGGCGCTGGCGCTGCCCGACGCCCAGGAGTCGGAGCTGGGCTCGTAGCGGTAAATCTGGGAGTTAAAAGCCGAAGCCGGGCCGCCGCCCCCGGCCATGTAGAAGGCATCCTGGTCCTGGCTGTAGCCCATGCCGTAGCGCCCGCCGTCGGGCAGGCCACTCAGCTGGGTAAAGGTGAGCGAGGACTGGGCCCGGCCAACGGTGCTGGCCAGTAGCAATAAGCAAATTGCGTAGGTGTGTTTCATGGCAAAGTCAGAAAAAAGGGTGAAGCGGGAGTAAAGGGCAGACTAATATAGGCTTGCTTGCCCTGAAAGCAAGTTAATCATTTTACCAAGCCCGAAATGGCAGGCTACAATGGCCCTTCCCGCAGGCAGAACCTCTGCTGGCGCGTCTGCGACGCGTGCCGGGTGGTTTCGCCTCTCTGACGCGGCGGTATGCATCTTCATAGGGCGCGGAGGTTACGCGTTGGCGACGCGAGGCTGGTGAGCACGCGTCGCAGACGCGCGCTAGCAAAGGTCGATGAGGTGGTTGGAATGAGCCAGAGCCTGAGTTTAGCGCGTGATGTCCTGCATCTGGGCCAGGGCCTGGTCGGCATTGCGCGGGGCTTCGTGCGCGGCCTTCCAGCTCTGAAAGGAGGTAAAGAAGCCCAAGAACGACGCCACGCTGCCGATAATAGAATAATGGATGTCAAAGGCGTGGTCGACAAAAAGGGCCGCGGCAATGAGGGCAATGAACAGCAGCAGGTAGAACAGCCCGCTGCGGTCGGGGCCGAGTAGGAAATGGCCAGGCGTGGCGGGTATACGCAAATACAAGCCCGGCGTCAACCCAAGGATGAAGACTGCCCGGCACGGCTCCTTTTCCTGGAAACCGGCCACCCACTGCCTGGGAATACCAGCTGTTCTTAATTCAATGGCAGGTTGCAAATCCGTCTTCCCATCCGTTAGAAGCCACTGTTACGGATTGCCGCCAATTAAATTTAATGCACTGGTTTTCTTATTTTTTTCGGGAAATACTGTCAATCCACAGCTACGAGAAACTGCTCTTGCTACCGGGGCAGCACCTGCGTCATGCAGCGGCCCTCAGGCAGGCGTGGCTGTTTGGGGCCGCTCCTATATTTGCCCACATACCCACTCCTTATTACACTCGCTCTATGCCCACTCTTACGCCCTCGACTACTTGCAGCGCCCTGCTCAGGAAGGCTACTGCACCGCTACCCGCCCTGCTACGTGTTCTGCTGTTGAGTTGGCTGCTGGCAGCCCCCGCTTGGGCTGGCACTCCACCCGCAGCTGCCGGGCCCGGCACGCACCAGGGCCCGGCGGTAGAGGCGGGACCGGCGGCGGGGGCCACGCCCTCGCTGGCCCAGGCCCTGAACCCGGACGGCACGCTGCGGGCGGGGGCCAGCGGCTCGTTCGATGCCCGGCAGTACCAGATGCAGACCGCGCCCGATGGGCGGCCCGTGTTTCGGCCCAGCGGGACAATGGGAATAGGGGACCATCGGTGGGCCGGTAACTTTGGCCTGCAAGGAGCCAATCAGTCGGTAGCTGTTGTATTGTGCGTCGGCACGTCCATCTACATTGCGGGGTCTTTTACAGCGGTAGGCGATGTTGCGGCCAGTAACATTGCCAAATGGAACGGCACCGCTTGGAGCGTTCTGGGTTCGGGCCCCGTCAATGGCACCGACGCGAGAGTGTATGCCCTGGCGGCCTCGCCCAGCGGAGAAGTGTACGTAGGGGGGGGATTTTCCCGGGCCGGGGGCCTCACCGTCCGTCAGGTGGCCAAGTGGAGCGGCACGGCCTGGAGTGTGCTGGGCACGGCGACCGACAATGGTGTGTACGGGGAAGTGACGGCCCTGGCCGTATCCGGCAGTGGAGATGTGTATGTGGGGGGATTGTTTGGCCAGACCAGCGGCAATGTAATGGCCAATAACATCGCCCGGTGGAACGGCTCGGCCTGGAGCACCCTGGGCACGGGCAGCACCAATGGGGTAGATGACCAGGTGTACGCGCTGGCCCTGACGGGCAGCGGACAGTTGTACGTGGGCGGACGCTTCCAACAGGCCGGGGGCACGGCAGCCAAGCGCGTGGCCCAGTGGAACGGCTCGGCTTGGAGCACCCTGGGCCCCGGCATTGGCAACACGACCAACAACGTAGTGTATGCCCTGGCCGTGTCGGGCAGCGGGGAGGTATATGCCGGGGGGGACTTTGGCCTGGCCGGGGGCATGGCGGCCTCTAGCATCGCCCGCTGGAACGGCACGGCCTGGAACAGCCTGGGCGCGGGGCTGGGCACTGGGACCAATCGGACGGTGGTTTCGCTGGCCTTTTCGGGCAGCGGGGAGCTGTACGTGGGGGAGAATTATACCCCGCCAGGAGGGGGCAGCGTCAGTCAGATAAGCCGGTGGAACGGCACGGCCTGGGCGGTGCTGGGCACCGGCAATGCCGGTAGCATCAACAACCCGGCGAAGGCCCTGGCCTTTTCGGGCAGTGGGGAACTTTTTGCCGGCGGAGACTTCACCCTGGCTGGGGGGCTGCGGGTCAACCGCATTGCGCGGTGGAACGGCAGCGCCTGGAGCCCCATGGACACGAGCGGCGGCAATGGCGTGAACGGTGGTGTATTCGCCGTAGCCGTGGCGCCCACCGGGGAGGTGTACGCGGGGGGGCGTTTTACCCAGGCGGGCGCACTGGCGACGAACAACATTGCCAAATGGAACGGCACGGCCTGGAGTAGCCTGGGCACCGGAATTACTTGGTCCACTGGCTTTAACAATGGGGTGTATGCCCTGGTGGTGGCACCGGGCGGGGAACTGTACGCGAGCGGGGCCTTTACCCACGCGGGAGGCGTTGTGGTCAACAACATCGCTAAGTGGGACGGCAGCAATTGGAGTGCCCTCGGTACGGGCCTCGTCCTCGCCAACAACACTGCGCCAGCGGTGAAAGCGCTGGCCCTAACCGGCACGGGAGAGTTGTATGCGGGTGGTGATTTTATACAAGCGGGTAGCCAGCTCGCCAACCACGTGGCCAAATGGAACGGCACGGCCTGGAGCACCTTGGGTACGGGGGCCACCAATGGGGTGAATCGTGAAGTGAGGGCCCTTGCCGTTACGAGCCTGGGAGAGCTGTACGTCGGGGGTTTCTTCGACCAAGCCGGGGGCCAGCCAGCCCGTTGCATCGCCAAATGGAACGGCACGGCCTGGAGCACGCTGGGTGTCGCCCCCAACGATGGCACGAATCAACCAGTATGCGCACTGGCCGTGTCGGGCAGCGGAGACCTGTACGTAGGGGGGTACTTTAACCAAGTGGCAGGCCAGTTTTTTCCAAGTGTAGTTGCGGCCCGTAGCATCGCCAAATGGAACGGCACCACCTGGAGCGCCCTGGGCTCGGCGAGTGCCCAGGGCACGGATGGCAGTGTACTTTGCCTGGCCGTGTCGGCCAGCGGGGAGCTGTATGTGGGCGGGACTATGACGCAGGCCGGGGGCGTGCCGGCCAGTAACATTGCCAAATGGAACGGCACCGCCTGGAGTAACCTGGGCACGGGGCTGAATGGGGGTGTAATTGCCTTGTGTGTGGGGCCCAACAACAAGGTCTGTGTCGGGGGCTTGTTCGGAGGTGTAGGCGACGGCAGCAAGGTTAGTAACAACTTCGCCATCTGGGACCCGGCCGCCGTGTCGGCCACCGCCCCCGCGCTTAACGCGCAGGTACTGCTCTACCCCAACCCAGCCAGCAAAACGGTCTTTGTGGAGCTGCCGGCCATGTTCAGCCGCGCCGCCTACACGGCGGAGCTGGTGGATGCGCTGGGCCACGTGGTGCGTACCCAGGCGCTGAGGGTAGGCCTGCTTAGCCAGCAGGTGTCGCTGCAGGGCCTGGCCGCGGGCGTTTACTCGCTACGCATTGCCACGGCCCAGGGCACGGTCAGCAAGAAGTTCGTTGTCGAGTAAATCAAGTTTCTCATAAGCCGCAAGGCACCGGCTACGAGTGCACCCGGGGCCTTGCGGCTTGGGCCAGGCGCCCTATTCCCCCACCGCCCCTAGCACCAGCGCCGTGCGGTTGGTCACGTACAGGCTGAGCCGGGGCGCTTCCAGCGTGCCGCCCCCACCCAGCGTGTCGTAAATCACGGCGGGGTCGATGCGGTTGAAGCCGCCGAAGGCTGCATCATCGGAGTTGAGCAGCAGCTGGTAGCGGCCGGCTTTGGGCACGGGAATGCCGTAGTCGGGCAAGCTGCGCTCGGGGCTGAAGTTGAAGACGAACACCAGGCCGCCGCGCTCGAAGGTGAGCACACGGTTGCCCTCGTCGTGGTTGAGCAGGCGGGCGGCGGGGGCGGCCAGCAGGTGCTGCTCCCGGGCCAGCCCAATCATGGCCTTGTCGAAGTTGCCCAGGAAGTGAAATTTCAGGTCGGGGTTGTCGCCCAGGCTCCACTGCCGGCGGGCGTAGTGGTAGCTCCAGTCGTTGCCGGCCCGGGGGAAGTCGACCCACTCGGGGTGGCCGAACTCGTTGCCGATGAAGTTGAGGTAGGCCTCGCCGCCGGTGGCCAGGGTGATGAGGCGGATGAGCTTGTGCAGGGCCAGGGCGCGAGCCGCGCCGGGGTCGGGGTCGCCGGCCTGCATGTGGTGGTAGATGGCCGAGTCGAACAGCCAGTGCGAAAGGGTTTTGTCGCCCACCAGGGCCTGGTCGTGGCTTTCGGCGTAGGCCACGGTTTTCTCGCCGGCGCGGCGGTTGGTGAGCGTGTGCCAGAGGTCGCCCAGGGGCCAGTGCTCGTCGGGCGTGTGCTTGAGCAGCTTAATCCAGTGGTCGGGAATGCCCATGGCCAGGCGGTAGTCGAAGCCCACGCCGCCTTCGGCAATGGGGCGGCACAGGCCGGGCAGGCCGCTCATATCTTCGGCAATGAGCAGGCACTCGGGCCGCAGCTCGTGGGCCAGGGTGGTGGCCAGCTGCAGATAGAGAATGGCGTCTTCGTCGGCGCCGGGGCCGAAGTAGTTGTCGTAGCCCACGAAGGCCACGCCCTCGCCGTGGTGGTGGTAGAGCATGCTCGTCACGCCGTCGAAGCGGAAGCCGTCGAAGTGAAACTCCTCCAGCCAGTAGCGCACGTTGGAGAGCAGAAACTGCTGCACCTCGGGGCGGCCGTAGTCGAACAGCTTGCTGTCCCAGCCCGGGTGCTGGCCCCGCCCGCCCTTATGAAAGTAGAGGTTGCCCGAGCCGTCGAAGTCGGCCAGGCCCTCGGCTTCGTTTTTCACGGCGTGGGAGTGAACCACGTCGAGTAGCACGGCAATGCCGCGCCCGTGGGCCTCGTTGATGAGGTACTTCAGGTCTTCGGGTGTGCCGAAGCGGGAGCTGGCGGCGAAGAAGTTGGCCACGTGGTAGCCGAAGGAGCCGTAGTAGGGGTGCTCCATCACGGCCATGAGCTGCACGCAGTTGTAGCCATCGGCCTGAATGCGGGGCAGGATATTATCGGCAAACTCGCGGTAGCTGCCCACCCTCCCCTCTTCGGTGGCCATGCCAACGTGGGCCTCGTAGATGAGCGGCTCGGGCACGGCCTGGCTGGTGCGAAATTCCTGGTCGGTCCAGGCGAAGGGCGTGTCGGGCTGCCAGTACTGCGCGGCGAAGTCCTTGCTGTCCTCGTCCTGCACGGCGCGGCGCAGCATGGCCGGCAGGCGGTCTTTGGCCCCGGTGGGCGTGACGACGTGCACCTTATAGCGGCTGCCGTGGGTGAGGCGGCCGGCATACTCCGCATCGGGCAGAAACACCTCCCACACGCCGTACTCCAGCTTTTGCAGCGGGTTGGCCAGGTTGTCCCACTGGTTGAAATCGCCGACCAGGGCCAGGCTGGTGGCGCCCGGCGCCCACTCGCGGTACACGAAGCCGCCGCGCCCGGCGCTGTGGTGCAGGCCCAGCTGCTGGTGGGCAGTGGCGTAGGCCGTCAGGGAGCCGTGGTAGCGCGTGATTTCGGCCAGGCGCTCGCGCAGGCGCTGCTGGCGGCGCAGCAGCACGGGCTCGTAGGGCTGCAGCCAGGCGTCGTGCTGCACCAGGGCCAGGCGGGGAGCAGCAGGGGCGGTAAGGGTCTTTTTTGCCATCGGGATAAAGCGGTGAAGCTCAAAAGTAGCTTGTAGATGAATAGATAGAACCATGTAGAGCAAGCAGCCCTGCCAGGCGGCCGCGGCCGCGCAATGTAGGGGGCGGGCCCGCCCCGGCCAGTAAATCCCGCGGCGGATTCCAATCCCGGCGTTTATTTGTGGTTATGAAAACCCAATGGCTGGCCATACCCCTGGCCGCGGTGCTGGCCTGCACCACCGAGCGGCCCGTTACTTCGTCGTCGCGCAGCTTCGAATCGGCCTTATCGGCCCCCATCCCCAAAGCCGCGCCGCCCGTGGTTACCAACTACGCCATGGTGGTGTCGGCCCACCCGGAGGCATCCAAGGTGGGCACGCTGGTGCTGCAGCGCGGCGGCAACGCCTACGACGCTGCCGTGGCCGTGCAGCTGGCCCTGGCCGTGGTGCTGCCCGCCGCCGGCAACATCGGCGGGGGCGGCTTCCTGGTGTACCTCGACCGCAACGGCTCGGCCGGCACCCTCGACTTCCGGGAAACGGCGCCGTCCGGGGCCAGCCGCGACATGTTCCTCGATGCCCAGGGTAACCCGCAGCCGGGCCTGAGCACCGCCGGGGCGCTGTCGGTGGGCACGCCCGGCACCGTGGCCGGCATGGCCGAGCTGCACAAGCGCCTGGGCAAGCTGTCCTGGCCTTCGCTGGTGCAGCCGGCGGTGGCCCTGGCCGCCAGGGGCTTCCCTCTCACCGAGAAGGAAGCCCAAGGCCTCAATGGCGCCCGCGCCGAGCTGCTCTTACACAACCCCGACGCAGCCCCCGCCTACCTGCGCGAAAGGCCCTGGCGGGCCGGCGACACCCTGCGCCTGCCCGAGCTGGCCCGCACCCTGGAACGCATCCGCGACAAAGGCCGGGCCGGGTTCTACCAGGGCGAAACGGCCCGCCTGCTGCTGGCCGAGATGAAGCGCGGCAAGGGCCTCATCAGCCAGCGCGACCTCGACGCCTACCAGCCCCAGTGGCGGGAGCCGGTGCGGGGCCGCTACCGCGACTATGAAGTTATTTCCATGCCCCCGCCCAGCAGCGGCGGCGTGGCCCTGCTGCAGATGCTGCAGATGCTGGAGCCGGTCGACTTCAGCCAGCTGGGCTACCACTCGCCCGGGGCTACGCACTACATCACCGAGGCCGAGCGCCTGGCGTATGCCGACCGCGCCACCTACCTCGGCGACCCCGACTTTGGCCGGGTGCCGGTGCAGCGGCTGCTCGACCTGGACTACAACCGCTACCGGGCCGGCACCATCCGCCGCGACGGCCGCGCCACGCCCAGCGCTCAGGTGAAAGCCGGCGCCGGCCTGCCCGGGTACGAAAGCACCGAAACCACGCACTTCAACATCGTGGATGCCTACGGCAACGCCGTGAGCTGCACCACTACCCTCAACGGACGCTACGGCAGCTACGTGGTGGTGCCCGGCGCGGGCTTTCTGCTCAACAACGAGATGGACGACTTCTCGGTGAAGCCCGGTGCCCCCAATGCCTACGGGCTGGTAGGCGGCACCGCCAACGCCATTGCCCCGCGCAAGCGCATGCTCAGCTCCATGACGCCCACCATCCTCACCCGCGGGGGCAAGCTGGCCCTGGTGCTGGGCTCGCCCGGCGGGTCCACCATCATCAGCAGCGTGCTGCAAACCATCGTGGGCATTGTCGACTACGGCCTGAACGCCCAGCAGGCAGTGGCTGCCCCGCGCCTGCACCACCAGTGGCTGCCCGACCACATCGACGTGGAAGCCGGCGCCCTGCTGCCCGCCGCCCAGGACACCCTGCAGCGGCGCGGCTACACCCTCAAGCCCCGCGCGCCCTGGGGCCGCGTAGAGGTGATTCGGGTGCTGAGCGACGGCATGCTCGAAGGCGGCGCCGACCCCCGGGGAGACGACACGGCCCTGGGGTACTAGTGCCCGCCCGCGGGCTTACCCCCGGCACCTTGGCCGCGCTGGCGGCCCGGTGTAAATCTTAGAAAATAAAGTTGTATTATAGTCTCAGCGTAAGCTACTTTAGCATCCATTCATTCCAGGCATACCTTTTTTCACTTCACTTATGAAAAACGCTCTCAAGTTCCTACCGGCCCTGGCCCTGTTTTGCTTTGCCGGCACCGCCCACGCCCAAACGGCCCCGGCCAAGGCAGGCACGGCCCAAACCACCCCTGATACCGGTGGCTACATCTATATGAACAAGGGCAAGATGATTCAGGTGGAGGCCAACGGCTCGATGATTCCCATGGCCAATGAAGTAACCCTGGCCGATGGCAGCAAGGTGCGCAAAGACGGCACCGTAATCAGCAAGTCGGGGAAAACCAGCACCCTCAAAGACCAGCAGCAGATTGGCATGGACGGCAAAATGCGCTAAGCACCTGCCCGACCTCGCTTCAACAGAAAAACGGCCCCGCTTCCTGTAACAGGAGGCGGGGCCGTTTTCTTGGTCTGATACCAATATGTACGCTTAGCGCATGGGCACCTTATAAGCAACGCGACAAGCGCAGTTGCTTAGTGGGTGTGTACGGGCTGCTGGGTGGCGGCAATCTGGCGCAGGTTGCCCGCAGCGGCGATGAGTTTCTGGCTCAGCTCGCGCATCTTGTCGCCGGTGCCTTCGAAGGTGTGAATACCCATGGCCGCTTTGGCCGTGAGCTCGCCCAGCAGCTGCATGGAAACGGCCATGCCGGCCGCGTTGCCGTGCCCGATGTGGCTGTTGAGTACCTCCAGCTCCTGGCTGATGGCCCGCAGGGCGGGGCTGTTGGCGTTGTTGAGGTGCTGGCGCCAGTTGGCCGCGTGCTGCTGGCCAATGGCCGGGTCGCCGCCAAAGCCGTTGCCAACGGCCGAAAACAGGGCCTGAATGCCCGATTCCATTTCAGAGAAGAAGCTCATGCTTTATTGAGTTATGAGTTATGAATTATGAGTTATGAGGTGGGGCCGGCGGCGTGGGGAGCCGGCTCTGAGCTGCCACAGGCTGTTTCAGACTGCGAAATACGGAAACAAGCAACCAGAAACCAGCAACCAGGAACAAGAAACCAGAAGCCAGGCACCGGAAACGCTATTCCTCGCCGGGGTTCAGCTCCCACACGTCGGGGTGGGTGTAGTTGACGACGATGACGGAAAAAGGGTGGGGCTCGCCTTCGCGCTTCTCGATGCGCAGGGCCCCGGCGTCGCGCAGCTTGTTTATCAGGTCGCGCCGCTCCCAGTCGGGCAGCTCCGACAGCTCGTCGGTGAGCTGCCGCATGAAAGGGCCCAGCCACAGCTCCGACACGTGGCGCTGCTGCTTGGCTTCGAGCTTGCGGAACTCACTGAGGATAAGACCGAGAGCGCGGCGTTCCAGCTCGCGGGTAAGGCGCCGCACGGGGTTGAACGCCGCCTCGTCCGCGGCTGGGCGCACGGGCGGCGGCCCCAGGGGGCGCGGGGCGGCCTGGGCCGGCACGGGCGGCACGTACGGCTGGGGAGGTGCCGCCGCTTCATCGGCCGCCGCTTCCGGGGCCGGGCTGTTGCGCAGGGCCAGGGCTGCCGCCGAGGGCACGCCCACCAGGCCCTGCTCGCGCAGGCGGCGGCTTTCCTCCTGCAGGCGCAGGCGCTCGCTGCGGCGCTTTTCGAGCAGCTCCACCGTGTCGGGGGCCAGCAGCTCGCGGGCGTCGTAGAAATGCTGGCTGCCCAGGTTCTGAATCAGGTCGCCGGAAACGGCCTCGCGGAAGCCGGCCACCAGCACCTGCCGGGCCTGCCGGCGCAGGTGCTGCAGCACGGGAATGTAGTCGCGGTCGCCGGCCACCAGCACAAAAGTGCCAATGTCGGGGCGGGTATACATCACCTCCAGCGCGTCGATGCAGAGCTGCATGTCGGCGGCATTCTTATGGTCGGTACCCAGCACGTTGCGGGTGCTCACGCCCATGAGGTAAAAGGCGCCCTGCGGGGCCGTAGGAATGCGCTCAAAGTCAGCGTAAGCATTGATTACCAGGCAGTCCAGACCCTTTGTACTTAGCTCCTCGCGCAGCTTTCGCACAATTTCCAGCACGTAGTCGTTGAGGTCGGGCGGGTCGTGAAAGTGGTTTTTGAGAAAGTAGAAAACGTTCTCAAAGTCAATAAAAACGGCAGCGTAGGGGGAGGCTTGGGTTTTACTGGACATGTGGCAAATGTACAATTGGGTTCGGGGGGTTGGGCGTTTTCACCGGCTTTTAATGCCTTTCTTTCCCGAATGGCCGGGCTTATACAAGACGCAAGCGCCGGGGCCGTAACTTGCCGCCTCGTGTATTGCCCTGCGTCGATGAAGTCCGTTTTCCCTTCCCTGCTTTCTCTTTCCTTTCTAAGTGCCGGCCTGCTGCTGGCCCCGGCTACCCAGGCCCAGCGCGTGGGCGATGCCCCCGGCCCCGACCCGTTTGGCAAGCGCACCGTGGCGGCGCGGGTGGTACCGGGCGGGCAATTTCAGTCGGCCTTTATGGACAACAGCACTTTGCAAGTGAATGCTTCCGATGGCAGCGTGGTACAGGTACGGCCTTGGGCTAAGGGCGTCGTCCGGGTAACTTACTTCGCGCCTGGCCGAATGCCCAAGGCCGATAGTTCCATCAGCGTGGTGCAACCTCCGGCTCTGGACCAAGCACAAGTAGTTGAAAAGCCTGACCGGCTGTGGCTTGTAGGTGGGCCATTGTTGGAAGACAAAGTTGTGAGGGTGATGAAAGGCACGATGCAGGTAGAAGTCTGTTCAGCCGAAACAGGCAACCCCATCGTTCCGCAAGCCGCCACCCCCTTCCGCCGTCAGGCCGCCTCCCCCACCGCTGCCACCAAGCCCGAGCCCGGCGGCACGGCCGTGCGCTTCCGCCTGCAGCCCGGCGAGCAGCTGTACGGCACGGGCTCCCGCGCCCTGCCCGTCGACCGGCGCGGGCACAAGCTGGAGCTCTACAACGAAGCCCACTACGCCTACCAGAACGGCGAGCCCACCCTAAACGTGACCCTGCCCGTGGTGCTGAGCAGCCGCGGCTACCTGCTGCTGTTCGACCACTACACGGCCGGCAGCCTAGACCTGGGCGCCACCAACAAAGACGTGCTGGAGTACAGCGGCGAAGGCCTGACCTCGCTTTCCTACTTCGTGGTGACGGGCAAAGACCAGGGCGAAATCCTCAACCGCTACACCGCCCTCACCGGCCGGCAGCCCCTGCCGCCGCGCTGGGCCCTGGGCCTGATTCAAAGCCGCTTCGGCTACCGCTCCGATGCGGAGACGGAAAACGTGGCCGCCCGCATGCGCCGCGAGGGCTTTCCGCTCGATGCCCTGGTGCACGACCTGTACTGGTTTGGCGGCACCACCCGGCAGGGCGACCTGGAGTGGGACCGCCGCCACTTCCAGGACCCGCTGGGCATGATGAAGCGCCTGGAGCAGAAGGGCGTGAAAACCGTGCTTATCTCGGAGCCTTACGTGATGCGCACCTCCAGCAACGACTCGCTGGTACGCACGCGCGGGCTGGTGGGCACCGACGCCGCCGGCAAGCCGTTCACAGTTTCCTCGTTCTGGGCCGGCCCGGCCACCATCCTCGACATGTACAAGCCCAGCGCCCGCGCCTGGCTGTGGAGCTACTACAAAAAGCACCACGACACCGGCGTGCACGGCTGGTGGAGCGACCTGGGCGAGCCCGAAAACCACCCCGAAGCCATGCGCCACGTGCTGGGCCCCACCCGGCAGGTGCACAATGCCTTCGGCATGGCCTGGGCCAGCATCCTCTCGGAAAACTACGCCAAGGAGTACCCCAACGAGCGGCTGTTCAACCTGGCCCGCTCGGGCTGGGCCGGCATGCAGCGCAACGCGGTGTTTCCGTGGAGCGGCGACGTGCAGCGCACCTGGAGCGGCTTCCAGGCCCAGGTGCCCATCATGCTGAGCATGGGCGTGGGCGGCGTGGGCTACATGCACTCCGATGCCGGCGGCTTCTGCGTGGGCGGCATCGACAGCGAGCTCTACACCCGCTGGCTGCAGATGGCCAGCCTCTGCCCCATCATGCGCCCCCACGGCGAGGGCGTGCCGCCGGAGCCCTTCTTCTACCCCGAGCCCTATAAGAGCGCCGTGCGCGACGCCGCCCACCTGCGCTACCAGCTGCTGCCCTACCTCTACACCCTGGCCTGGCAGAATACTACGACTGGTGCGCCTTTGGCGCGGATGATGGAGTATGATAAGCAGTTATCAGTTGACAGTTATCAGTTGTCAGGTCGTTCTAATAAAGCTGACGGTAGAACGTCACTGACAACTGATAACCAACAACTGACAACTCCCTCCAACGACCAATACCTGCTGGGCCCCAGCCTGCTGGTGGCGCCGGTGCTGCAGCCGGGCCAGCGGCGGCGCAACGTGGTGCTGCCCACCGGCAGCTGGATTGACTTCTACTCCGGTCAGACCCTGGCCGGGGGGCGCACGGTGAGCATGCCGGCGCCGCTGGCCCGCACGCCGCTGCTGGTGAAAGCAGGCGCCTTCCTGCCCATGACCAACTACCGGCCCAGCACGGCCCGCTACCAGCCCGACACCCTGCTGCTGCGCTACTACCCCGACCCGCAGGTGACCGAGTCGGAGTTTACCATGTATGACGACGACGGACACTCGGCCCAGGCCCTGGCCCGCAAGGAGTACGAGACCCTGACCATGCGCGGCTTCTACAGCCGCGCCCAAACCGACATCATCCTGAGCAGCGACGGCGAGTACCCGGGGCAGCCCTCGTTTCGGCTGCTGCGGCTGCTGGTGCAGCGCGTGGCCGCCCCGCCCGCGCAGGTGCTGCTCGACGGCAAGCCCACGCCGGCCGAAGCCTGGAGCTACGACCCTGCCCGCCACGAGCTGGACGTGCACTTCCTGATGAATGCCGGCACGGCCGTGAGCCTGCGCGGCCTGCTGCTGCAAACCCGGCCCGTGGGCAGCGTGGAGCCGGAAACGTTTACCCTGGAGGTGCCGGAAAACCGGAGCTTCGGGCCCGGCGGCACCACGCTGCGCTACACCCGGCACGCCGCTGGTGCGGCCATGCCGCTGCGCATTCTGGATGCGCGGGGCCAGGTAGTGCGCGAGCTGCAGCTGGCCGGCAGTGCCGGCGCGCACACCCTGAAATGGGACGGCCGCAATGCCCAGGGCCAGCCCCTGCCGCTGGGCGTGTACACGGCCGAAGCCGGCGGCCAGCACCAGCGGCTGATTGTGACGCAGTAGTATTTGAGCTTGCAAGCGCTCTGAGACATGAAAATCATAGAGCGTCATGCTGAGCGGAGCCGAAGCGGAGTCGAAGCATCTCTGCCACGAGAGTAAATCCTTTATGTTAAGATTACTGCTGGGGCAAGATGCTGCGCTCGGCATAAGGTCCTTTTTAGTGTAAACTCTGCCTACTTAACATTCTTGCTTCTGCGATGACTATCTCCCCCACCCCCCGTCTGTACTTCCGGGAGCTGCGCGAAGCAGACGCCCCCGGCATGTTTGAGCTGGACGCCAACCCCGCCGTGCACCGCTACCTCGGCAGCCAGCCGCTGACGGAGGTCAGCCAGAGCCTGGCCATGATTCAGGATATTCAGGCCCAGTACCGGCAGTTTGGCATTGGCCGCTGGGGCGTGTTTCTGCGCGCCACCGACGAGTTTATCGGCTGGGCCGGGCTGAAGTTTATTGCCGGCCCCCTGAACGGCCGCACCAATGTCTACGACCTGGGCTACCGCTTCATCGAGCGGTTCTGGGGGCAGGGCTACGGCTACGAGGCCGCCCAAGCCTGGCTAAACCACGGCTTCGAGCAGATGAAGCTGCCGCTGATTTCAGCTTACGTGGATGAGCAGAACCAGGCCTCCCGCCGCATTATGGAGAAGCTGGGCATGCAGCTGGGCAACTCCTTCGAAGACGAGGGCGACATCTGCGTGTGGTACGAGCGGTCCAATCCGCAGCTTTAAGCGCCGGGGCAGGTAGCATGGTCTTTGCTGTAGCTTGCGGCTTACTCAGCCTTTTCCGGATGCTATGCGCCACTCTCTACTCGGCCTGCTGCTTTTCTTCGCCCTCGCCTTCCCCGGCCTTGCCCGGGCCCAGGCTGTGGCCACGCTTGCGCCCCAGCAGCTGCCCAGCCTGAGCGACTCGCTCACCATCACCTTCGATGCCACCCGGGGCGATGCGGGGCTGGCCAGCTTCAACGGCGACGTGTACGCCCATACGGGCGTTATCACCCCGGCCAGCACGTCGTCCAGCGACTGGAAGCATGTGCAGGGCAGCTGGAACCAGCCCGAGCCCCGGCTGCGCATGCGTGCCCTGGGCAACCGCCGCTACAGCCTGCGCATCCGGCCCGACACCTTCTACGGCCTGCTGCCGGGCACCCAGGTCAACTACTTCGCTTTCGTGTTCCGCAACGCCGACGGCAGCCGCTCGGGCCGCAACGCCAACGGCTCCGATGTGCTGCTGCCGCGCTACACGGCCACCACCCGCAACTACGCAGGCCATCAGTGGAGCGGCGGCCTGCTCAGCGTCAGCACCTCCGATGGGGCCACGCTAACGGTTCAGCCCTACGCCCCGGCCGTGCTGCGGGTGGGTTTCTACCCCAGCGGCGTGGCGGCCGTGCCCGCCCCCAGCCTGGCCGTAACGGCCACGGCCAGCGGCAGCGCCACCGTGGCCGACACGCCCGCCCGCCTGGAGCTGACGGCCAGCGGCATCCGCCTGAGCATTGAGAAAATGCCCCTGCGCCTGGTGTACCGCCGCGGCACCGACACCCTGCTGGTGGAGGCCCCGGGCTACTTTGAAGCCGGCAGCCTGCGCGGCGTGCGCTTCGGCCTGCGGCCGGGCGAGGCCCTGTACGGCACGGGCTTCCGCGCCCTGCCCATCGACCGGCGCGGGCAGCGCCTGGAGCTGTACAACCAGGCCCACTACGGCTACCAGAACGGCCAGCCCAACCTCAACATCAGCATCCCGCTGGTGCTGAGCGGGCGCGGCTACGGCCTGCTGTTTGACGAGCACCTGCCCGGCTACCTCGACCTGGGCCAGGCCGACGCCAACACCCTCGAATACGGCACCGAAAGCAGCCGCCTGGGCTACTTCGTGCTGGCCGACACCACCATACCCGAGCTGCTGCGCTCCTACACCGCCCTCACCGGCCGGCAGCCCCTGCCCCCGCGCTGGGCCCTGGGCTACATCCAAAGCAAGTACGGCTACCAGACGGAGGCCGAGTCGCGCAGCATCGTGCAGGCCCTGCGCGGGCAGGGCTTCCCCCTGTCGGGGCTGGTGCTCGACCTGTACTGGTTTGGGGGCATGAACCGCATGGGCGACCTGGACTGGGACCGCAGCCGCTTTCCCAACCCCGTGCGCATGCTGCGCGACTTCGACTCGGTGGGCGTGAAAACCGTGCTCATCGCCGAGCCTTACATCACCCAGCAGAGCCGCAACTACGCGGCCGCCCAGGCCGGCGGCCTGCTGGCCCGCGGCAGCACCGGCGCCCCCTACGTTATTGGCAACTTCTGGGCCGGCGCGGCCAGCCTGCTTGATATGAGCAACCCGGCCACCCGCAGCTGGATGTGGCCCTTCTACCGGGCCCGCACCCTGGAAGGGGTAGGCGGCTGGTGGAGCGACCTGGGTGAGCCCGAAAACCACCCGGCCGACATGCGCCACACCGGCGGCACGGCCCGGCAGGTACACAACAGCTTCGCCCAGCAGTGGATGGAGCTGCTGCACGACCAGTACCGCCAGGAGTTTCCCGGCCAGCGCCTGTTCAACCTCACCCGCTCGGGCTACGCGGGCATGCAGCGCCTGAGCGCCTTCCCCTGGAGCGGCGACATTCAGCGCAGCTGGAGCGGCCTGCAGGCCCAGGTGCCGGTGATGCTGGGCATGGGCCTGAGCGGCGTGGGCTACATGCACTCCGACGCCGGCGGCTTCACCGGGGGCGGCCTGCAGCCCGAGCTGTACATGCGCTGGCTGCAGTTTGCGGCCTTTACGCCCATCATGCGGGCCCACGGCGAGGGCGTGCCCACCGAGCCGGTGTTCTACCCCGAGCCCTACAAGAGCATCGTGCGCGACTACGCCCGCCTGCGCCACCGCCTGCTGCCCACCACCTACACCCTCGCCTGGGAAAACAGCCAGACCGGCGCCCCCCTGACCCGGCCGCTGAGCTGGGAGGCGGCGGTGCCGAACACCGTGCCCTCCCTCAACGACGCCTTCCTCTGGGGCCACGACCTGCTGGTGGCGCCGGTGCTCAGCCCCGGCCAGACCCAGCGCAGCGTGTACCTGCCCGGCAATAGCTACTGGGTCGACTACTGGACGCGGCAGGTGTACCGCGGCGGCAGCACGGCCACCGTGGCGGCCCCGCTCAGCCGCCTGCCCCTGTTTGTGCGCGGCGAGGGCTTCCTGGCCCTGCAGCCTTACCGCCCCAGCACGGCCCAGGGCGTGCTCGACACCCTGCAGCTGCACTACTACCCCATCATCGGGGGCAACAGCGCGCCCTACTTTGTGTACGACGACGACGGCCGCACGCCCGATGCTTACGCCCGCGGCGAGTACCAGCTGCTGCGGTTTCAGGACTACCCCACCGGGGCGGCCGACATGACGCTGGTGGCCACGGCTACTGGCGCCGGCTACGTCGGGGCCCCGCGGCAGCGCGAAATCGAGTACCACATCCAGCGGGTGAGCCGGGCTCCTTCGCTGGTGACGTACGATGGGCAGAACCTGCCGCTCTCTGCTAGCCTGGCCGCCTATGCAGCCCAAGATTCGGCGGCTTACTTCGACGCGGCCAGCAACGTGCTGCGCGTACACTTTAAGTGGCGGCACCAGCAAGTGGCGGTGCGCGTATTCAACCTGCGGCTGAACAGTATCCCGGCCCGCCCAAGCTCGTTGCGGCCCATCAGCCTGAATGCTGCTTACCCCAACCCCTTCAGCAGCGAAACCACCATCAGCTGCGAGGTTAGCCAGCCGGGCCGCTACCAGCTGCGGGTGTACTCGCTCACGGGCCAGCTGCTGGCTACCCTGCCGGTAGACGCCAAAGCTGCCGGCACGCACACCCTGACCTGGCCCGGCACCGGCAGTGCCGGCCAGCCCCTGCCGCCCGGCGTGTACCTGCTGGAGCTCAACGGCCAGCACCAGCGCGTGGTGAAGCAGTAAGACCTAAATGCTATCCCTTGGAAGCGGGATACTTTTAACTGCCAGCTACGCTAGAACAGTGGAAAAACTGAAGCCTTTCGCCGCCAGCAAGCTCTAGGGATGAGCGGACCAGAGCAGGCGCATGCTTTGTCCGCCACTTCGCACTACGTATACGCCGGCGGGCAATGCTACAGGCAAGGCCAGGGCTAAGGGCCCTTGAGCGGGCATACGGCCCCGGCCCACATTGCGGCCCAGCATGTCGAACACTTCCACCGCTTGGCCCGGGGCCGGGCCCGTCACCTGCACCGGCATACCCGCGCTGGCTGGGTTGGGCCACAGCGCCAATCCTACCTGGCGTGTTGAAGCCGCCGTAGCTGCCAGCGGGCCGGCCGTCATGCGGGCCAGCACGCCGGTGTTCATATTGGGCCCGGCATTCTGCAGTGTGAAGGCCCCGAGCGTGACTGATGGCGTACTGAATGAGGTAGCTAAATGCAGCCGGTTTTGCCTATCAACTTTTAATATAGGATAGGCTAGCGGAATCAAGGACTGACTCGACTGCCAGGCTCCCGTTGCCGCATCCAGTTGCCCAAGCTCCGGGTCTCTTCCGTACTGGGGTACATTGGTAACGGTACCCGTTACATACAAACGACCTTGGGCGTCCACGGCAGGCTGACCTAATACTTCGTCGTAAGGCCCTCCTCGTTGCATAGCCCAACTCCAGGTTTGAGTACCTAAATCAAACCTGGCCACGAAGGCATCGGAATGATAGTTATTCGTATACAGGGGCGACATCGGACTTCGCGGGCGTTGCAGGCTTTGGTTCGGGAGCACGAAATTGCCAAGGCGCGCGGCTGGCCCTTCATAAATACCGGCAAAGTACAGATGCCCTTGGCCATCACTGACAACCCCACCTCCTAGTTGGTTCTGCTGGGTAAGAGCATCGCCCTGCACAGCCCACTGCCAAACACCTGCCGCAGTGCTTTTGGCGATGAATATGTCACTGCCCATGGGGTTAGGCGCGCCGGTAATGCGCCGCGTCAGCAGGCGCGTGTTCCCGAAGCGAACCGAGTCAGTGAAGGTTCCGGTAAAGTATAGCTCGCCCTGCGGGTCCACCTCCAAGGTGCCTAAATAGGGATTGCCATTGCCCACGTGCCGGGCCCAGAGCCAGGTACCAGTGGCTGAGAGCTTGGCCAGGTAGGCGTCGCGGTATTGGCTGCTTGTGCCAACGGCGCGATTAGGCAAGTTCAGTGGCGTGCCCGGCCCAAAACTGTTGACTTGGCTTTCGCTGTTGCCGACCACGTACACATCCCCGCTAGGCATTACCGCCAGCGCGTTGACATAATCATCGCGGGTGCCACCCACGCGACGGGCCCAGCGCCACTGGCCCGTAGAACCGTCCATCTTGGCCACGAAACCTTCAGTCAGGTTGTTGCTGGAATTGTAGACAATTACGCCAGGCCCCAGGCGTAGGCTGAAGGAGCTAAAGCCCCCGCCCACGTACAGGTCGCCAGCTGCGTCTAAGGTCAGGACCGTGGCATACCCATCTTGGTTGTCGTCGGCCTGCGTGGCCCAGAGATAGTTGCCCTGCGGGTCGAGCTTGGCCACAAACAGCCCTCGTACGTTGGGCGATACAGACAGGATGGTATTACCCAGCAGTACCGAACCCCCAAAGGCCCCGGCCACGTACTGGTTGCCCTGCGCGTCGAAGACCATACGGAAGGGACCAAAGCCCATTGAGCCCGGGCCACTGGCGCAGGTTATGGCCCGGTCGAAGGTGGGGCCTTGCGCGCTGGCGTTGCTGCCTGAAAGCAGTAGCACGAATACCACCAGGGCACTCCCAAAACGTGTCAGGTACTTCCTCATCGCCACAATCGGTTGGGTGTACCCGCGCTGGTGGACGGGCCTGGCATTGACTGGGGCCCAAGGTAAGTAGTTTTTATTCACCTGACGCTCATAATACTGCTTACCCGGAATGGCTTATGCGCCTCCCGGCTACCCAGCAGTGCGCAGCGGCCAGCACCAGCGCGTGGTGAAGCAGTAGCGTACCATTCGTACCGATTGTTGAAGGCAGGTGCCGGTTCAGGATGATGAAAGGCCGCGTACATTTCGGAATGCGACATTTCCTTTTGCTCCTGCTGCTGACGCTGGCTGCCTGCCAGTCAACCGATAAGAAAGAAACGACTGCAGCAAAGCAGGCAGTGGCCTGCCCGCCCCCGCCGGCCCCCTTCACCGTGCGGCACCCGGCCTGGATGGACGATGCCACCATCTACCAGGTAAACGTGCGGCAGTACACGCCCGAGGGCACGTTCCGGGCTTTTGAGCAGCACCTGCCGCGCCTGCAGCAAATGGGCGTAAAGGTGCTGTGGCTGATGCCCATCAACCCCATCGGCAAGCTCAACCGCAAGGGCAGCCTGGGCAGCGCCTACTCCGTGTACGACTACCGGGCCGTGAACCCGCAGCTGGGCACCCTGGCCGACTTACAGCAGCTGGTGAAGGCCGCCCACGGCCGCGGCATGTACGTCATCCTCGACTGGGTGGCCAATCATACAAGCTGGGACAACCCGCTAACCAAACAGCACCCCGACTGGTACACCCGCGACGCCAAAGGAAACTTTCAGCCGCCCGTGGCCGACTGGCAGGACGTCATCGACCTGGACTACGGCAAGCCGGCCCTGCGCCGCTACATGACCGACGCCATGCTGTACTGGGTGAAGGAGGCCGACATCGACGGCTACCGCGCCGACGTGGCCGGGCTGGTGCCTACCGACTTCTGGGAAAGCACGCGGCAGGAGCTGGAAAAGGTGAAGCCCGTGTTTATGCTGGCCGAGTGGGACGAGCTGCACGACCCGCCCTTCCTCAAGCCCGGCGAGTTTACGCCCCACACGCATTTACTCGAAAAGGCCTTCGATGCCACCTACGCCCTGCACCTGCACGGCCTGCTCGACAGCCTGGGCCGGGGCCAGAAGCCTACTTCCGCGCTGGCCCGCTACTACGCCGCCGAGCGCCGTATGTACCCGGCCGGCGTGCAGCTCATGACCTTTACCAGCAGCCACGACATCAACGCCTGGGACGGCTCGGAGTACGAGCGGCTGGGGCCCAATGCCCAGCCCATGGCCGTGCTCACGGCCCTGCTGCCCGGGGTGCCGCTCATCTACAGCGGGCAGGAAGCCGCCCTGAAAAAGCGGCTGCGCTTTTTCGACAAAGACACCATTCCCTGGAACGGCTACCCGCTGCAGGACTTTTACACTACGCTCGTCAAACTCAAGAAAAGCCACCCGGCCCTGCGCAACTACGACGCCTGCGCCGAATTCCGCCTGCTGCCCAGCTCATCAAAAACGGTGGTGTTTGAACGACGGAAAGGCGATGCCGCCGTGCTCGTCGCCGTGAACCTGGACGCCCGGCCTCAGGCGGTGCCGCTGCCCGCCGCTGAGGAGGCCCGCCAGGACGTATTCAGCAAGCAGCCCGCCCCGGCCGATACCCTGCGCCTGCCCGCCCACGGCTGGCGCGTGCTGGCCAGCCAGTAAGCATCCGAACCTGCCCGTACCCCCTTCACCCCCGCGCCAGCCAGTAGCTCCCGGCGGCGGCCAGCACGCCCAGCACCACGCTGCCCCCGGCATAGAGGGCAGCCAGCAGCACCTGCCCGGCCCGCAGCAAAGCCAGGTTTTCCAGCGCAAAAGCCGAAAAGGTGGTGAAGCCCCCGCAGAAGCCGGTGATGAGCAGCAGGCGCCAGCCGCTGCCCAGGCCGTGGCGCTCCATCGTGCCCAGCAGCAGGCCGGCCAGCAGGCAGCCCAGCACGTTTACCGCGCCCGTGCCCACCGGCCAGGGCAGCGGGAAGCGCCCCTGTACCGCCTGCTGCAGTACGTAGCGGCCCATAGCGCCTATTCCGCCCCCCAACCCCACCAGCATGTAGGAATACATCATGCGGCAAACTTACGCGGAGCCTATCTACTTTAGGAGCCGCCCTCACGTATGCCTAGGCTGGGTTCTGAAAGTGGTGCCGTAGCCAGAATATGCCGCGCCACACCAACAACCTCGTCCGACCGAGAATTTTTAATTCATAATTCATAATTTTTAATTCCCTACCATGCTCCGTCCCCTTGGCCGCTCGGGCCTTTCCACTTTCCCGCTGGTGCTAGGCGGCAACGTTTTCGGCTGGACCATTGATGAAGCCATGTCTTTTGCCGTGCTTGATGCTTTTGTAGCCGGTGGCGGCAACATGATTGATACGGCGGACGTGTACTCGGCCTGGGCGCCGGGCAACGCGGGCGGCGGGCAGTCGGAAACCATTATCGGCAAGTGGCTCAAGCAGCGGGGGCGGCGCGACGACGTGCTCATTGCCACCAAGGTGGGCTACGAAATCGACGCCGAGCACCGCGGCCTGGGCAAGGCCTACATCATCCGCTCGGTAGAAGACTCGCTGCGCCGCCTCCAAACCGACTACATCGACCTGTACCAGTCGCACAAGGACGACGCCAGCGTGCCCGTGAGCGAGCCCCTGGAAGCCTACGCCCAGCTTATTCAGCAGGGTAAGGTGCGCGCCATCGGGGCGTCGAACTTCACGGCGGCCCGGCTGCGGGAGGCCCTGCAGGCCAGCCGTCAGCACGGCCTGCCCCGCTACGAGACCCTGCAAAACCAGTACAACCTCTACGACCGACACGACTTCGAGCAGGAGCTGGCTGCCATGCTGACGCAGGAAAATATCGGCGGCATTCCCTACTACGGCCTGGCGGCAGGCTTCCTCACCGGCAAGTACCGGCAGGCCGAAGACCTGAAGAAGAGTGCCCGCGGCGCCGGCGTAGGCCAGAAATACCTCAACGAGAAAGGCCAGCGCCTGCTCCACGGCCTCGACGCCGTGGCCGACCACCAAGGCGCCACGCCCGCCCAGGTAGCCCTGGCCTGGCTGATGCAGGCCCCCGGCGTAACGGCGCCCATTGCCAGCGCTACCAGCGCTGGCCAGGTGGAAGAACTGCTGGAAGCCACGGAAATGCGCCTGACAGCGGATGATATTCGCACGCTGCAGGCGGCGGAGTAGGCGCAAACCTCACCCCCGGCCCACACCGCTTGATACGCGGAATCCTCCGGGGTGCCTGCTCCGGTGTCGTGTTTAACTGTACATTCTGACATGACACTTCGTGTACTATTCCTTCACTTGCAGTTCTTGTTGAGCGTGCAGGCATTCGCCCAAGCCGGGTTAGCGAATACGGCTGCCCACGCCCAAGCAGCTGCTCCACCGCACTTGGTGGTGAAAGTGACGATTGGGTCCATCGATGCCAATGACACGTATTTTGTGCTGCCCGCCAAGCTTGCTGCCCCAGTTCCCCGTGCCCCGATGGCCGGGAGCGAACCCGACGTGTTTGCCCTGCTCCGTGCGTTGGGTGGCACCCCCTTGGTCTTCCAGGTCCCGGGGCCCTACGCCGTGCGCTGCTGCGCCGTTGATACGGCAGCGGCGGCTCCCACCCCTGCAAACTCTACCGCGTTACCCCGCTACAACGCCGCCGCTGGACGGCTCAAGTCGGTGAAGCCAGCCGCCGGTAGTGGCGCCTTGTGGGCGGGACGCCGGTCACACCGACGGCAATTCATGGTCGTGGAATGTATCCGGGCATCCCTGACTTGGTGCACCTGCCCCCGGTTATCGGGGCAAGAGTACTTAGCCGGAGCCGCCGTGCTGCAAGCTATAGACGACCTGCGCCCGGCCACCAAAGACGAAGCCGATATGGTGCTGGCCCGCTTAACACCGAAGAGCTTGCCCGATTATATCCGGGTAAAATCGTATAACCGGCGCAAGAAGTGAGCCCAGCAGCCCTGCCAGCCTTTTTGCTAGTCCAAGTGCTACGCTGACCACTAGCAGCTAGGGCAGGTGCTTAAAGAATGCCACGTGCCCGGTCGACACGATGACCCGTGCATAGCCTCCGCGCAAGCCCACGTAGGCCGTGTCGCCGAACACGGCCACGGAATTGGGATAGAGCCCACCCCAGAATGCGCGCGGCACAATCACCTCTGGTTGCAGCGCCCGGATTACGATGAACCCGCTGCTTTGCGCGATGTAGAGGTTGTCGCCCTCACGCGCAAACGCTTCGGGGGCATCATCAAACGCAAGCACCTGGGTGTACCCCCAAGCCGGTGCCGTGCCCGTCACGCGGTACAGGGCTCCGGCTCTGTAGCCCAAATGGGCGAGGCCTTCGATGAAGTACACCTGGCCATTGTGCTGAAAAATGAACCGCACGTTCCCCTGCTTAACTACCACGGGCGGGGCCTGCTTGTCGGAGCTAAAAAAACGCAGTACGCCGCCAAATTCACCGTAGTCAACACCCTCGAAGCGCCCGGCGGATGTGGCCAGCTCGGAAGTGTACCTCGGGCTTCCCAGGCCTGTGATGAGTTTACCGTTTTCGTTGCGGACGGAGTAACCAAATGCTTTGTTCAAGCGCAACACCATGGGGTCCCACGGTTGGGGCAGGGGCACTTCTTTGAAAAAGAGGGGCCTATTAAGCTGTGCCTCGCTGGGAAGCACGCTGCACAACCAGCAGACCGCGAAAAGCCACAAGCAGAACCAAGATGGCCGAACAGCAGAAGTCATACAATAATAGGCGCCGACAGTAAGGAGGCACAGGCAAGCTCAGGGGCGCATTATGCAATAATACCTTGCTTTGACGAGTCGAAACCTTTGGCTGAACCGACGCCGGAGGGACTTCTACTGGATGTAGCTCACGCCTGCAACGGTATCCTGCACCAGAAACGCGCGGACGTCTTTGGGCGCTAAAGGCCCCATGTCGTACTGCCAGACCACGGCTGCGGGCGGCTCAGCCCACGCATACACCGTGTCGGGCGCCCCTAATAAGGCGCACAACTGTTTGACCAGGGAAGGCATGGGAGCGACCATACAAACTGTCGGTCCCGACCACTGAAATCGTCAGGCTCCCCTCCCCCGGAGAACTTCGCGCACCAAGCGGCGTGGGGCCGGGGTTCACGGAGCCACCGCCAAATCCTCAAACTCGTAAACCCGCTCCACCTCCAGGGGCTTACCATCGGCTTCGGCATAGGGAAACACGAAGTAGTTGAGGGGCGGGCCGGCCTGGGCGGGCGTCAGCGTCAGGTCGCGGCCGCGGGAGAATTCCACGCGGTTTTCGTCGTGGGCGCCGAAGAAGTAGTCGCGGCGGGCGGGGTCTTTGGCGGCCTCGGAGGCATCGATGGGCACCCAGCCGGTTTGGGGCGTGAAGAACTCGGCCCAGCAGTGGTAGCCCTTGATTTCACCTTTGCCGCGCCCGGCCGGCAGCGGCAGGCCGATGCTGAAGCGGGCCGGAATGCCCAGGGCCCGGCAGTAGCCGATGAACAGGGCGTGGAAGTCGGTGCAGTTGCCGCGGCGCACGTCGCAGGCGTAGTAGATGTCGCCCCGGCCCCAGCCCTGCCCCGACTTGTCGTAGGTCATGGTGCCCACCACGTGCTGGTAGATGGCGCGGGCCTGGTCGAGGTCGGTTTTGGCGCCGGCCTGCTCCACTACCTCCCGGGCCTGCTGCCGGATTTGCGGGTCGAGCGGCACGAGGCGGTCGGGCGCCAGCCAGCGGGCCTGGTCGGGGTCGGCGGGCGCGGGCCGGCTTTTGCCGGGCTGCCCGGCGGGGAAGTTCAGGTGCTCGCGCCGGCTGACGCGGGCCGTAAAGCGCAGGACCAGTGGGGCCGTGGGCATGGCTGGCAGGCGCAGGTGCAGCATGGTGTTGCCAAAGGCGCCGCGCTCGATTTTGTACGGCACCGGCGACTCCACCTGCAGGTCGGCTACGGTCTGGGACGGGTCGTTGTGGGGCACAGGCACCCACAGGTCGAGGGCATGGGTGCCGGCGGGTGGCACGGGCACGGTGGCCTGGCAGCGCAGGGTAAAGGTTCGCACGCGGGGAGCTTTGGGGGGTGCCGGGGGAGTGAAAGCCAGCCCGGCGGCCGTCAGCAGGGCCAGGCCGAGGCGGGCAAGCCGGCGCGACGGGCCGGAAGGTAGAGCAGATAGAAACACGTAGGAATGGAATAGCAAGGCTGCAAAGGTACCGTACCGGCCGCGGGCGCGTCCACCACAGCATGTCCTAATATTGCAGCGTCTGTCGTCCCGGCACTGTCGGCAGCCGACACCAACACGCTTTTTCAGGAGGTAAGCCCGGCATGAAAAACACCACTCCACCTGTCCTCGCCCTGGCCTCCTTTCCGCAGGCCCAGGCGCGCCGGCCCTACTACGTGGAGCGGCTCGAAACCCATGTGCGCCGCTTTCCCCACGTAAACGAGCCCCACGCCCACGACTTCTACCTCCTGCTCTACATCACCCAGGGCCGCGGCAGCCACACCGTAGACCTGGTGAGCTACGAGCTGCAGCCCGGCAGCCTCTTCTTCCTGGCCCCGGGACAGGTGCACCACTGGCAGCTCAGCGACGACGCGCAGGGCTACGTGCTGTTTTTCGATGCCGACTTCTACCTGTTCCGCTACCCCGGCTCGCGGCTGTACGACTACCCTTTCTTCAGCAGCTCCCACCCGCCGGTGCTTTACCTGGCAAGCGGGGAAGCCGAAATTCAGCCCCTGCTGGCCCGCATGCTGGCCGAGTACGGCGGCACCCAGGCCAACCAGGCCGAGGTGCTGCGCAGCTACCTGCACCTGTGCCTGGAGCTGGCCAGCCGCTACTACGGCGCCGATGCCCCCGCTCCCGAATCCAGCCTGGCCCAGCAGCAAATCCGGCAGTTTGGCGCCTTGCTCAACCAGCACTACCGGCAGCGGCGCAGCGTGCAGGACTACGCCGAGCTGCTGCACCTGAGCGCCAACCACCTCAACGCCCTGTGCCGCCGCGTGCTGAATAAAACCGCCTCGGCCCTGATTCACGAGCGGGTCATCCTCGAAGCCCAGCGCCTGCTCAGCCACAGCGCCCTGAGCGTGGGCCAGGTGGCCGATGAGCTGGGCTTTGCCGATGCCTCCTACTTCGTGCGCTACTTCCGCAAGTACGCCGGCCACACCCCGGAAGCGTTTCGGCAGCAGCGTTGATTTGTCCTGTAAGTACCCGCAAGTAGGCTGCCAGGGCCCGTACCCCAGGAAGTAATTTTGTATAGTTGATAATTCAAAGGCTGGAAAAGCTTCCGGTTGAGGTTCAAAACGGCGCTATCTGCGTATAGCCTCTGGCTTCATCGTTCGCTTAATCAGAGAAGATTTCGCGAACAAAGCAGCACCGCCGCGACCCTATAAAAGGCCTGGTTTCTCTTTTGAAGTCCGTCTTATTACTTACTACCCAATACCATCCATGGCTGCTCCTGAATCTTCCACCTTGTCGCTGCTCGACCTGCGCTGCCCGCGCTGCCACCAGGGCCGCTTGTTTTCTACCTCCGCGTTCAACATCACCCGGTTTGCGCAGATGCCGGCCCAGTGCCCGGTCTGCGCCCAGTCGTTTGAGCCGGAGCCGGGTTTTTACTACGGCTCCATGTACATCACCTTCGCCTTCAACGTGGCTACCATGTTTGCCGTCGGCATTCCGTTGTACTACCTGTTCGGTAATCCCGATACCTGGGTGTATGTGGTGGTGGTGACGGCCGTCACGCTGCTGCTCACTCCGGCCATCCTGCGCTACTCCCGAGCCCTGATGCTGTACTGGTTCGGCGGCGCCCACTACGACCCGCGCTGGAGCAAGGCCGGGGCGCGGTAGCACCTCCTTTTTTTGAGTTAAAAGTTAAAAGTGAAGAGTTAAAAGGCGGGTCTGCTTTTTAACTCTTCACTTTTAACTTTTACTTCACAAAGGCCTGGATATGGCGCAGCATCTCCGCCTTCTGCGCTGCCGAAGCGCCGTCGTACATGTCGTTGTGCAGCTGCCCGGCCAGGGTAACCACGATGGTACCATGCTGCTGCTGCTCGGCGGGGGTGGGCAGCACGCCGGGGTCGGCCTGCTGGTCGCTGGAGCGCAGGCCCAGCACCCGGGGCCGGCTGGCACGGGGGAAGGGCACCCGGCGGTTGTCGAGGGAAATGACTTTATCCACCAGGGCGGGCTGCTGCTGGGCCAGCAGCATGGAGATGTCGCCACCGTGGGAGTGGCCCACGAGCAGCAGCGGAGCTTTTTGCAGGGCAGGCTCCCAGCCCTGCAGCTGCTGCCGCACAAAGAGCAGGTTCTGCACGCCCCGCTGCCAGCTGGGCATCCGCGCCTGGTAGACGGTGCCTGTGGTCGCCAGGGGCGCATCGCCCGGCAGCTCATGCTGCACGCTGGCCACCAGATAGCCTTCGGCAGCCAGGGCTTGGGCAATAAAGGAATAGTCCGTGTACTGTCCCCCATAGCCGTGGCTGAGCAGAGCCAATCCGACGGGCTTTTTTCGGGTGGCCGGGCGGTAGAGCGCCACCGGAACTTCCCGGCTCCGGCTGGCATCGTACAGCTTCAGCAGCTCCGGGGCTGCAGTGGTGGCGGAAGCAGCTTCCGGGGCAGGCAGGCTGGCTCTCGGCTTGGTGCCCAGGCAGGCGCTGAGCAGCACACCCAGGACTAGCGCGGCAGTAATCTTTTTCATAGGGTAGAGCAGGCGGCCCGGCAGTTTTCTGTGAAGTCCTGGCCGGGGGCAAACTTACGGCTGGCGCTCCTGCCGCTCATTTCCGTATGGGCAATGGTTTCCAGTCACCATCCGTATGCTTCCCGCCAAACTCCAGGAATGGGCCCGCCGCTACCTCCCCGCCGAAGCCCTGTCGCTGGCGGCTACCCTGGGTGCGGCGGCCCTTACTTTTCGGGCTACGCAGAACGGGGTGAGCACTGCCCTGGCCGCCACCTGGGCCGGCAACGTGGCGTTTTTCGGCTACATCCTGCTGATTGATGTGCGCAGCGCCCGCCGCAGCCGGCTGGCAGCGGGCCAGCCTTACACCCTGGCCACTTTCGGCCGCAACGTGCGGGCCCTGCTGGTAGAGTTCGGCCTGGCCGAGCTGGCCGACAGCCTGCTCATCCGCCCCGCGCTGATGTACTACGTGCCGCGCTGGCTGGGCCACCTGGGCTGGGGCATCACCCTGGCCAAGTTCCTGGCCGACGTAACGTTTTACATCCCGGCTATTATCGGGTACGAAGTGAGCAAAAGGCGGCTGCGGGACTTTTAGTCCTTCTGCCTTTGTCGGCCTACTGAATAGTTATTTTCGAGTACGTGAAAGCACCCGTCGCCTTACCGGCTTTCCATAATTTCTTCTTAAGGAAAAGCACATTTTCAGCCGTCCAAAAGGCTTCCGCCGGCTCCCAGGTTTTGGGTTGCACTTCCCATATTTTGCGCCAGATGTCATTTTTTAGTTGATAGAGTTGTATCACATTGGGCATTAGGTGAACTCCTAAATCAGCCGACTCTACCACGAAGCAGCGCATATCCGGGGAGAAATTCGGACCTCCCGGCAGGTGGAGCCTCTGCCCATTGTCACCAACTAAAATTTCTTCCCAACTGTCCCGCCCCGACTCACGGTAATTACCTAGTATTGAGTGCAAGCTGAGTTGCGGCCAATACCCGCCATAGCTGTATTCACTCTTAGCGTCGCTATAAATGTACTGTCCCATATTTTCTTCATCTCCTTCGGCTCCCAAGCCTCTATCCTGGAAAATGCTCTTCCCCTCTGCTGTAGGAATAACAATCCGGCCTGCCTGCTTTTTCAGCGGATACGTAACCTTTGGCTTGGTGTCGATGCGGCTTTTTAAGGCCCGCAGGTAGGCCTCTTTGCTGACGGATGCAACGGTAATGGTCTGCGCTAGAGCAGAATTGGCAGCCACCGTGAGTGACCAGAAAATCAATATTACCAGCTGTTTCATGTCCGAAAGAAGATAAGTACCGACAAGGTACTCCCTCACCCTGCCCCTCATAAAATCAGCTCAGCCAACTTGATTACCTGGGTCTGGGCCCATCTTTGCGCCCATGCCCGAGCCCAAACAGCCCCTGCCCTACCTCATCATCGACTTCGACTCCACCTTCACGCAAGTGGAGGGCCTCGACGAGCTGGCCGAAATTGCCCTGCAGGGCCACCCTCAGCAGGAAGACATAGTAGGCCAGATTCGCGCCCTTACCGACCGCGGCATGAGTGGGGAAATCGGCTTTCAGGAGTCGCTGAGCCAGCGGCTGGCGCTGCTGGGGGCCCACCGCCGCCACCTGGCGCCGCTGGTGGAGCGGCTGAAAGGCAAGGTGAGCGAGAGCATCCGCCGCAATGCCGACTTCTTCCGGCAGTTTGCCGGCCGCATCTACGTTGTCAGCAGCGGCTTCCGCGAGTTTATCGAGCCGGTGGTAGCCGACTACAGCATCGACGCCGAGCACGTGCTGGCCAATACCTTCACCTTCGACGAACAGGGCAACATCACGGGCTGCGACCCTGGCAACGTGCTGAGCCAGGACGGCGGCAAAATCCGCCAGCTGCAGCAACTCGACCTCGAAGGCGACGTGTACGTGCTCGGCGACGGCTACACCGACTACCAGATTCGCGAGGCCGGCCTAGCCAACCGCTTCTACGCCTACACCGAGAACGTGGCCCGCCCCCGGGTAGTAGCCCAGGCCGATTCCGTATTACCCTCGTTCGACGAGTTTTTGTACCAATTAAAACTTCCCATGACTCTTTCGTACCCCAAGAACCGCATCAAGGTGCTGCTGCTCGAAAACCCCGACGCCCGGGCGGCCGAGCTGTTCCGGCAGGAAGGCTACCAGGTAGAGGAAGTGCGCGGCGGCCTCGACGAAGAGGAGCTCATAGCGCGCATTGAGGGCGTCAGCATCCTGGGCATTCGCTCCAAAACCCAGGTGACGCCCCGGGTGCTGGAAGCCGCCAACCGCCTCATTGCCATCGGCGCCTTCTGCATCGGCACCAACCAGATTGCCCTGCCCGAGGCCATGAGCCGCGGCGTGGCCGTGTTCAACGCCCCTTTCTCCAACACCCGCTCGGTGGTGGAGCTCACGCTGGGCGAAATCATCGTGCTGGCCCGCCGCATTCCGGAGAAAAACCCCAAGATGCACCAGGGCGAGTGGGACAAGTCGGCCAGCGGCTCGTTTGAGATTCGCGGCAAAAAGCTGGGCATCGTGGGCTACGGCAACATCGGCGCCCAGCTGTCGGTAGTGGCCGAGGCCGTGGGCCTGCAGGTGCTGTACTACGACGTGGCCGAGAAGCTGCAGCTCGGCAACGCCGTAAAGTGCCGCAGCCTGGACGAGCTGCTGCAGCAGGCCGACATCGTAACCCTGCACATCGACGGCCGCCCCGAAAACACCGGCTTCATCGGCGCCCGCGAGCTGGCCCAGATGAAGCCCGGCGCCCTGCTCATCAACAACGCCCGCGGCCACGTGGTGGACGTGCCTGCCCTGGCCGACGCCCTGCGCCGCGGCCACCTCGGCGGCGCGGCCGTGGATGTGTTTCCCTACGAGCCCAAAACCAACGACGAAGGCTTCGAGAGCGAGCTGCGCGGCCTGCCCAACGTGCTGCTCACGCCCCACATCGGCGGCAGCACGGCCGAGGCCCAGCGCAACATCGCCGAGTTTGTGCCCGAGCGCATCATGGCCTACGTAAACACCGGCAACACCCAGCAGAGCGTCAACTTCCCCAACATTCAGCTGCCCTCCCAGCAGGCCCACCGCCTCATCCACATCCACACCAACGTGCCCGGCGTGCTGGCCAACATCAACAACGTGCTGGCCGCCCACCACGTTAACATCCTGGGCCAGTACCTCAAAACCAACGAGCTAATCGGCTACGTCATCACCGACATCGACAAGGAGTACGACCAGGAAGTCATCAAGGCCCTGCGCGGGGTGGAGCACACCATCCGGTTCCGGGTGCTGTATTAAGAAGAGCTTAGACGTTAGACATGAGACGTTAGACATTAGAAAGTTCTTTTGTCAGAACGATTCTAACGTCTCATGTCTAACGTCTACGGTCTAAACTTGAATCTCCTGCCAGCTGCCTTATGAAGCTCATCGCTGCCCGCCCGGAGTACCAGATTGCCGTGGAGCCCGACAAAAACCGGGTGTTCTACCAGAACTTCGGGGCCATGCAGACGGCCGTGCAGCTGCCTTTCTACCTGGCCGACTGGCACCTGACGCTACAGGAAGTGCAGCCCGGCTTCACCATCCTGGCCGACCTGGAGTTTGTGAACCAGACCGGCTCGGCGGCCTTGCCCCCGGTTTTTCAGGCGGCCGAAGAGCTGCTGCGGCAGCACGGGGTGCGCCTGGTGGCCGAAGTACACGTGCCAGGCGAGGCTACGCACCTGCTCACCGACGCCGTCAACATCGGCACCCTGCCGGTGCGCAGCTTTCTGGACCTGCTCGATGCCGCGCAGTACCTCGATGAGCTGCTGATTGGGCCTTCGCGCCCGTACTACCCAATGTAGCGCCGGACTTTACAGCCGGTTGCGCACCTCCCCCAGAATCCGCTGCATGGTGTTGCGCACGGGCTGGTCGTCGCCGGGGATGCTGTTGTTGAGCCAGCTCACGGCTAGCAGGCGGCCGCTTTTGGTGCGCACGTACCCGGCCAGGTTGAAGGTGTGGGTGAGCGTGCCGGTCTTGCCCCAGAACCAGGTGCCCTGGGCGTCGTGGTAGCGCTTGCGCAGGGTGCCCTGCCCGCCGCCGGCCGCCAGCAGGCTCAGCAGGCGCCGCTCGGGCACCTCGCGGTGCAGGCGCAGCAGCAGGGCATTGAGGCTGCGGGGCGTGATGAGGTTGAGGCGCGAGAGGCCTGAGCCGTCTACCCAGGGCAGGCGGTCGGGCAAGGAGTCGAGCAGGTGGCGGCGGGCGTAGCGAATCACGCGGTAGGGACTTAGCGAGTCGCGCGGGGGCCCCAGCCGCGTGGCGCACATCAGCAGCAGCTGCTCGGCCAGGAAGTTGTCGCTCACCCGCAGCATGCGCCGGTACAGCGAGTCTGCGGGCAGGCCGTGCAGCACCCGGATGGAGTCGCGCCCGGGGCGGGGCTTCCAGGCTTTGTTGACCACGGCCCGCCGCAGCGTGTCGCCCAGCAGGCGCAGCAGCAGGCTGCGGCTGGTGCGGAATGGCACCTCATCTATCCACTTTTTGGGCGCCGGAAAATAAGTAAACCGGTTTTCGAGCTGGGCCCGCATCACGTGCACGTCGGGGTCGTGCCCCAGCATATCCGCGGCTTCGGCGGCACTGGCCAGCGGGGCGAAATTCCGGGGCAGCACGCGCACCCGCTGGGGCACTGCGGGCACTTTGCCCCGGGCCGGCACCGGGGCGCTGGCATAGAAGCGCACGGTGTTGCCGTAAATGGGGAAGGCCGTGCGCTCGGGCTGGAAGTAGTAGTTGAAGTCGTCCCAGGCCCAGCTGGGGCCATATGCGCTGGGCGCGGCGATGTCGCAGTACGCCAGCATCTTCTCGGGCCGGCCGGCCAGGAAGTTGTAAGCCCGGCGCGAGGGCACGTCGCCGTGCAGAAAGCTGGGGTCGCCGGTGCCCTGAAAAAACAGGGTGTCGCCCCGGCTGAAGTAGCGCAGGCTGGGCAGGGAGTCGCCCAGCAGGCGCAGGCCGGTGTAGAAGCTCAACAGCTTCATGGTGCTGGCCGGGGTGAAGTAGCGGGCCTCGCTCACTTCGTGCAGCACCTCGCCGGTTACGGCATCGGCAATGCTCAGGCCCACCTGGTGCTGGCGCAGGGCCGGCGCCGCATTCAGCAGCGAGTCCAGCCAGGCCAGGCGCACGGCGGGCTTCAGGGAGTCGGCCGCGGGCGCGGCGGGCTTGGGATTCTGGGCGCAGGCCAGGGGCTGGGTAGTGCCCCAAGCCAGCAGGAGCAGAAGAAATACGGGTCGTAGCAGCACAGGCGGCAATTTACGCAGGGAATGGCGCTGGCCGGTTCTGAACAAGCCGGCAGCGCTGCGCTCTGCAAACCGGCCGGGCGGGGCGGCCGGGAAGGCGGCAAGCTTCTTTTTCTTGCCTGGTCTTAAAACAGCACTGCCACCTGCATGCGGCCGGTGTGCACGGCGTTCAGGCCATGAGCCTTACGGCCGTCGTAGGCAATGTTGATATTCAGGCCGTTGCTCAGGCGCTGCTCCAGGTTGATGTTCCAGGTGAAGTTGGCGCCGGGGCGCAGGGCGTTAAGAATTTCCAGGGCCACCACCGAGTTGGGGTTGCCGGAAAATTCCACCCCCGTGTAGCGCGTGGCTGCCGTGATGGTGCGCTTGCCCACCTGGCTGAGGCGGGCTTCCAGGCCCAGCTCGTCGAAGCTGCCGCGGGTGTTTTCGGCTCCTTCGTAGGTATTGCGCTTGATGGTACGCAGGTAGTTGGCCGTGAGGCGCAGGGAAGGCACGGGCTGGTAGCTGACTTCCGGCTCCAGGGTGTAAAACAGCAGGCGGTAGTTGCGGGTGGGCAGGTAGCTGCTGTTCGACTCCCGGATTTCGCGCCCGCCCGATACGCGGCCGGTAAACGTAGACGCCAGCGTGCGCCGCACCAGCAGGGTCTGGGTGCTGAAGTTGCGTAGGTCAGTGCCCTGCACGAGCTGGGTTTTCTGCTGGTTTTGCTGCAAGGTCAGCTCCGCCCCAAAGATGGGGCTGGAGCGGTTGAAGTACAGCGTATTGCGAAACAGCTGGTTGAAAGCCAGCAGCTCCTCGTCCTCTTTGTCGAAGCTAAAGGGACTAAGCCGCGCACCCAGGCTTTCATCGGTGGTGCGGCGGTCCACGGCCACGCTGCTCAGGGTTGAAAAGCGGGCCAGGACTGCCCGTACCCCGCCGGCATCGCGCCAGCCCCGGGGCGCCGCGGTAGTGAGGCGGTAGCTGAGGCGGTTGGAAAACGCCAGGATGTAGTCGTTGGTAGGCAGGTACACCTTGATGTAAGTTCGGAACTGGGCGTCCGGCGTCTGGGCTTCAAAGAATTCGTCTTTGTCCTGGCGCCCGTCGCCGTTGGTATCCTGGTAATAGTGCGTGCCTTGCCCGGCAGGAACCGACAAAAAGGAAAAGTCACGCTTCAGCTCCCGGCCGGTGGCCACGCTGTAGGTCAGCTCCGAGCGCACCTGGTTTTGCAGCAGGCCCAGGTTGTAGCTGAGCTGCCCCAGCACGGTGCGCGCCCGGGCCGAGTCGCGGGCAGCCAGGTCGCGGTAGGTGGCCAGCAGGCGCAGGTCCTGGTTTTTGCCGATGCGCGACGCCAGCGTGCCCTGCCAGGTCTGGGCCTCGCCCCGCATCTGCAGGTTGGTTTCCTGGCGGTTGGGGGCCTGGTCGCGGCGGTAGCTGTAGTCGAGGCGGAAGCGGGTGCGGGCCGTGTCGTGGCTTTCCACAAACACGTTGTGCTCGTCGAAGTAGTTGGCCGAGCGAATGACCTTGCTGGTGTCGGAGCGCACGATGTTCTTATCGAAGCGGTAGGCATAGCCCGGCACCAGGGGGCCGCCCACGAAGCGGCCGGTGGCTTCGCCGCGCAGCCAGTCGGAGTGGGCCCGCCCGGCGGCCGAGCTCAGCACAAACAGCGAGCCGCGCGTTTCCAGGCGCCCTACTTTCTGGGCGGCCTCGGCCCAGTGCTGCAGCCCGCTCACCTCGCCCGGCCGGAAGCGCCGGCTGAGGCGGTAGCTGACGTTGTTAGCCCCGTCCTTAAACAGGCCCACGCTGGCATTGAAGATGTTGTCTTCGCGGGCCGTGCCCACGTTGCCGTTGCCCTGCACCGTGCTGCTGGCACTCCAGTTGCGGTCGAACTCAATGTCGCGGTAGCGGTCGATGGGCGCAAACCGGGCCTGGGTGTACTCATAGTCGAGGGCCGAGCGCAGGCGGTAGCGCCCCAGAAAGCCAATACGGCGGTCCTGCACCGCGTAGCCTACGCGCAGCGCCCCGCCCTCGTCGCGCGCCGGCGAGAAGCGGTTGCGCTCCAGGCGCGAGCTGGCCAGGTCCACAAACACCGCCGTGCTGCTGTCCACCTGCAGGCTGGCCCCGGCGCTGACGAGGCGCTTGAGCAGGGGCGTGGGCAGGCGGCGCACCGCCCGGTAGCGGCCCAGGCCAGGCCCCACGTACTTGTACACCCGGCCGTTCACGTTCAGGTCGGTGGTGCTCAGCTCGTAGTCGCCCTGCCCCTGCCCCACGTCGGTGAAGCGCACCGTGTACACCGGGCGCAGGGAGTCGGGCGGGTAGGTGTACACGCCCGTGGCCGGGTTCAGGTTGTACTGCACAATGCTGCGGCTGTAGGGCGTGCGCTCCCCGCCGGGGGCCTCGGCCACGCCCACGTTGCCGGCGGCGCGCAGAATCTCCCGGTCCTCGTCGCGCAGGTTGAGGTTGGCGGCGTTGTCGGGGTTGTCGGCCTCCTGGTAGTAGTTGGCCCGCAGGTTGAGCTTGCCCACCTGCTGGTAGTGGCTCAGGGTGTAGAGCGAGCGGGCGTAGTTGAGGTCGGAGTACTCAAAGTCGATGCGAATGCGGGTGTTGCGCGTGATGAGGTGGCGCGGCGTAAACGTGACCTCGGCCAGGTTGTAGTCGATGGTGTAGTCGGCGTCGAAGCCCCGGGTTTGCAGGCGGCCGTCGAGGTACACGCGCTCGGAGTTGGCCAGCACGATGATGAACTGCTCGCCGTTGGGCCCGCTGAGGCGGTAAGGCCCCTGCACGTTCTCAATGGGCGTGACGGCGATGCTGGCAAACTTGCCCTTGGCCACCCCGCCCGCGGCTGAGGTGGAGGAGCGCCAGGGCCCCAGCCGGCGCGGACCGGGCCGGGCACCCAGGTCGCCCACGCGGGCGGCGTCCTCGGCATTGGTGCCCGCCGCGCTCGGCAGCTGCCGGTTGGGGTCGGTCAGCTGGGGCTGGCTGATGGCCGGCGGGTTCAGGGTTTGGGGCAGGCTGCTGCCGGGGTACTGGTTGATTTGCCCGTTGGTGAAGGGGTTGTTGGAAACGCCTTGGGCCACGCCGCCGTCCAGGCCCAGCAGGGGCGGGCCGAAATTGGCCTCAGCCGCCGCGCCCTGAATGTTTTTGTAGTAGCGCAGGAAGTAGTCGGGCCGGTTGCGCAGCACCACGTCGCCGGCCGTCAGGTTCCAGTTAGGGTTGACCAGGGTGATGTAGATGCGGTCGAACTGCTGCAGCTGCTGGGTGTTACCCTCGGGCTGAAACGGCACGCTCTGGTCGCTGATGGCCGCCGTGAGCTGGATGTTTTCCGTGAGCTGGCCCTCCAGCTGCAGGTTCAGGGCCGAGTTCACGAACACGTTCTGGGTGTTGCCAAAGCTGATGCCCCGGGCCAGGTTGCCGGTTTTGTTGATGCCCGGCGTACTCAGAATCTGCTCTTGCACCGAGAAGTCCTCCACCCCAAACGCCCGGCGCGGAAAGTCAATGCTGTCCATCTCCCGGCGCGAGCGGTGGAAGCGCGGCGCCGTTAGCTGCAGGGGCAGCACCCTGTAGCAGAGCAGCACCGAGTCGGGCCCGGCAGCGGCGCGGCGCAGCAGCCGGTAGGTTTCCGTGCGCGGGTTATAGTCCACGGAGCGCCCATCGGCCACCACCGACGATGGCACGATGGTGAGCGTGTCGGTAAGCGTGAAGCGGGTGGTATCCCGGCCCGGCGTGAGCCGCAGGTAGCGGCAGCGCCGCGTGCTGGGCGGGCCGGTTTCTTTTAGCGCCGGTTTCTGCTGGGCCAGCGCCTGTTGCGGCAGCAGCGCCCATGCTCCCATGACGAGCAGGCCCATCAGGGTAAAGCACAGGCGGTAGCGAAGCATCATGCAGCAAAGGTCGTATCTGGGCAGTAACGTGACTGGGAGCCGGTTTCGTGCCAAGGGCGGCACACTTTCCTGCCTTCATTAGCCCGCCAGCGGCAGCTCAATAAAAAACACGGTGCCCTCCCCTACTACGGTATCAAACCAGATTTTGCCACCGGCACTTTCAATGCCGCGCTTGGCCACGGCCAGCCCAATGCCCGAGCCGCTTTCCTTGGTGGTGAAGTTGGGCACAAACACCTTCTCGCGCACTTCCTCGGCAATGCCGGCCCCGTTGTCGCGAATGCTCACGCGCACATTGCCCTCACTCACGGCAGCCAGGGCCACTTCGATATAAGGTGCCCGCCCGGCCGGCACGGCCTGCCGCGCATTTATCAGTAGGTTGTTGAAGGTGCGCACTAGTAGGTTTTCATCAGCAAAAACCGTGTAACGGCCGGTTTCGGCATCGTCAGGCAAGCTAAGGACCAGGGAGCCGTCGGCGGCGTCGGGCTGGTGCAGGCCGGCGCAGCGGCGCAGAATGGCGGCCACATCCAGTCGCTCGGGCCGCATGGCGGGCAGGTTGGTGAAGGTGCTGAACGAAGTGGCAATGTCGCTCAGCACGTCAATCTGGGTGATAAGCGTCTGGCTGATGCGGCTGATAAGCTCCTCGGCGTTGGGGCGGCGCTCGGCAATGGCTTTCTGCAGAAACTGCAGGCTCAGCTTCATGGGCGTGAGCGGGTTCTTGATTTCATGGGCCACCTGCCGGGCCATCTCGCGCCAGGCCGCCTCCTTTTCCTGGGCCGCCAGCTCCTGCTTACTGGCTTCCAGCTTGGTGAGCATGGTGTTGTACTCGCGCACCAGCAGGCCAATCTCATCGTCGGTGGAGCGGTAGGTGAGCAGCTCGTTGTTGCCGGTGAGCGTGGTGTGGGTCAGCTTTTCGGTGATGAGCTTGAGCGGGGCCGTCAGCTGCCGGGCGGCCACGAAGGCCAGGCCCAGAAACAGCAGGAACATCACCGTGAAGATGTTCAGGATGGTCGTAAAAAGCTCCGTCAGCTTGGTGTTCAGCTCTTTTTCTGAGTCGAAGAAGGGAATGCCCACGTAGCCGACGATGGGTCCCGTGGACGTGGCCGTTTCCTCGGGTGTGGCCGGCTCGGCCTGCGCCAGGGGCTCGGCGGTGGCCGTAGCGGGCGAATGAACCAGCGCATGGCCGGCCAGGTCGGCAGCTTCGCCGGCCGCGGCCCGCACGGGCAGGTAAAGGGCATTAAAGGAAAGCGAGCCCGCCTGCTCGGTCAGCAGGGCCCGGGGCCGGCCCCGCTCGCCCAGGGCGGCCACGGCCTGGGGGTTGAGCAGGGGCCCCAGCAGGCCGGCTTCAAAAATCAGGGGCTGGCTGCTGGCCAGCAGCTCGCCGTGGGCATCGTAGAGGTTGAGGTCGGTTTCGGTGAGGGCCGCCACGTTGCGGGTAAGCCGGGCCAGGGTCATGCGGGCCGTGGTATCGGCCATCAGGTGCTGCTGCCGGCGCAGGCTTTCCAGGGCCAGCTGCCCGCGCCGCTCGTAGGTATGGGCCAGGTCGCGCTGGTAGGAGGCAATAAGCTGGCTGGCCGTGGCCACGCTCACCACCAGCAAGGGCACCACAATGCCCACGTTGAGCAGCAGCTGAATGCGGGTACTGAAGTTGAGCCGGAAGCGCAGGGCCGCCCGGCCGCGCAGCAGCACGTAGAGCCCGCCCAGCAGCAGCCAGAAGAACGCCGCCAGCAAAAACTGAAACGAGAAGTTGGCCAGCCAGTCGGCCAAAGAGTAGGTGGCCGTAGTCACCACGGCCGTGCGCTCCTGTGAGCCCCGCACCGCCAGGTGGTGGAAGCCGCCCAGCACCAGCCCGTCGGTGTACAGCCGGGGCTCGGCCAGGCGGGCAGCGGGCAGGCGGTTGGCGTAGTCGAAGTCGCCCTCGCTGTACACCAAGCGCCCGTGGTCGTACCCTGCGTAGCTGAGCTGGGTAGCCAGGCCGGGCTGGAAAAACTTCTGGTCAACAAGCAGCTCCGGCAGCACGCTGTAGGATGTCAGCTTTTTCAGGGTGAGCTCCACCAGCACAGTGCCCAGCGCCGGCCCCATGCCGCCGTCCTGCGGCCCCCCAGCCGCTGCCAGGGCCACGTAGCGCCGCGAGCTGAACGAGTTGCTGGAGCGCAGCAGGTACACCCCGGGCTGGTCGGTTTGGGTGGCATTCTGCCGGAGGCGGGCCAGCGCATCGGTCAGCGGTGCTGTGCCGGCCGGGGCTGCGAGTGGCTGCCCGGCCGCGTCGTACACCGTAATAGTGCTTTCGTACTTATCGAAGTAGTCGCCCAGGTACTGCCGGGCCACACGGCGCCTGACGGCCTCCGGCCGGCCAAACGCGCCCGACAGCGAGCGACGGATGAAAGGGTCGGCCGAAATCTGGCGGATACGCTCGCCCAATAAAAACTCGCCCTGCAGGTCGTTATCCACGAGCAGGTTGCCTGCCAGCCGCTGCTTATCCAGCAGCAGCTGCTGCTCGAAGTGCGCATACAGCGCCAGCGCCCCGGTGGCCGACGACAGCGCCAGCAGCAGCACCAGCAGCACCGAGGCCTGGTAGTCGCCGGCGGTGGGCACCGACCGCAGCCCCACGGCCCGGACCAGGGCCGCAAACAGCAGCAGCACCCCGGCCAGCAGCACCCAGGCGTGCCCCAGGGCCAGCCCCACGCCCAGCGCAGCCAGGGCCAGCAAGGCCGGCAGCAGCAGCAACATCCGTCGCGGCACATGCTGCAGCACCGGGCCGCCCAGCTGGGTGAGCAGGAACAGCACCGTCAGGTAAGCGCCGGTGTGCAGCAGCACTGCCAGCGCCAGCACGGCCCGGAAGCTGGTTATCTGCATGCTGCGCGTGACATCCAGGCTCAGCTGGGAGCTGCCGAAGGCATCGCGGTAGTAGAGAAACAGCATGCTCAGCACTGCGCAGAAGGCCAGTCCCACTCCCAGCAGGGCCAGGGCCTGCCCTCCCCGGCTGCGCGGCGCCGCCACGCGCTCCAGCACCCGATGATGCCGCCAGAGCAGGGCAATACCATAGGCAACAACCAGGGCGAGCAGAGCATTCAGCAGCAGGTCGCCCAGCGAAGGCGCCCACCACGAAGCCGCGTAGATGCGCGGGTCGAACAGCGGCAGCTCAATAAACGAGTACGGCAGCCCCAGCTGCAACAGCGCCACCCGCAATAGCACCAGGGGCAGCACCAGCGCGGCCACTGCGGCATTTCCGCGCCCGGCCTGCCACCAGCGCCGGCCCAGCAGCAGCCAGCCGGCCGTGTACAGCCCTATGCCCAGTACCAGCAGCGCCAACGGCACATACTGCCCCGTAAGCGGGTTGGGCTGCAGCCGCCGGATGGAAAAAAGATAGCGCCCATCGGCCGCCTCAAAGCGGGGCAGGCCGCGGGCGGCGCTGTCGGCCACTACTTTCAGGTCCAGCCCCCGGAATAGCGCCTGCTCGTCGCCTTCGCGCAGGTAGCGGTTGCTGATGCCATAGTGGCGCTCCAGGGGCAGATACGTCAGAATCAGGTAGCGCCCGGCCATGCGGCGCAGCAGCAGGAAGCGCCCAAACTGCGCTTCAATCAGCCGCTCAGCGGCCGGGCCGGCAATGGCGTCGGCCTCTGGCCGTAGCGTGGCATCGGACCAGTACCGCAGCTGCCCGTTTTCCAGGATAAATGTCGGGTAGGTGCTCTGCGCCAGCAGCCGACGGAAGCCATAGTCCCCGCGGGGCAGCTGCGCCGCGATGGTATCGGCTTCGCGCCGGGCCCGGTTCTCCGCGTCGCGCACCAGCTTTTGCAGGCGCGCGACGTCGTTGCGCTGCACCACGCCCGGTGTTTGGCCATAGCGACTGGCCAGGTAGCCTCCCGCGAAGCACAGGGCCGCGGCAAGCAGCAAAATCCAGGGCAGCCAGCGTAAGGTTGGTATCGATTTCTTCAAGTTGAGCACTGAAAAAAAGCGCAACAAAAATGCCGCCAATTGGCGGCACTTCCTGGCTTACATTGGAATTTAAGCCCAACTAGCTACGCTGGTAGCGGGGGTCAAACTGCGTGCCGCCAAAGGCATAGAGCATCAGGGCCCGGGAATAGCGGTAAAGCAGCGGCGCGAGGGGCAGTACCACGGCAGCTACCGAGGCCACATACACCCAGGCCGGCGGGTCGTTGGCCAGGAAGTTAAGCCCCATGCCGGTCAACAACATTATCAGGGTAGAAAACCCGGAGCTGATGTACATCGCCCCATAATAGAAGCCGGGCTCCGGCTCGTAGTACAGCGCGCACACCGGGCAGGCGGTGGGCATTACGGCGAACTTCCCCACGCTCCGGGCCGGGTAGCTAAATAAAGTCCCGGTATGGCAGCGGGGGCAGCGTAGCTTGAGCAGGGCGAGCGAAGTGGAGCGTACCGGCTCCACCGCTACGCCCGAACTGGCTTGGGGTGGGTGCGGCGGTACCAGAAGTAGCCCACGGCGCCCATCAGGATGTATGGCACCGTCATCATGTACAGAATGCCCTTGTTCAGGCCCGACACATCGTAGTCGTCGCTTTCCTGCTGGGCAGCTTCCACCTGCGTCTTACACATCACGCATTGGGCCGAGGCTGCCAGGGGCGCAAGGCTCAGGCCCAGCACCAGCAGCATGCCCAGCATCGCAATAAAGGCTGACTTTTTCATAACAAACTCAACACAAATAAGCGGGCAAAGTTCTTAGCTGACGCCGTTTAGCATCAGGTATAATAAGGCGAAATCATGAAGTACACGATTACGCCGGTTACGGATACATAAAGCCAGATGGGGAAAGTCCAGCGGGCAATAGCCTTGTGCTTGGTGTACTGCCCGGTGAGGGCGAAATACAGCGTAAACAGCACCAGCCCTACCGTCACCACCGCCAGGCAGATGTGGGTCAGCAGCAGGAAGAAGTACACGTAGCGTACGGCTCCTACCCCGCCGAAGTGAGTGCTGGCTACCTGCGAGTGGTAGGTAACGTAGGATAGCAGAAACAAGCCGCCCAGGGCGAATGCCGTGCCCATCATGGCGCGGTGCCGCAGCACCTGGTTTTGCCGGATGAAGTAGTAGCCCAGCAGCAGGCATACGGCCGTCAGCGAGTTCAGCACGGCATTCACCGCCGGCAGAAACTTCACCTCGGCGCCGGGAATACGAAAGGTCTCCGGGAAGTAATACAGCACGGCCACCAGCAGCGGCACTACCGCGCCGAGCACGCCCATGATGATTTTGTAGCGGGTATAATCGGCAGGGGCCAGCACAGGCGGCCGCAGTTCTTCAGTGGGGGTGCTCATAATCGTAAAGCTGCACGGTAATTTCAGTGAGAAGCCGGTCTATTTCTCGGCCATCCGTTCCATCGTAGATGCCACGCACCCGGCGGTTACGGTCTACCAACAACAGCCGGCCGCCCGGCAGGTTTCCGGCAAAGGCCGCGGTGCCGCCAATGCGCTTGGGGTTGGCGGCCAGCCGGAACTCCTGCTGAGCCAGGCGGGCCAGGGTGTCGGCCGGGCCGGTTAGGAAAAACCACTTGCCGGCAATGGTGCCGTACTTTTCCGCCAGGGGCGGCAAGGCTGCCTCGCCCTGCTCCTGCGTGTTCAGCACGATGGTTGCGATGCGCAGCCGGGGTTCCCGCCGAAACTTTTCCTGCACCCGCAGCAGCTCCCGCGCGGCCTGGGCGCTGGCCTCGTCGTTGGCATAAAACTGCACTACATAGAGGCCCTGCCCCAGCTCTGTGCTGCTTACCTCACGGCCCGTGGCGGCCTTCAGCCGAAACGGAGCGACCTGGTGAAAAACAGTATCGCGCTGCCACTTCCCGTCGACCTGGGTGGAGTCCACGCGGTCGGGCAGGTAAGTAGGCAGCGCGAAACGGTTGGAGCCGAAGCGGTACAGGAAGAGGAATGCCAGTACCGGCACCAATAGCAGGAGGCCCAGCAGCAAAGTGTGGCGGGGCCGCATCCGCTATTTAAACATGTTTTGCAGCACTTCGCCGATGAAGGAGCCTTCGGTGATAAGGGCCACGAGCAGCCAAATCAGCAGGGAAGTGGGGATGAGAATGGTCCAAATCAGGCCCTTGGTTTCATGCTTCAAGTGCATGAACTCGGCCACGATAAAGAATGCCTTGAAAATCGTCAGGATAATGAAGATGGCATTGCGCAGGGTACCCGCGTTCATGAAGAACACAAACACGAATTCAACGGCAGTAATACCTACCAGTACCCAGAAAGTCCGCCAAATCCAGCCGGTATTCGGCTTGGCAATTTCGCCCTCAACGTGGGCGTGGTTGTTAGTTGCGTGAGAAGCCATTTTAGAGGGGAGTTATGAGTTATTAGTTATGAGTTATGAGTTATGTTCTGAGGGCAAGCCCGCTTCATAATTCATAATTCATAACTCATAATTCTTTTTAAACGAGGTAGAAGAAGGTGAATACGAATACCCACACCAAGTCTACAAAGTGCCAGTAGAGACCAATCTTTTCCACCATCTCGTAGTGGCCCCGCTTGTGGAAGGTGCCGTTGGTGGTGGCGATAAAGCACCAGATGAGCAAGCACACACCCGAGAACACGTGGGTGCCGTGGAAGCCCGTGATAAAGAAGAACAGGTCGGCAAATAGCACCGGCCCATACTGGTTCATGGCCAGGTTGGCGCCATGGAACACCGTGCCGTCGGCCATCATCAGCCCTTCGTCGGTACCGCCGATGAAGTGGGTCCACTCCCAGGCCTGGCTGGCCAGGAAGGTCGAGCCAAACAGAATAGTCCAAAGCAGCCATTTCTGCACATCGGCTTTGTCCATCCGGTGGCCCGCTTCTACCGCCAGTACCATAGTCACCGAGCTGAAGATGAGAATCATCGTCATCAGGGCCACGAAAGCCAGGGGCAGGTCTACGCCGTGCAGGCCCGGGAAAGCGTTGAACACCTTGTCGGGCACTGGCCACCAGCGGGTGCTGAATACAAACTTGCCGGTACCGGCAAATACTTCGTGCTTGTGGCGGATAAGGCCGTAGGTGGTCAGGAAGGCGGCAAAGGTGAAAGCATCCGAAAGCAGGAAGAACCACATCATGAGCTTACCATAGCTCGCTTTGAAGGGTTCGTTGCCACCATCCCAGGTACCGGTGCGCGGCGCGTCGAGGGTGGAGGTCGCAGATATCGGCTGCGTAGAGGCAGTATGGGCCATAGCGGACAGCAAAAGGTCGTTTTAGTGGTTCAAAAGTAGGAACAAATACAGGTACAACCAAAGGCCGCCCAGGAAGTGCCAGTAGAGAGAGGCGTTGCCAATGGAGAGCATGGCCCGCGAATGCACCTGATACTTAAGGGCACGCGCCAGCACTACCGCCACGAAAATCAAGCCCGTAATCAAGTGAAATGCGTGCACACCCATCAGCACGTATACGAAGGAGCCGGAAGGATTGGCATCGGCCCCGCCAAAGAAGGTGCGGCCCTCTACCAAATCGCCCCAGCTGATAAACTGACCGATGAGGAAGGCTACCCCAATCACCAGGGTTGCCAGCAGGGCCGTCTTCAGGCGGCCGATTTCATCCTTTTTAGCGGATAGATAGGCCCAGTGCATCGTGGCGCTGCTAAGCGCAATGATGATGGAGTTAATGAGCAGCGAAGCCGGCAGCTCAAACTCCCGCCAGTTGCCCTCGTCACGGCGCACGATGTAAGCGCTGGTGTACGCAGCAAACATCATCACAATGCTGAATATCAGCAGAATCAGCACCACCCGCTTGGGGTGCCAGCCGAGTCCGATTTCCTTGCCGGTTAATGCTTCCGAAGTATTCATAATACTGAAAAAATTGTTGGATTAAGTGGCTGAAAGAGCAGCTTCCGGCACCTGAGACTCCTGGTTTAAGCCGCTGCGTTGCGCGCAACACCAAGCCCGGACTCCTTTGCTCTATCCCCGCTATGTAAACACCGCTACCCTATATTTTGTCCAAAACCAGCGCAATTTGTACGATGGGCAAATACAAAAAAGAAGCGAACATGATACTAAGCGCCGCCTTGCGCGACTGCGTTCGCATCAGCTGCAGCGTAAGCATCAAAAAGAGTACGCCGCATACTACAGCCACCAGCGCCGATACCCGCCCGGAAATGCCAAATTCCAGCGGCAGCAGGCTGAGGGGAATCAGCAGCAGCGTGTAAGTCATTATCTGAAAGGCCGTGCTCATGTCGCGGTTGCCGGGCGAAGGCAGCATCTTGAACCCTGCCCGCTTGTAGTCCTCGTCGGCAACCCAGGCAATGGCCCAGAAGTGCGGAAACTGCCACATAAACTGAATGCCGAATAGCACCCAGGCCTGCAGGTCGACGTGGTTGGTGGCGGCCACCCAGCCAATCAGCGGCGGCAGCCCCCCGGGAATGGCCCCTACGGCCACGCACACCGGCGAGATGGTCTTCAGCGGCGTGTAGATAAAGCCGTACAGAATCAGGGAGAGCAGCGACAGCGCCGCCGTGAGTGGATTGAACACGGTTGCCAGCAGGCTTAAGCCGGCCAGGCCCAGGAGCACGCAAAAAATCCAGGCTTCGTTGGTCGAGAGAATGCCCAAGGGCAGCGGGCGCTTGGCGGTGCGGTTCATGAGCTTGTCCAGCTCCCGCTCGTGAATCTGGTTGATGATGTTGGCTGAGCCCGTCACCAGCAGCCCGCCCAGCATCACCAGCAGCACCTTGGTCCACTCAAAGTCGCGCGGCGCCAGCATGTAGCCAATGGCGCTGGAAAACGCCACCGTAAGCGAGAGCCGAAACTTGAGCAGCTGAAAATAGGCGCGGGCCTTATTCATCAATCGGGTAAAAAGTACAATCCTTCAGCCTCAGCCAATCGGGCCGCAAAGTTACGCAACAACCCGTTGGGCAGCACCCTTTGGCGCAATCATTTGCCCTGCCTTCCCTACCTGACGCACGGCAAGCAGCAGTAAAAACTGAATGCCAAACAGCACCGTGGCCAGCGTCAGGTGTACGGGCTGCACAATGGCCGGTAAGGCAAACTCTGCTAGAATAACGCCGGCGGCTATTTCCAGCCCAATAAGGGCCAGCATGGCCACCACCAGCCGCCGCAGACGCTTTTCACCTATCTGCCATACTTCGTAGCTCACGTACACGTTGGCCAGCAGCACCAACGCCGAGAACGTGCGGTGCAGGCTGAATGCTCCGCTCAGCTTAGCCACCCAGGTTTCACGCCCCGCATAGTCTGCCGCAGCCGACACCATATCAACCTCCTCGCGCACCTGCGTGCCCAGCACGATTTGCACAAACGTAAGCAACAGAACCGTCCATAGCGCCAGCTGCAGCGAAGCGGTGCTATGGCTTAAGCTACCGGCCTGCAACTTGCCAGCGCTACCATCATGCAAGGCCCCGCTCCTACCCTGCCGGACCCGGTCGACGGCATAAAGCAGCATGGCCACAATCACCAGGGCCAGCCCCATGTGTATGGTCACCATTATGGGCAGCAGGTTGGTCGACACCACCAGCGAGCCCAGCCAGCCCTGTACCCCCGTGAGCAGGAAGCTACCCATTGAAAGCCAGAATACGGCCGGGTCTGCGCGCCTAAAGGGCAGCGCAAAGAGTAGGGTTAGAAAGACGAAAATGCCAATGAGTGCCCCCAGCACCCGGTTAACGTACTCAATCCAGGTTTTTACCGGGTTAAAGTCGGTTTCGATGTACTGCGTAGGATGAGAGAAGATGTCGCCGGCCACCTGCGAAAAGCCCAGGCGCTGTAAGGTGCGGGCCAGCTTCTGGTTTTTGGTCACGCGCTGCGCGGTATAGATTTCCTTGTAGTTGGCCGGCAGCTGGCTGATGTGCGTGGGAGGCACCCAGGTGCCAAAGCACTTGGGCCAATCGGGGCAGCCCATGCCGGAGCCGGTGCTGCGTACAATGCCTCCTACCAGAATAAGCAGGTACACGGCCACGACTGTCAGCAGGCCCACAAAGCGGAAGCGGCGAATTGATGCGTCTTGCATAGGGATACTAAATAGAAACCGGAGACTGCCCCTAGGGGCAAAACAAAAGCGGGCCGCCGGTCAGGCGGCCCGCTTCGGGACTAAGTCAACGACTGGCTAGTCGTCCTGCTCCTTTTCGTAGGGCAGGTTCGAGGACTGCGTCTGCGAGTAGGGAATGTGCTGGGGGATGAAGTCTGCCTCCGAGCCCGGCTTGCTGTAGTCGTAGGGCCAGCGGTACACGGCGGGAATCTCGCCGGGCCAGTTGCCGTGGCCGGGGATGATGGGCGCTGTCCACTCCAGGGTAGTCGAGTTCCAGGGGTTCTGGGTAGCGCGACGGCCGCGGAAGATGCTGTAGAAGAAGTTGAAGATGAAGATGAACTGACCGAAGAACGCCAGAATTGCCGCGATGGAGATGAACTTGTTCATGTCGGCAAACTGCGAGAAGGCATCGAAGCCGGTCCAGGCGTAGTAGCGACGGGGGAAACCGGCGATGCCTACGTAGTGCATGGGCATAAACACCAAGTACACGCCGAGGAAAGTCAGCCAGAAGTGGATATAGCCCAGCTTCTCGTCCATCATGCGGCCAAACATCTTGGGGAACCAGTGATACACACCGGCAAACAGGCCGAAGAAGGCCGAGCTGCCCATTACCAGGTGGAAGTGAGCTACCACGAAGTAGGTGTTGTGCATCTGAATGTCGAGGGTAGCATTACCCAGGATGATACCCGTCAGACCGCCCGAGATAAACAGCGACACGAAGCCGATGGCGAAGAGCATGGCCGAGGTGAAGCGGATGTTGCCGCGCCAGAGCGTAGCCAGCCAGTTGAACACCTTCACCCCCGAGGGTACGGCGATAATCAGCGTCAGGAACATGAACACCGAGCCGAGGAAGGGGTTCATGCCCGTCACGAACATGTGGTGAGCCCACACGACGAACGACAGCAGCGAGATGCCAATCAGCGAGCCAATCATGGCGCGGTAGCCGAAGATGGGCTTACGGGCGTTGGTGGCCAGTACCTCCGACACCATACCCATGGCGGGCATGATTACGATGTACACCTCGGGGTGGCCCAGGAACCAGAATAGGTGCTGGAACAGAACCGGCGAACCGCCCTGGTTGCTCAGCGCCTGACCGGCGATGTAGATATCCGACAGGAAGAAGGACGTACCAAACGAACGGTCAAAAATCAGCAGCAGAGCCGCCGAGAACAGCACCGGGAACGACAGGATGCCCAGGATAGCCGTGAGGAAGAAAGCCCAGATGGTGAGGGGCAGCTTGCTCATGCTCATGCCGCGGGTACGCAGGTTGATAACCGTAGTAACGTAGTTAACACCGCCGAGCAGCTGCGACACAATAAACAGCGCCATCGACACCAGCCACATGGTCATGCCCATGCCCGAGCCGGCAATGGCCTGGGGCAGCGCGCTCAGCGGCGGGTAAATCGTCCAGCCGGCTGCGGCCGGACCGGTTTCAATGAACAGGGAAACGAACATCACCACGCTCGACAGGAAGAAGAACCAGTACGAGAGCATGTTCATAAAGCCCGAAGCCATGTCGCGGGCGCCTACCTGCAGCGGAATCAGGAAGTTCGAGAAAGTACCGCTCAAACCAGCCGTGAGCACGAAGAACACCATGATGGTGCCGTGCATGGTTACCAGCGCCAGGTAGAACTCGGGGTCCAGCTTGCCGGCGTTAATCCACTTGCCCAGCACGGGAGTCAGCCACTCCAGGGTGGCTTCGGGCCAGCCCAGCTGCAGGCGGAACAGGCTCGAGAGCGTGCCCCCCAGAATTGCCCAGAAGATACCCGTAATCAGGAACTGCTTGGCAATAACCTTGTGGTCCTGGCTGAACACGTACTTCCACAGCCAGTGCTGGTCGTGGTGCTCGTGGTCGTGCTCGTGTTCTCCATGATGCAGGTGGTCGCCGTGCTCGGTGGAAGGCACCAGCGTGCCGCGTCCACCTTGCGCCTGCGCCTGACCCTGCGCGTCGGAATGAATATCTACAGCCATATCTGACAAAAAAAGAGCGTTAATTATGCGTTAGTGGGACATGCTGGCCAGGGGCGCCGGAGCAGCTTCTGCCACTTCCGCCGGCTTGGCACTCTGAGAAACCACAGAGTTGGCTTTCTGTTTGAAAGCCGCCATGATGTCAGGGTTTTGCTCAGCAAACGACTTCTGAGCGGCATACCAGTTTACGTAGTCGTCTGGCTCGTCAACCACGATGTTCACCTTCATGGCGAAGTGGCCACGGCCGCAAATCTGGTTGCAGGCTACCTCATAGTTGAAGCCCGGGTTGCCCAGCTTGGCGCGCATCTCGTCGGTCGTCATCGTAGGCGTAAACCAGAAGCGGGTAGGCATGCCGGGCACGGCGTACATCTGCACCCGGAAGTGGGGCGAGTACACGGCGTGGAGCACGTCGCGTGAGCGGATTTTCAGCAGCACCGGGTGGCCCTTGGGTACGTGAATCTCAGCGGCAGTGAAGTCGTCCTGGGCCGCCTTGTCGTTCAGGTCGAAGCCAAACTCGTTGGTGGCGTCAATCAGGCGGTAGTTTACCACGCCCAGCTTCATGTCGCGGCCGGGGTAGCGCACCAGCCAGTTAAACTGCTTGCCCATTACCTCTACTACTACCGACTCTTTGGGAGCAGGGCCCGTGATGCGGGTCCAGGCCTTCCAGCCGGCGAAAATCAGCGAGGCCATTACCACGGCGGGGATGATGGTCCAGATTACTTCAATCTTGTTGTTGTGGGCGAAGAAGTAAGCGCGGCGGCCTTCCTTGTGCTGATACTTATAGGAGTAGAAGAACAGCAGGACGTGGCAGAGCACGAAGGGTACTGCAATAACAGCCATCGTGGTCCAGAACATCGTTTCCATGGCGTGGCCGTGAATCGATGCAATGGGCGGATTCATCTTGTTGAAGTTTTCCGCAAACGAATAGGCAAACCACAGACCGCCGCCAATCAGGAACACCAGGAACAGCACGGCATTCACGCTGTTGCTCATGCCGATGTCGCGGGTGAACGTCCCGGAGAAAATAGAAGTCAGAATCTGTAGGCGGAACAGCAGGCCAAATACGACCAGCAGTAGCACCAACACCAGTAAAATGGCAAGAGCAGTCATTGAGTTTTTAGTATTAAGTACTAAGTAATGAGTATTGAGAAGGGGCAGCTAAGGCCCGGGTACTCAATACTTCATACTAAAATCTTAGGTGTTGTGGTGGAGGCTCTCGTCCAGGAAGGGGTGCTTGAGCGGAACCAAGGGAGCACTGGCCAGGCGGCGGGTCATCAGCAGCAGGAAAGAGCCGGCGAAAATGGCGAAGATGCCAATCTCAATAAGAAACCCATTATCGCCCTTCATAGTGCCCGGCATGAGCATTAAATAGAAGTCGGACCAGTGGCCTACAATGATGGCAATGCAGACAATTTTCAGGATAATCATCTGGCGCTTGGCATCGCGCGTCATCAGTCCCAGGAAGGGGAACACGAAGTTGATGAAAATGTTAAAGAAGAACATCCAGGTATAGCGTCCTTCCCAGCCACCGAGGCGCTGGTTGTAGTACACGGCTTCTTCGGGCAGGTTGGCGTACCAAATCAGCATGAACTGGGCGAACCATACGTAGGTCCAGAAGATGCTGAAGCCGAACATCAGCTTGCCCAGGTCGTGCAGGTGGCCTTCGTTGAGGAAGCGCAGGTAGCCGTTCTGGCGCAGGAAGATGGCGGTGAGGGTAATACCGGCAATGCCCGACACCCACCACGAAGCGAATACGTACCAGCCAAACATGGTGCTGAACCAGTGCGTGTCGACCGACATCACCCAGTCCCAGGCGGCCATTGAGGAAGTCACGGCGAACAGCACCAGGAACATGGCGGCCACGGTGATGCTCTTGTGGAAGTAAGCCGTGCCGCCGTTGAGGTCTTCAGCCAGGGACAGGTCGCGCAGACGCTTGGAGAAATAAATCCAGATGCCCAGGTAGATGACCATGCGGGCAACGTAGAAAGGCAGGTTCAGGAAGCCACTCTTGCCGGCAATGATGGCGTCGTAGTTTTCCGAGCCTTTCTCCATAATGCCCGGCATCGTCCAGTGGAACAGGTCGTGGTTGAGAAGGCTCACGCCGAACACCACTACCATGATAATGGCGCCAGGAATCAGCCAGGCACTAAAGGCCTCAGCAATGCGCTTCACCATTACCGACCAGCCGGCATAGGCTACATATTGAATAGCCATCCATACGGTGCCTACCACCGAGATACCAACGAAGAATACGTTGCTGTGCCAGAGGCTTACAATTACCCGCTTCAGCCAGTTGGGGCTGCCGTGGTGATGAGCTGATGCGCCTGCACCGGCATCATGGCCGGCAGCGGCCGCATGGCCTGCTGCGGCGTGGTGCTCTTCGCCCCAGCCCATGAAGGCGGCCACCAGGCCCAGGGCCAGCACCACGATGCCGGCCACAATCATGGTGATAAAGGTTTTACGGGCGCCATCCGTAATGACGACGTGTTCAGCCGTGGCGCTTTCTTGATGCGTCAGAGTTGCCATAGTGCGTTATTGAGGAGTGGCGGTGCCGTTGGGTGCGGTGGTATTGCCATGCCCGGGCGTTGCGGAGCCCGTGCCGGCCTGGGCCTGACCAACCGGTTTCTGGTTGGCGCGGTCCGTAATTTCAGAGGGGTCAGCATTGGTGCTGACGGCGGTGTTGGCAGTGCCCTGGGCCACCAGCTTGCTCAGCCCATCGGGGCCTTCGCCCTGCTGCAGCACGCGAACGTACATGGCGATTTTCCAGCGCTCTTCCGGGTTAACAATGGAGCCGTGCGGCATCATGCGGCCCTTACCCCACTGAATGACGTGGTAGATATGGCCGTCGTTCATGGTTTTGTAGGCGCCAGCCGCGTAGTTCGGCACACCCTTGAACTTCGCTCCTACCGGCCCGTCGCCGGCACCGGCTTCACCGTGGCAGTGGGAGCAGATGCGGGTGTACAGCACCTTGCCTTCTTCCAGGTTGGCCTTGGTGTAGGCGAAAGGATTGCGCAGCTTGCGCTCCGCAGTACCTACACTATCCTTGGGAATGTGGTTGTAGTAGTTGAGCTTGCCCCGGGGGATGGTGGCGTTGGCCGGCGTCCGCTGGTTGATGCCGAAGGCATTCACGCGGTTGTAGCCGGTTTGCTTCAAAGCTTCGTACGGAATGGACTCGTACATTTCCGGAGCATATTCCAGTCCGGGGTCGTTACCATCGTGGGTGCAGGCCGAGGCCAATCCCAGGGATAACAGCAGCGCTGAAACGCGCAGGCTCAGGTTCAGCGGATGCATCATTAGTTTTTGGACATTTCTTTTTGGTTGACTTCCGATGCGCCGTTGTCGCGCAGCAGTTGCGTCAGCCGGGGAAATTGCGAGCTGGTTTCATCCAGCTCGATGGCCACTACGAACTTGTCATCGGTGGCCCGCACGTCCATCACCGGGGTTTTCCACCGGGGGTAGAGGCTGGTGATGATGAAGAAGGTGAGTGCCATGCCGTGGCAGGTGAAGAACACCGTCAATTCGAACGACACCGGCACGAAGGCCGGCAGGGCGATGTGCGGCTTACCCCCGATAATGAGGGGCCAGTCGAAGCCCAGCATGTAAATCTGCATCCACAGCGCGAAGGCCAGGCCGCAGCAGCCATAGAAGAAGGCGGCGATGGGCAGACGCGAGCGTTCGATGCCGAGGGCATCGTCTATCCCGTGCACGGGGTAGGGCGAGAATACGTCGTAGATTTTCACGCCGGTGGCGCGAATGTTTTCGATGGCGTGCAGCAGCACGTCTTCGTCATCGAAGATGCCGAGGGCAAAGCGCTTAGTCATGCTTGTCGTAGTTTACGGGAGCCGAGGCAGGAACACCGGGAGTGCCGGGGTGAATGGGCGCGTGACCGTGGCCATGACCATGGCCGTGGTTGCCCGTGTAGGTGGGGCCGTTGTCGCCGGTGTACTTAAGAATGGTCTTCACCTCAGCCATGTTGATGACAGGGAAGAACTTGGCGAACAGCAGGAACAGGGTGAAAAACAGGCCCAGCGTACCTACATAGATGCCGATGTCGATGATGGTGGGCGAGAACATTACCCAGCTCGAGGGCAGGTAGTCGCGGTGCAGCGAGGTAACAATGATTACAAAGCGCTCGAACCACATACCGATGTTCACGATAATGGACAGCACGAACGTCAGCGGAATGCTGTAGCGCACGCGGCGAATCCACACCAGCTGGGGCGTAATTACGTTGCAGGTCATCATCGACCAGTAAGCCCACCAGTAAGGACCGGTAGCACGGTTGATGAAGGCGTACTGCTCGAACTCCACCTGCGAGTACCAGGCGATGAAGAACTCCGTGATGTAAGCTACCCCTACGATGGAGCCGGTCACCATCATGATTTTGTTCATCAGGGCGATGTGCTCCAGGGTGATGTAGTCTTCCAGCTTAAATACTACGCGGGTGATGAGCATCAGCGTCAGTACCATGGCGAAGCCCGAGAAGATAGCACCGGCCACGAAGTAGGGCGGGAAGATGGTGGTGTGCCAGCCCGGCACGACCGAGGTAGCAAAGTCCATCGATACAATGGTGTGTACCGAGAGTACCAGGGGGGTCGACACACCGGCCAGAATCAGCGACACGGTTTCGTAGCGCGACCAGGCCTTGGCCGAGCCTTTCCAGCCGAAGCTCAGCAGCGAGTAGCTCACGCGGGCAATGGGGCCCTTGGCGCGGTCGCGGATGGTGGCGAAGTCGGGAATCAGACCAATGTACCAGAACACCAGCGACACGGTGAAGTAGGTCGAGATGGCGAATACGTCCCAGAGCAGCGGCGAATTGAAGTTAACCCACAGGGAGCCGAACGTATTCTGGAAGGGGAATACCCAGTAAGCCAGCCAGGGACGGCCCATGTGCAGCACCGGGAACATGGCGGCGCAGATAACGGCGAAGATGGTCATGGCTTCTGCCGCCCGGTTGATGGAGCTCCGCCACTTCTGGCGGAAGAGCAGCAGTACGGCCGAGATAAGCGTACCGGCGTGGCCGATACCTACCCACCACACGAAGTTGGTGATGTCCCAGGCCCAGCCCACGGTTTTATTCAGGCCCCATTCGCCGATGCCGTACCAGAGGGTGCGGTACACGGAGTAGAAAAAGATGCCCAGGAAGAACAGGGCCACGCCCAGGGCCGCCATCCAGCGCAGGTTGGGCTTGGCCTCTACCTGCCGGCAGATGTCCTCGGTCACGTCGTGGTACGTCTTGCCCCCGGTAACCAGTGGCTCGCGTACGGCGGAGATATGTTGCATATAGTATGGGGGTCTTAGGGTCTTAGGAACCTAGTCTTCCGACTTAATTAAGCGTTTTCTTCGGCGAAGAAGTGAGTTTCCGGGGCGTTGCGAATCTTGGTCAGATAAGCAATGTTGGGCTGCACGTTGATGGCATCCAGGGCGTGGAAGGCCCGCTCCCCATCTTCGCGACGGAGAAGCTTGCTCAGGCGGCTGTTGGGGTCGCGCATGTCGCCGAACACAATGGCTTCGGTGGGGCAGCTCTGCGCGCAGGCCGTTACCACTTCGCCATCTACCGGGCGGCGCTTCTGCTTCTTGGCTTCGAGCTTGGCCAGCTGAATGCGCTGCACGCAGAAGGAGCACTTTTCCATAACCCCACGGGCGCGCACCGTCACGTCGGGGTTCAGCACCATGCGGCCCAGGTCGGTGAACATGTGGCCGTTTACGTTCTCAAACTTCTCGTTGGAGTAGTACGAGAACCAGTTGAAGCGACGCACCTTGTAGGGGCAGTTGTTGGCGCAGTAGCGGGTACCCACGCAACGGTTGTAGGTCATCTGGTTGAGACCTTCGCTGCTGTGGGTGGTAGCCAGTACGGGGCACACCGTTTCGCAGGGAGCGTGGTTGCAGTGCTGGCACAGCATGGGCTGGAAGATTACCTGCGGGTTGTCCGAGGGGTCTTCCATGTTGGCGTAGGTGCCGAGCTTGCCTTCGGTCTCGAACTCGTTCTTGTGGTGGTCCGAAGAGTAGTAGCGGTCGATGCGCATCCAGTGCATCTCGCGGCGGTTGATAACCTCCTGCTTGCCTACTACGGCCACGTTGTTCTCGGTCTGGCAGCCAATCACGCACGAGCCGCAGCCAATGCAGGAGTTGAGGTCGATGGCCATGCCCCAGTGGTGGTTGTTGTACTGGTAGTCCTGCCACAGCGATACTTTGGCGGGCTTCTCCAGGCCATCCGGGGTAGCAATCCGGTCGTACTCGGTTACCTTCTTGGGGTCTTTGATGTAGTTGGCCAGCGTGTTTTCCTGCACCACCGGCTTGCGGTCCATGATGGTGTGGTGGGTCTGTGTCTGGGCGATGGGCTGGCTGCCGCCGGTTTTCTCCAGCGTTACCACGCCGGTGTAAGTCATGCCATTTACCACAGGCATCAGCGGGGCGGCGTTAGCGCCCACCTTGTCGCCTACTTTGCCAGCCAGCTCGCGGCCGTAGCCGAGGGCGATGCTGACCGTGCCGTTGGCCTGGCCGGGCTGCACCAGTACGGGCAGCTCAATGCTCTTGCCGTTGGCCGACACCTTGATGACGTCGTTCTGCTCCCACTTGTTGTCCACCGCCATCTTGCGGGGTACGGCCAGGTAGTTGCCCCAGGTAGCCTTCGACACCGGGTCGGGCAGCTCCTGCAGGAAGGGGTTGTTGGACTCGCAGCCCGAAGCGCCGATGCCTACTTTTTCGTAGAACACCACCTCCACGCCATTGCCTTTGGGGGCGGAGCCCAGGCGCGAAGCAGCGTCGGCAGCGGCTACGGCGGGCGACAGCATGGCCGGGGCCGGTGCCAGGGCGGTGCCGGTGGCTACCCCATCGTGCACGGCCTTATCCCAGGCTGTGTTGAAGTCGCCGCTCAGTACACCGCGCCAGTTGTTGCGCAGGTAGTTGTAGTAGGTGGTGGTGTTGCCGGCCCAGGTGAGCAGGCTTTCCTGGGCCTGACGGGTGGCAAACAGCGGCGTGATAGCCGGCTGAGCCAGGCTGAGGAAGCCGCGCTTGGGCTCGTAGTCGTTCCACGACTCCAGCCAGTGGTGGTCGGGCGCGGCGTACTGGCAGAGGCTGGCCGTTTCGTCGAGGCGGTCGTTAAGCGAGATGCTCAGGCCAACTTTGCGGATACCGGCAGCTACCTTGTCCCCTTGGGGGTGGTTGAACACCGGGTTGGCATTGTAGAAGATGACAGCACCGATGGCGCCGCTGTTCATGTCGTTAATAAGGGCCGTCATGCGGGCATCATCGCCCTGGCGCACCATGCTGGGCGCGGCCGGGTTGATGGTAGTCCCCACGCTGCCCAGAGCCTGGTTGATGCCAGCAACCAGGGCCTGCACGGCCGGGTCGTTGGAGCCCGACACCACGAGGGCGGCGCCGCGGTTGGCGTTCAGGTCGGCCACGGCCTTGGTAAGCTGCGGGTTGCTGTAGCCCGCGGAGCCGCCGCCGGTAACGGCGTTGTACAGGGCCAGCGCTACGGCCCCCATCTCCGAGGGCTTCACCGGCACGCGCACGTCGGCGTTGGAGCCGGTCAGCGTCATGGCGGTTTCGAACTGGTAGTGGCGCGACATGGTGCGGTTGTCGCTGCTCACCTTGCGGTTGGTGATGTACTGCTTGGCGTACTCCACCGGCGAAATCCAGGTACCGAGGAAGTCGGCGCCGAGGCTCACGATGACTTTCGCCTTGCTGAAGTCGTAGCCCGGCACCATGCCGCCGTTGGCCTGCAGCAGGCCCGTCACCGACTGCGTGTCGTACATGACGTGGGTAGTGCTGGGGTAGCGACCGGTAAAGTCAGCGATAGCGCGCTTGGTGCTGGGGCTGATGATGGTGGGCGACACGATGGCAATGCGGCCGGCACTGGCCAGCTTGGTGCGGATTTCCTGGTCGACCTGCTCTTTCGTGGCCTTCTCGTGGGTGTTGCCCTTGCGGATGGTGAAGTGCTGCAGGCGGCCACCATCGTAGAGGCTCAGCACGGCGGCCTGGGCACGGGCCGAGAGGCCACCGCGGGTGATGGGCGACTCGGGGTTGCCCTCCAGCTTAATCGGCCGGCCATCGCGGTTCTTTACCAGGACCGCGTTGTAGTCGGCGCCATTGAAATAAGTGGAAGCGTAGAAGTTAGCAATGCCCGGGTCTACTTCTTCCGGCTTGTTCAGGTACGGAATGGCTTTGCGAACGGGAGATTCGCAGGAGGCCAGCGTGGCCGCGGCCACCCCGAAACCCATCAGCTTGAGAAAGTCGCGTCGGGGAGCCGACGTCGCATCGCTGCTGGCGTGGGCTTCTTTCACCGGCATAAACTCGGCGAAGGCCGACTGCATGAACTCCGGCGAGTTCTCCAGCTCCTCAATTCCTTTCCAGTATTTCATTTTTAGGGACTTAGGTCTTAGGGGCTTAGGTATTAGGGTTAGCTAAGCCGAAAAGAATCTGTATTTGTAGGCGGAATTTTCTTGTGGGAAGGCAGGTCAAAAAGGGAGTCCGGCTTGTCCTTATTCAAAAGCAGAACTAAGCCCTAAATCTCTAATACCTAAACCCTAGTAGTGGCACTTCGAGCACTCGGTACCGCCGTTCGACGACACGGTGAAGGGCGCACCGTTGTTGGCGGTGTCGTGCAGCTTCACGAGGTTGTCGTAGTAGTGGTTGTCCTTGGTGTTGAGGGGCGTCTCGCGGTGGCAGTTGATGCACCAGCCCATGGTGAGGGCCGAGTACTGGTACACCACTTCCATGTTCTGGATGGGGCCGTGGCAGGTCTGGCACTCGAGGCCACCCACCTGCGTGTGCTGGGCGTGGTTGAAGTAAGCCAGGTCGGGCAGGTTGTGCACGCGCACCCACTGAATGGGCTGCTTGCGCTCGATGGCGCGGTAGATTTTCTTGATTTCGGGCGACTCCGTCTTAATCTGCGAGTGGCAGTTCATACAGATGTTAGCCGAAGGAATGTTGGCGCTCTTGCTCTTGTACACCGAAGTGTGGCAGTAGGAGCAGTTAATCTGGTGCTCACCGGCGTGCAGCTTGTGCGAGAAGGCAATGGGCTGGGTGGGCTGGTAGCCCTGGGTCAGGCCCACAGCCATTACGCTCTGCAGGCCTTGGTAGAGCAGAATCAGCGTGAAGAGCACGCCAACGATGCCACGCAGCACGGGCGAGCGGTACAGCCCGGCCCAGTTGAAGCGCTGCTCCAGGATTTCCACGTCGCGGCCGTCGAGGTCTTTGCGGCCGCGCAGCACGTCGCGCATCAGGTTGCCGATGATAACCAGGGTTACCACGAGCACAATCAGCACTACTACCAGTACAATGAGGAGGATGTCGACGTATTTGGCGGCGCCACCGGCACCGGCAGCGTCCTGGCCCACGCCTTCTCCTTTGGCAAGGTTCTGCTGGGAGTCTCCTACCGGAGCGGCTTTGGTTTCTTCGGCGGCTACCCAGGCGAAAATCGACTTGATTTCGTCGTCCGACAACTGGAAGCTGGGCATCTGCTGCTTGCTGTACTCGTTGAAGATTTTCACCGCGTACTCATCGCCGCTGGCTACCATCTTGCTGGAGTTTTTCACCCAGGGAATCAGCCAGGAAATGGGGCGACGCTTGTTGATGCCAGCCAGGGCCGGGCCTACTACTTTGTCCTTAACTGCATGGCACTGGGCGCAGTTACCTTTGAAGAGGGCATCGCCGGCGGAGATGGCGGCGGCGTCTCCACCACCGGCGGCCGGGGCGGCGGCACCATCGGTGGCACCGGGGGTTACACCAGCCTTACTTACTGTCGCGGCATCACCTTGAGCTGAGGCCCGGTAGGTGCCGGCAAACGTCAGAAACAGGGCCAGTAACAGATGAGGTAGTGCGCGAAATCGAGGGCTACTCATAGTCAAATCAGACGGGGAAAACGGAACGCAGGGGTATTTCAAGGCCACAAATGTAGGTCAGGATTCGCGGGCGACAAAAGTTGGAGTACAATTTTTGGGGGAGGCCGGGCGTTGCCGGCCCTTTCGTTAGCGGGGGGTAAGAAGGCGTATCAGGTCTATTGTCCTCAGTCCCGGTACCTTCTCGGGAGCCAAGCCTTAGGCTACCAAAATTTACTGGCTACGGCCAGGCCTGGAGCACAGCCCCGCTTGAACCAGCCAGGAGCCACACCTCTCCTGGCCTTCCCGGCGCAGTCATATTATATAAGGTATGATGCGACTCCTTTATATAAAGTGTGGGGCGCCTGGCAATGCCGGCAGTGCTCGCTCGGCATTACTAATAACTAAACGGGAACCATCTCGCCCGCTTCTGACCTGATATCCGGAGCAATGCTTGGCAATCTGCCCGAAAGTCAGTACCTTTGCGCCCCAATCAAATTTTTCACCCCCTAATTTTCACCCCGTCGTAATGGAAGTAAGAAATTACGAGACGGTCTTCATTTTGACTCCCGTGCTGAACGAGAGCCAGGTGCAAGAGACGGTCGAGAAGTTCACCCAGGTGCTTAAGGAAAATAGCGCCGACATTTTGTCCACTGAAGCCTGGGGCCTGCGCAAGCTCGCCTACCCGATTCAGAAGAAAACCACTGGCTACTACTTCGTGGTAGAGTTCACTGCTGCCGGTAACCTCGTTGACACGCTGGAGCTCGCGTTCCGTCGTGACGAGCGGGTTATCCGCTTCCTGACCACGGTGCTCGACAAGCACGCCGTGGCCTACAACCAGCGCCGCCGCAATGGTGAGATGAACCAGCAGAAGGCCGCCAAAGAAACCGAAGCCGTAGCCTAATAACGTAGTACGAACATGGCAACTCCCGCTAACAACCGGAACAACAACGACCGGTCGGCAATGAACAAGCCGGTGGACAACCGCAAGAAGTACTGCCGCTTCAAGAAGAACGGCATCAAGTACGTGGATTACAAAGACCCGAACTTCCTGCTGAAGTTCGTGAACGAGCAAGGCCGCGTGCTGCCCCGTCGCCTGACCGGCACCAGCCTCAAGTTCCAGCGCAAAGTGACTCAGGCCGTAGCCAAGGCCCGTCACCTCGCCCTGATGCCCTACGTAACCGACGCCCTGAAATAAGTTAGACCTGAGACCTGAGACATGTGACGCTAGAAATCGGTAGAACGATTCTAATGTCTTATGTCTAATGTCTCACTTCTCAAAAAGACATGGAAGTAATCCTCAAAGACGACGTTAAAGGTCTTGGTTTCAAGAACGACCAGGTAACGGTGAAGTCGGGCTATGGCCGCAACTATCTGCTGCCCCAGGGCCTGGCTATGCTGGCCGACAAGACCAACAAGAAAATCGTAGCCGAGAACGTGCGCCAGGCCGCACACAAGGCCGATAAAATCAAAGGTGATGCCCAGGCTATTGCCGACCAGATTGGCGACATGGTACTGGAAATCCCGGCTAAGGTGGGTGAGAGCGGCAAAATCTTTGGCCGCGTAACCACGCTGCAGCTGGCTGAAGCCCTGAAGTCCAAAGGCATTGAGGTAGACCGCAAGCGCCTGTCGTTTGACTCGGACCCCTCGGCTGCCGGCGACTACACTGCCACGGCTCTGCTGCACAAAGAAGTAAAGCACTCGGTGAAATTCCGCGTGGTAGCTGAGTAGTTTCTGTTCAGCTAATTGATAGAAAAGCCCCGCCTTGCTGGCGGGGCTTTTTGTTTAGTTGGCGTTGCCACCTTTCTGGCGGCTATTTTTGCCCTGATGTTTAGAACTGAGCTTACCCTTACGCCGGCCTCGCGCCAACTTTCCCGCACAGCCCGGGTGCTGACCCTGGGCTCCTGCTTTGCCGACAGCATGGGAGCGCGGCTGGTGATGAATAAAGTAGAAACGCTGGTTAACCCCTTCGGGACGGTGTTTCAGCCCCTGGCCCTGGCCCAGCTGCTGCGTGCTGCCGCCGGCGACAGCGTCGACTGGCAGCAGCACGTGGTGGAAGCCCGCGGCCGCTGGCAGAGCTACGACCTGCATGGAACCCTGGGCGCCGCCTCGCCGGTAGAGCTGCTGCAGACCGTGCAGCAGCTGGTGCAGCGCACGGCCGACTTCGTGCGCAGCGCCGACCTGGTGGTGCTGACCCTGGGCACGGCCTGGGCCTACCGCCTGCGGGAAACCGGCGAGCTGGTGAGCAACTGCCACAAGATGCCCGCCGACCTGTTCGTGAAGGAGCTGCTGACGCCCGATGAAATCATCAACGCCCTGGCGGAAACCCATGCTTACCTGCGGCGCATCAACCCCGGCATTCAGATTATTCTGACGGTGAGCCCGGTGCGGCACGTGAAAGATACGCTGCAGCTGAATGCTGTTAGCAAGTCGGTGCTGCGTGTGGCCTGCCATTACCTAAGTGAGCTGCTCGACGGCGTGAGCTACTTCCCGGCCTATGAGCTGCTGCTGGACGACCTGCGCGACTACCGGTTTTATGCTTCCGACATGCTGCACCCCTCGGAGGTGGCCGAGGACTATATCTGGGACAAGTTTGCCCGTACCTACTTCGACGTGGATTTTGGCCGCTTCCGCAAGGAGTGGTCGGCTATCCGGCAGTCGCTGGGCCACCGCCCCCTGCACGAAGGCGCGCCCGAGCACCGGCAGTTCCTGGAAAACACCCGCGAGCGCCTGCAGCGCCTGGTGGGGCAGCAGGTGCCCGTAGAGGCCGAGCTGCACAACCTGGAGCAGCGCATTGCCGCGCTGCCACTGCCCCCTCCCCCACCGGCGGCACCAGAGCCCGAGGACGATGGCGAGGAACGGATTGACATTGGAAACCCTGAAGACGGCGAAGCAGCAGCGGGAGCTGAGCCGGCTGCCAGCCCGGCCCCGGCCGATAGTCGCCCCGGGCGTTTGTCGCCGGAAGAGTTCCGCCGGCAGCGGGCCGAGCGCGACCGCCGTGGCCGCGACGAGCGGCGCCCCGAGCGGCCGTCCCGCCAGGAAGCGGCCCCTGTGCCCGAGCCGGCAGAAGCCATGCCTGCTCCTGTGGACGAGCAAGCAGACCTGGATGTGGCGGAGGAATATGCTTCCGCTACGGAAGTTCTGGGCCTTAGCTCCGAAACAGCGGCCACAGCTACCCTGGACCCCGCCCCGGCACAGGAGCCGGGGAAGAAGAAAAAGCGCCGCTCCCGCGGTGGGGCCAAGCGCACCGCCCGCAAGCACGCGGCCCGGCTGGCGGCGGAAGCCGAAGGCCAAGCCACCGCTGGGCAGGAATTGCCGGCTGACTTCACCGAAAATGCCACAGCCGACACCGCGACTACGCCCGCGCTGCCAGCCTCCACGCCCACCCCGGCAGCGCCGCTAAGCGAACCGGCCACGGCCGGGGAAAACACGCCAGCAGTGGTGTTGCCCGAGACTCCGGCAGTTGCCCCCGTGGAACAGGTGGTGGAACCCCTGCCCGAGCCAGCGCCCGCGCTCCGTCCGGAAGAGCGTAAAGGGAAGAAGTCCTCTGTCATTACCAAGTCGACACCCGTTAAGCGCGGCAGCCGTCGGGCACCGCGGGTAGTGGACGCGCCCCCGGCACCGCTGCCCCTGCAGGGCCAGGCCGAGCTGCCCGAGCTGCCGGAGGTAGTGGCCACGCCCACCGCTCCCGTGCTGCCGGTGCTGCCGCAGCCTGAAGCGGCTGCGGAGCTGGCCGCAAGCCCGGTTCCGTCGAAGAAAAGCCGGAGCAAAAAATCGGGTAAGGCCGCGGCTCCCGACCAGTCACTGCCCCTGCCAGGTACGGATAGTCCGACAACTGAGCCTGTGACGCCAGTAGCGGAAGCTCTGGAGCAGCCAGCGGCACCAGCCGCTGCCAAAGGCAAGGGCAAAGGCCCCAAGCGCAAGGCCCTCTACCAGGAGCCGGCGGCGGAGCCCGCTCCGGCCCCTGTGCTGCCCCCTGCAGAAGCCGCGGCAGCCGAGGTACCCAAGCCAGCTCCCAAGCGGGGCAAGGGCAAGGTGGCGGCCCCGGTAGTACCGCCCGCCGCCGAAGCACCAGCGGCTCCAGCTGCTCCGGTGGAAGCCCCCGCCCCCAAGGCGCGCCGAAAACCGGCGAAAGCAGCGCCAGCCGCCCCGACCGAGCCAGCTCCAGCTGCTGAGCCAGCCGCGGCCAAGCCCAAGGCGCGGTCCAGAGGCGGCCGGGGTGCAACCAAAAAGGAATAAACAGACTACAACAAACCCGGCTTTGAAGCCGGGTTTGTTGCTTTAGGGCGTCTTCTACTTGAACAGCACTTTTTATGGGCAATGCTTCGGAGTTTACCAACCGCTTGGCGCAGGAATCCAGCCCCTACCTGCGCCAGCACATGCACAACCCCGTGGACTGGTATCCCTGGGGGCCGGAGGCGCTGCAGAAGGCCCAGGCCGAGCAGAAGCCCATTCTGGTCAGCATCGGCTATGCCGCCTGCCACTGGTGCCACGTGATGGAGCGCGAGTCGTTTGAAGATGCCGGGGTGGCCCGCGTAATGAACCAGCACTTTGTGTGCATTAAGGTAGACCGCGAGGAGCGGCCCGATGTAGACCAGATTTACCTCGATGCCCTGCATGCCATGGGGGTACAGGGCGGCTGGCCCCTGAACGTGTTTCTGACCCCTGCGGCTAAGCCTTTCTACGGGGGAACGTACTTCTCTAAAGGCAATTGGCAGCAGCTGCTGGCCAACATCGGGCAGGCCTACAACGGCGAGCACCGGCAGGAGCTGGAGCAGTCGGCCGAGCGGTTTGCCCGGGTTATCGGCAGCAGTGAGCTGGAAAAATACGGCGCTAAGCAGGTAGCGGAAGCACGGGCCAGCATGGAAGCCTTTTCAGTGCAGAATCAACCCGCCGGGGTGAGCGATGCCGAGTTCCAGACGCTGGCGGCCAACCTGGCGGCCAAGCTGGACCCGCAGCACGGGGGTATGGACCGGGTGCCCAAGTTTCCTATGCCCAGCGTGTGGCGCTTTCTGCTGCGCTGCCACGCCATCAGCGGCAGTGAGGCAATGCTGAGCCAAGTGGTGCTGACCCTGCGGGAAATGGCCTGGGGCGGCATATACGACCAGGTGCACGGCGGCTTTGCCCGCTATTCAACCGACGAGAAGTGGCTGGCCCCCCACTTCGAGAAGATGCTGTACGACAACGGGCAGCTGCTGAGCCTGTACAGCGAAGCTTTTCAGGTGACGGGCGAGGAGCTGTTTCGGGAAGTGGTGTACGACACGGTGGAGTTTATCCGCCTGGAGCTGATGAATGCCGAAGGCGGCTTCTTCTCGTCGCTCGACGCCGATAGCGAAGGCGAGGAAGGCAAGTACTACGTTTTCACCCGCGAAGAGCTGCAGCAGATTCTGGGCGATGAGGAGCCGCTGTTCTCCGCTTACTACAACTGCACAGCCCTGGGCAACTGGGAGCACGGGCGCAACATTCTGCACCGCCGCCTCAGCGATGCCGACTTTGCCGCCGCGCATCAGCTGACGCCGGGCCTGGTAGCGGAGCTGGTGCAGGGCTGGAAGCAGAAAATAATGGCGGCCCGCGCCTACCGCGTGCGCCCGGGCCTCGACAGCAAAGTGCTGGCCGGCTGGAACGCCCTGGTGCTGCAGGGCCTCTGCGACGCCTACCGCGCCTTTGCCGAGCCCGAGTTTCTGGTGATGGCCCACCGCAACGCCCGCTATATCCAGCAAACGCTGCGGGATGGCGAGCGGCTGTTCCGAACCACCAAAGGGGGCAAAGCCAGTATTCCCGGCTTTCTGGAAGACTATGCCCTGGTAATTCAGGCCTACATCAGCCTGTACGAAATCGGCTTTGCGGAAGAATGGCTGCACGAGGCCGAAGGGCTGACGGAGTACGTGCTGAATCATTTTTTTGACCCGGCCGAAAAGCAGTTCTACTTTACCGACAGCAGCGCCGAGGCCCTTATTGCCCGTAAGAAGGAGCTGTTTGACAACGTTATATCCGCTTCCAACTCGGTAATGGCGCACAACCTGCACCGCCTGGGCCGCCACCTTGAAACCGCTGCCTATACCGAGCTGGCAGCCGCCATGCTTACGCAGGTGCGGCCCCTGGTAGTGCAGGAGCCCCAGCACCTCAGCAACTGGGCTTCGCTGTATGCGGCCCTGCTTCGGCCCGGGCCCGAAATAGCCATTGTCGGGCCCGACGCCGACGAGTACCGGGAAGCTCTGAGCCGCCATTTTCTGCACGACGCCGTGCTGGCTGGTACAGAGGCCGGCAGCTCGCTGCCTCTGCTGCGCCTGCACCGCCTGCCTTCCCATGAGCGCACGGCCATTTATGTATGTCGTAATCAAGCGTGTATGGCCCCTGTATACAGCGCAGCTGATGCCTTGCCCCTGCTGTGCTTTGCCTAGGCCAGCGGGCGCGGCGCTACTTCTGCGTGCAGGCAATTCACTACTTGCAGGTTAACGCCAGCTGTGTAGCGCTTGTGGCCAAGCGCCGCTAGCTTCTTTCTATCTTTACTATTCGCCCCCTACCCTATCCATAGTTTTGAGCCTCGCCCTAGATTTTACCTCGCCCGCCCCGGCTTCGGCTGCCGACCGGGTGACGCTATTTGCCGATGTTATCCTGCCCCTGCCCCTGCCGCGGCTCTATACTTACCGCGTGCCCTATGAGCTGAACGACAACGTGGTGATTGGCGGGCGCGTCATTGTGCAGTTCGGGGCCAAGAAAACGCTGAGCTGCATCGTGGCCGCCGTGCACGAGCAGGCGCCCAAAGACTACCAGGCCAAGTACATCCTCGAATTCATCGACGACGCGCCCGTGGTGACCCAGCCCCAGCTCAAGCTGTTCCGCTGGATGGCCGACTACTACATGTGCACGCTGGGCGAGGTCATCAACGCGGCCCTGCCTTCGGCGCTCAAGCTCAGCTCGGAGTCGCGCATTCAGCTGCACCCGGCGTTTTCGCGGGAGGAAAACGAGTACCCGCTTACCGCTCAGGAAGAGCAGATTCTCGACGCGCTGGGCACCCTGGAAGAAAGCAAGGCCCTCACTTTTACCGAGGTGGGCGAGCTGCTGGGCGTTGCCTCCTTCCACAAGGTCATCAAGTCGTTGATGCACAAGGAGGCCATTTTCCTGTTTGAGCACACCGCCGACAAGTACTCGCCCAAGGTGCTGAAGAAGGTGCGCCTGGCCCACCATTTTGTAAACGAGGCCTCGCTGGAGATGCTGTTCAATACCCTCACCAGCAAGCCCAAGCAGCTGGACGTGCTGATGAAGTACCTGCAGCGCGTGCCCGTGTACCAGAACGAGCACGCCAACCACGCCGGCATGGAAAAGGCAGCCCTCACCAGCAGCCCCCACCTCTCGCCCTCGGCGGTGAACACCCTGATTAAGAATGGCGTGCTGGAGCAGTTCGACCAGATTGTGTCGCGCTTTCCGCTGGAAGACGAGCCCACGGCCCAGTTGCACTTCACCCTGAGCGAGGCCCAGACCGCCGCCCGCGACGAAATCCTGAACCACTTCGGCGAAAAGGACATCGTGCTGCTGCACGGCGTGACCGGGGCGGGCAAGACGGAAATCTACATCGACCTGATTCGCAAGGCCCTGGAGGGTGGCGGGCAGGTGCTGTACCTGCTGCCGGAAATTGCCCTCACCGCCCAGATTGTGACGCGACTGCTGCGCGTGTTCGGCTCGCGCCTGGGCGTGTACCACTCCAAGTTCTCCGACAACGAGCGGGTGGAAGTGTGGAACGGCGTGCTTTCGGGCCGCTTCCAGGTGGTGATTGGCGTGCGCTCGGCCGTGTTCCTGCCCTTTGATGACCTCTCGCTCATCATCGTGGACGAGGAGCATGAGTCGAGCTACAAGCAGTACGACCCCGCCCCGCGCTACAACGCCCGCGAGGTGGCCCTGATGATGGGCAACTTCCAGGGGGCCAAAACCCTGCTGGGCTCCGCCACGCCGGCCGTCGAAACCTACTACCAGGCCCAGCAGGGCCGCTACGGCCTGGTGAGCCTCACCAAGCGCTTCGGCGAGGCCGGCATGCCCGAGATTGAGCTGATTGACACCCGCAAGCAGCGCGAGGCCAAAACCATGCACAACCACTTCTCGGCCGAGCTGCTGGGCGAGATTGAGCGCAAGCTGGGTGCTAAGGAGCAGGTGATTCTGTTTCAGAACCGCCGCGGCTACGCGCCCGTGGTGGCCTGCCAGGACTGCGGCTGGATACCCAAGTGTACCAACTGCGCCGTGAGTTTGAGCTACCACAAGCACAGCCACGAGCTGCGCTGCCACTACTGCGGCTACCACGACCCCATGGTGAGCAAGTGCCCCTGCTGCGGCTCCCGGGCCGTGAAAACCGTGGGCTTCGGCACCGAGAAGATTGAGGACGACCTGAAAATTATGCTGCCCCAGGCCAACGTGCAGCGCATGGACCTCGACACCACCCGCGCCAAGAATGCCTACCAGCAGATTATCGGCGACTTCGAAAAGCAGAACACCAACGTGCTGGTGGGCACCCAGATGGTGACCAAGGGCCTGGACTTTGCCAACGTGAGCCTGGTGGGCATCATCAACGCCGACTCCATCATTCATTACCCCGACTTCCGGGCCCACGAGCGGGCCTACCAGATGTTTGTGCAGGTGAGCGGCCGGGCCGGGCGCAAGGGCAAAAAAGGCAAGGTGCTGATTCAGACGGCCGACCCCCAGCAGGTCATCTTCGACAAGGTGATTCGCAACGACTACCTGGAGTTCTACAACTACGAAATCATGCAGCGCCGCGAGCACGGCTACCCGCCGTTTATGCGCGTTATCAAGATGACGGTGAAGCACATGGAGCAGGGCCTGTGCGAGCAGGCGGCCATCTTCCTCACCCAGGAGCTGGTGGAGCGCCTGGGCCGCACGGCCGTGCTGGGGCCCGAGGCGCCCTACATCTTTCGCATCCGCAACTTCTTCATCCAGGAAATCACCATCAAGCTCGACCGCGCCCACACCGTGCTCAAGCACGCCAAGCAGCAGATTCTCGACGCCATCGACGCCTGCAAAGACCAGAAGGAGTTCAAGCAGGCCCGCTTCGTGGCCGATGTAGACCCAATGTAGCTTTTAGTTGTTAGTTGTCAGTTGTTAGTTGTCAGGCTTGTTATTGACTGAGCGCCGGCGCTGGCAATATTGTTTCCCTTGTTTACAAGGGTATAAGGTCGCAATTCAGCATGCCGGCCTGGCTATAAGCATAGCGGCAGATTAACTATTCATTTATAAAACAAAATCCTAATTTCGACCGGCACTTAACCAACTACTGCATCATGAGCTTATGCCGGGCTGCTCTCCCCTATGAATAGAATTTTGTGGAAAGCCGAAAACATATCAAACAGACTAGGCAATAGACTACTAGTTACTTTTTAACATGAAAAACCAAACTTCCCGTCTCAGTTTACCACTGGCCCTGGCGGTGCTACTGCTGGGTGGCATCAGTGCCAGCTGTGAAAAGAAAGAACAGATTAAGGACCTCACGCAAACCGCCGGCCAGGCGGGTCAGGCGGAGGCAACTTCGGAGAAGGACTACGAGCTAGTATATGAGACGACTAAAGGAATGGTAGATGAAAAAACCAGTCTTCGGATTTCAAAAGCAGAAGGAGGTTACCTTTTTGCGCTGATTAAGGAGCCCGGAAGCCAGGAGAAAGTGGTATGCTCCGGCGGTCAGAACCCCGGGGTTGGCTTCGCCAGCTGCGTGAGGAACTATGTAATAGCCAATGGCTGCTGCATGGTTACCTATAGCGCCAGCGCCGGCTGGACGGGAAATAGCTGCCCGAACTAGCCCGGAAAAACACTGCATAGATTGAAATAGTAAATAAAAAAGCCCCGGCTGCGCAGAGCAGCCGGGGCTTTTTGCTGAAAGTGCTGCGGGCTTAAATATTATCCAGCAGCCAGAGCACGATGAACACCAGGCCGATAATGGCGATGATGGTGCCAATAAGGCCAAAGATGCTATTCACCTTGCTGAACAAGGACACAATCAGGGCAATGAGCAGCAACACAATACCCGTGCGCAGGTTGCCGCTGATTTTCTCCGTCTTGGCCACATCCAGCTTTTCCTTGAACTGCGTCACGCCCATGGTTTTGCTTAGGGTGCGCATGGCCTTGCTGGCAGCAAACTTCTGCACGCGGGTCAGCTTAACCGGCTCCGCAAGCTGGGAGCCGGTAGCCGCCGCGGGCAGCGCAGCCGCTAGGGCTTGCTCGTGGGCCTGCCCGTTGTTTTCGACAGCCTTCGTAGCCAACGGAGCCTTGGATTTGGCTGGAGCCGCGGTGGGCGCCGGGGCGGAAGCAGCAGAGGCAACCGCTTCGGGGGTTGCTACGAGTGCAGGAGTGGCAGCTTCCGGTGAGGCAGCCGGTGCTGCGGCTACGGCCCGGTGGGCGCCCAGGTAAGACGACGACTGCGGCAGCATGGCATACTCGGCCCGGCTGCAGCTTCCCAGAGTAAGGGCACAGGCAACGGCCGCTACCAGCGAATAGAGAGGAGAAAAGATGTTTTTCATCGTGAGATGGAAAAAAGAAAAAAGTAAGAATAGCCTCTTCTACGGCATTAAGCCCAAAATAGTAGAAGGGCAGCCTGCTTTTTTCTTGGCGCCGCTGCCGGCCCAATTGCGGCCCCGCCGCGAGACCCGGCACTGAACGCCGGACCGAAATTTGCTGTTGACACCTGCAGATGTGCGTAATTGCGACTTGTATGAATACTGCTTTTCGGACCTGGAAAACCGTGCTTGTAAGCTGCGTGGGAGCCGGCTGCGCTACCTGGGGCTGTACCCAGCTGCCCGCCGAGACCCATCCGTCGAGCTTATCGCAAGCCCGCCTGCAGCAACTTGTGGAGCGCGACACCAGCGGCTATGAGCTGGCCGCCCCGCGCGACCCCAACGGCATTGGCAAGTACTACATGGGCCGCCAGATTGCCCACGTCATGGGCCACGAGGGTGCCGAGTGGCTGGAGCGGCACGGCCGTCGCCAGGAAGAAGGCACCGACTTACTGCTCAACGAGCTCCAGCTGAAGCCTACCGACGTGGTGGCCGACATTGGCGCCGGCACCGGCTTTTTCACCTTTCAGCTGGCCAGAAAAGTGCCCAAGGGCCAGGTGCTGGCCGTCGACATCCAGCCCGAGATGCTGGCGGCCATCAACGAGAACAAAGTCCGGCGCAAAATCAGCAACGTGGTGCCCGTGCTCGGCACCACCACCGACCCCCACCTGCCGGCCGACAGCCTCGACCTGGTGCTCATCGTGGATGCCTACCACGAGTTTGACCATCCCCGCGAAATGGCCCGCGCCATTCGCAAGGCCCTGCGCCCCGGCACCGGCCGCCTGGCCCTGGTAGAGTACCGCGCCGAAGACGTGAACGTGCCCATCAAGCGCATCCACAAAATGAGCGTGGAGCAGGCCCAGAAGGAAATGGCCGCCGCCGGCCTGGAGCTGGTGCAAACCGTGGGCACCCTGCCCCAGCAGCACCTGCTGCTGTTTAAGCGGAAGGAGTGAGGAGAAGCAACGTGTCATTGCGAGGGCGCAGCCCGTGGCAAGCCGTCCTGTTCTCAGCGACCAACCCTCTAATGTAAAAAGCCCCAACGCCAGGTCTGGCATTGGGGCTTTTTCATGTGTCACAACTTAAGGCGACTGCATGCTAGAGGACGGATTGGCTACGCCGAGCTGCGTTTGCTTCGGCTTCGCCTCGCAATGACACGTAGCTTTTATTTACTACTTCCTGCACCCGACCTTTGCGGCGATGAGTACCGACCCGCGCCAGCTTTCCATTCAGGATTTTACCTATGCCCTACCCGCCGAGCGCATCGCGCCGGAGCCCCTGCCCGACCGTGGCGGCAGCCGCCTGCTGCTGAGCCGCAGCGGCCGTATCCAGGACCGGCAGTTTCGCGACCTGCCGGCTGAGCTGCCGGCGGGCAGTCTGCTGGTGTTCAACGACACCCGCGTGGTGCGGGCGCGGCTGTTTGCCCGGCGGCCCTCGGGTGGACAGGTAGAGCTGTTTTGCCTGGAGCCCGTTGCCCCGCACCGGGCCATTGAGCCGGCCATGCAGCAAACCGGTGAATGCGTGTGGAAATGCCTGGTGGGCAACGGCAAGCGCTGGAAAAGCGGGCCGGTGCTGCTGGAGTTTGAAGCCAATGGCCAGCCGGCCACCCTGCAGGCCGAGCGCCTGGAAGCCGGCGACGGTTTCTCCCTTGTTCGCTTCAGCTGGCAGCCCGGCGAGCTGCCCTTTGCCGAGGTGCTGCGCGGCGCTGGCCACCTGCCCCTGCCGCCCTACCTCAACCGGGCCGATACCGACGTGGATGCCGTACGCTACCAGACCGTGTATGCCGCCCACGAGGGCGCCGTGGCGGCCCCCACCGCCGGGCTGCACTTCACCCCGGAAATCCTGGAGCAGCTCCGGCAGCAGGGCTTCGGCACGGCCCAGGTGACGCTGCACGTGGGCGCGGGCACCTTCCAGCCGGTAAAGGCCGGGCAGATGGCCGGGCACGCCATGCACGGCGAGCCTTTCGTAGTGTCGGCCGGGCTAATCCGGCAGCTGCAGGCCCAGGCCGGCCAGCCGGTTATTGCCGTGGGCACTACCAGCATGCGCACCCTCGAAAGCCTGTACTGGCTGGGCGCCGGGCTGGTGCGCGCAGCCGGCCGTGGCAGTACGCCGCCGGATGCGGCCTTACACGTAGGCCAGTGGCAGCCCTACGAAGAGGGAGCCGAAGTAGCCGTTGCAGCTGCCCTGCAGGCCCTGCTGGCTTACATGGAGCAGTACACCGACGGGGAGCTGCGGGCTACCACGCAGCTGCTGATTGCGCCGGGCTACCGCTTCCGCATCGTGCAGGGGCTGATAACGAACTTCCACCAGCCGGAAAGCACCCTGCTCCTGCTGGTGGCCGCCCTGATAGGTGAGCACTGGCGGCAGGTGTACGAGCACGCCCTGGCCCAGGGCTACCGCTTCCTTAGCTACGGCGACAGCTCCTTGCTGCTGCCCTGAAGCCGGTTGAACCCGGACTGGAGGCCTGCGTATAAGGCGGCATTCCTCCTTTCCATTCCGCCATTCACATGAAAAAGATAACCCTGCTGCTCGCCTGCTTCGCCTTTGCTGCCACGGCTGCCAGCGCACAGACTACTACTAAGTCGCCCGTTGACCCGGCCACGGCCAAAACCGAAACCAACGTACGCGCCAATGGCACGGTTCGCACCAAAACCGTGGATGCCAACGGGGCCGAGGTATCGACCAAAACCGGCCGCACCAACACCGGCGAGGTGATTCACGCCGGCAAGGAAGTCGGCAAAGACGTAACCCACAAAACCGGCCATGCGGTGAAGAGCGGCGCTCAGAAAACCGGCAGCGTCGCTAAAAAAGGGTTTAAGAAAACCAAGAACGTCGTGCAGAAAGGCTCCAACAAGGTAGCCGAGAAAGCCAAGGACGTAGCCGACTAATACCCCTTTCCATTTCCAGCCAAAAGCCCCGTCTCACCCGGACGGGGCTTTTTTGTTGTACCGATTGTAAGTATGTCCGGCACTGCCTGGCATCTTTTCCCACTACTTACTACGCAATACTGGCGTAACGGCCAATGGAAATAACCCTTACTACCCCTGCCCTGCTCTTTCCCGCGCTGTCGCTGCTGCTGCTGGCCTACACCAACCGGTTTATGACCCTGGCCAACCGGGTGCGCAGCCTGAAGTCGCTGTACGTCGACACCCACCGCGAGCACCTGATGCGGCAGATTCAGAACCTGCGCCGCCGCCTGCTCATCGTGCGCAACATGCAGGCCGTGGGCATTGCCAGCATGTTTGGCTGCGTGCTCACCATGTTTCTGCTGTACGCCGGGCTGCTCACAGCCGGCAAGGTGTTGTTCGGGGCCAGCCTGCTGCTCCTGCTGGTGTCGCTGGGCATGGCGCTGGTTGAGATTCAGATTTCCGTCGACGCCCTCAACATCGAGCTCAACGACCTGGAAGACGACGAGGCCCAGCGCCTCAGGCAGGAAGCCTGAGGCGGTCGAGCTGCGTGGGCATGGTGGCTGGCTGGGGCTTTTCGCGCAGCTCGTGCAGCACCTTTTCAACTACCCCGCGCCCAAAAATGCTCAGGCCGGCATTGAATACGGCCAGGGCCAGCGTGCCGGCTGCTACCCACTCGGGCGCCGGGCGCCCTTTTTCTTTGAGGCCGCCCGCCCAGGGCAGCATGCTGGCGCCAGCGCCTACCAGTACCAGCCCGGCCGGGGCAAAGAGCAGCCATTTTGATTTGTGCGTCATCGGAAATCGGAAGATGGAAGTGAAAGAAGGCCCCGGCTTGGGGGGGCGTTGTACTTTTGGCTATCCGGCTTACGCCAAAAGTCATCCCTGGGTGGCAGTGGCAGCCCAATCGTGCCTCGCATTTACTCCCCCTCTTCCTCATGTCGCCTTACGAGCAGCTCCTGCACATTGCCTTTCACGCGCCCAACGACGTGCGCTACTACCTCACGCCAGCCGCGCTGCAGGCCTATGACGCGTTTCGAAAGGCGCCACGGAATGAGCAGCCTTTCCGCTTCGAGCAGGTACGACTGGGCCTGGCCATGGGCCTGCTCAAGCTGCTGGCCGACCTCGGCGACCACCACGAAAGCCGGCAGGTGCTGGCCGTGCTGCACCGCGCCCTCAACGAGGGCCGCTCGCCCGAGGACATCGACCGCATCATCAGCCGCGATGCCAAGCTGTTTGACCAGCTCTACAGCAACCTTTACGTGAACGAGCAGGGCGAAGAGCTGCTCAACCTGTTCGGCCGCACCCTGGATGCCGATGCCCCCCAATTACTCGAAGAAGTGGCCCTCGACGCCGTAGACCTGGCCCGCACGCTGGACTTCACTGAGGACGAAGAGGAGGAGGATTAGAGGGGAGTTATGAGTTATGAGTTATTCTTCTTTGCTCACCATCAGGCTATAACTTGAAGCCAAGCTTCAGTTCATTTTCAATTTTTAATTCATAATTTTTAATTACTCTTCCCATGCTACTTGCAGTCCTTGGTTTTATTCTACTGATGCTGGGCCTGAACGCTGGCCGGTTTTCCGAAGGCCTGGTTCGGCTGCGCGGGGCGCTGCTGGGCCTGGGCCTGGTGTTCATTGGGCTGGGCATTGCCCTCAGCACCGTGGTGCAGATTGGGGCCGGGCAGGTGGGCGTACAAACGCTGTTTGGCAAGGTGGAGCCCCGCATTCTGCAGCCCGGGCTGAACGTGGTGAATCCCCTGGTCGACATCACGCGCTTCGACACCCGCACCCAGAACTATACCATGTCGGCGCAGCATTCTGAGGGGCAGCAGGCCGGCGACGACGCCATCCGGGTGCTGTCGGCCGACGGGCTGGAGGTGGTTATCGACCTGACGGTGCTGTACCACGTGGTAGCCAGCCAGACGCCCAAAATTCTCTCTACCATCGGCGAAGACTACCAGGACAAGATTGTGCGGGCCATTTCCCGCACCCGCATCCGCGACAATGCCGTGTACTACGACGCGGTGGCCCTGTACTCGACGCGGCGCGAGGAGTTTCAGACCCGCATTCTGGCTGCTATCGAAAAGGACTTCCGCAACGCCGGCCTGCAGCTCGACCAGCTTCTGATTCGCAACATTCAGCTGCCCGAGTCGGTGAAGCGCAGCATCGAAAGCAAAATCTCCGCCGAGCAGGAAGCCCAGAAAATGCAGTTTGTGGTGCAGAAGGAGCGCCAGGAAGCCGAGCGCAAGCGCGTCGAGGCCCAGGGCATTGCCGACTACCAGCGCATCATCAACGCCGAGCTCAGCGACAAGCTCCTGCAGTACGAGACCATCAAAGCCAACCAGGCCATTGCCACCTCCGAAAACGCCAAGGTAATTATTATGAACGGCCGCGGGAACGGGCCCCAGGTGCTGATTGGGGATAAATGATGTGCTGATGAGCAAAGGCGTGTCATTGCGAGCGGAGCAACGCGGAGCGCGGCAAACCTTCCTCTAGCTCTCAGAAATCAGGTAAGCCCAGACATAAAAAAGCCCCATCGCCGAAGCAGGCGGTGGGGCTTTTCACATTACCTGGTTGGTCGCGCAGAGAGGACGGATTGCTTCGCTGTGCTCGCAATGACACGCCTTTGCTCATCAGCACACCAAACAATCAGCACATCAAAACGTGAGCCGGTAGAATGGCACGGGCAGGAAGCCTTGCTGGTAGGCGGTGCCGATTTTGTTGGTGCGGGGGTTGTAGGCCTGCTGAAAGATGTTGCGGTTGTTGGTGACGTTCTGCAGGTCGATGGCAATTTCGTGGGTGAGGCGGGCGCGGTTCACCTTATAGCCCAGCTTCACATCGGCCCGGAAGTACTGGGTTTGCTGCTGGCTGAAGGCCTGGTCGTAGCGGTACACGGCCGAGCGGAGGGCGCCGGATGCCTCGTAGTCGATGGGCGTGGTGTAGCGCCCCCCGGTGGTGGCCGCCTTCAGGCTTACGGTGAAGGTGTTGTCTTTACGACCCAGCTTGAACTCCTTTCCTACCAGGGCATTGGCTACGAAACCGGTATTGAAGGGCGTGTTGCGCTCCACACCATCGGAGCCTTTGTACTTCGACTCGAACAGGGAGGTGGTAAGCAGGAAGTAATAGCCCCGGGAGAAGGCCCGCTCCAGGGTCAGCTCGATTCCGTAGTTGCGGCCGGTGCCCTCATTCACGAGGTTGCCCTTGTTGGTGGGCGCGAAGTCGGTGCCCTCGGTAAGCATGGAGAAGTAGCTGGGCGTGCGCTCCACGGGGGCATCGAACAGCGACTGGTAGTAGGCTTCCGCTCGCAGACGCAGGTTGTCGCTCAGCTGCCGGTCGTAGGCCAGCACCAAGTGGTGGCTGCGGGTAAAGCCCAGGTCGCGGTTGCTTTCCAGGTAGCGGCCGTCGTCCTGCCGCGCTTGGTAGAAGTACACCAGCAGGGGCTGCAGACTGCTGTGCAGGCCGTAGGCCAGGCTGATGCTGCTGGCGGGCGAGGCCTGGTACTGCAGGCCCACGCGGGGCTCCACCACGGTGCTGCCATTCAGCTCGAAGCGGGAGGCACTCAAGCCGGTGTTCAGGGTGAGCTGGTCGGTGAAGCGGTGCTTCCACTGGGCGTAGAGCTGGGAGAAAGCCGTGTTGCCGCTGGCCTTGCGCTCAGTTACCACCCGGGGGTAGAGCATCGCGCTGTAGTAGCTGTACTGAATCAGGTCGATGATGAGGCCGGCCGAGACTTTGTCGCGGGCGCTGAGCTTGTGGGTTACCGACAGGTTGGCCGAAAGCTTTTCCTGGGTGAAGTCGGCCTTATAGTTTTCAATCTCCGCCAGGATGTTGCGGCCGCTGCGGTAGAGAATGGTATCCTGCCCGTAGTCCTGCACGGTGCGGGAGCCCGACAGGGTGAGCTTGCCCACGGTGCGGTCGGTGAAGCGGTGCTCGTAGCTGGCCGCCCCGATGCCGGTAGTGTAGCGCACGCGGGAGTTCTGGTTTTCGTCGCCGTACACATCGGCTTTGGTGGAATCGATGTCGGCACCAAAGAACTTGATGTGGCTAAGCCCGCCCAGTGCCCACACGCTCAGGGTACCGCGCTGGCCTACGGGCAGGTCGGTTTTAAAGGTGAAGTCCTGGTAGCTGGGCGTGCCGGCAATTTCATAGCCCACGGCTTTCAGCAGCGAAAAGATAGAATAGCGGTAGTTGACCAGGTAAGAGGCCTTGGAATTCTTACTGTAAGGCCCTTCGGCGCCCAGCTCGATGCCGTTGAAGCCCAGCTGGCCCAGAAACTCGCGCTTTTCGTCGTTGCCCTTGCGCAGGCGCAGGTCGAACACCGAGCCCAGGGCGTTGGCGTACTCGCCGGGGAAGGCACCGGTGAGGAAGTCGGACTTGGCCAGCAGGTTGTTGTTGAGCATGCTCACCGGGCCGCCCGTGGTGCCCTGGGAGCCGAAGTGGTTGGGGTTGGGAATGTTCACCCCGTCGAGGCGCCAGAGCAGGGAGGCCGGCGAGTTGCCGCGCACCACGATGTCGTTGCGGGTGTCGTTGGCGCTGCCCACGCCGGCGAAGTTCTGGGCCATACGGGCCGGGTCGCCGAGGGAGCCGGCGTAGCGGTTGGCCTCGATGGGCGAGAACGGGCGGGCCGACACGCTGGCCATCTCGTTGTTGGCCACGGTGCGGTCTTCGCTGCGCTTGTACACCACCTGCACCTCGTCGAGCTTGGTCAGGCGCTCGGTCAGGGCCAGCTCCAGCACCACTTCCTTGCCGGCCGTCACGGTCACTTCGTTCAGGAATAAGTCTTCGTAGCCGATGCTGCTGATGCGCAGCTTGACGCGGCCCACGGGCACGCCGGCCAGGCGGAAGCGGCCGTCGACGTCGGAGGTGGCGCCCAGGGCGGGCTCCACGCCCACCACCACCACGGTGGCGCCAATAACGGGCGCCTTGGCGGCGGCATCGAGCACGGTGCCACGCACAACCTGCGTGGGCAGGCCCTGGGCAAAGCCGGCCAGGTGCATCAGCAAAACCAGCAGCAGGATGATGCCGGCGCGCAGGGGTACGGAAAAGGAAAACGTAGTCTTCATACAGCAGGTGTTTGAGTTGATAACTCAAAATTGCCCGCTGCTAAGAGCGCAGTATAGCAGAACAACGGTGAAGCGGAATAGAAAGGCGGTGAAGCGTAGCCTGCCCCTGGCGAGGTAAAAAGGTTTTCCGGGCCGAAGGCGCCGCAACATTGCAGGCCCTGCTACCTTTACAGCTGCATGAAGCCAACCATTCATTACCTGACTACGGCCGAGGGCATTGCCCAAGCCGCCGCGCACTTCGCCACCCTGCCCCGCATTGCCATCGACCTCGAATTTGATGACATGCGCCACCGCTATGGCCGCCACCTGGCCTTGATTCAGGTGTTTGACGGCCAGGAAGCCTATCTCATCGACCCGCTGGAGCTGCCCGACATGGCGGCCGGGCTGGAGCCGCTGTTTGTGGTGCTGCGCGACCCGGCCGTGGCCAAGGTGTTTCACTCCTGCAAGTCCGACATCCTGCTGCTCGACGAGCTGTTCGACGTGCACTGCCGCAACATCGTGGATACCAGCGTGCAGTTTACCCTGCTGGCTGCCGAAGACAACAACATTTCCCTGGGCCGCCTCATTCAGGCCGAGATGGGCTTTGAGGTTGATAAAGGCGAGCAGAAATCGAACTGGCTGAAGCGCCCCCTCACCGAGGCCCAGAAAGAGTACGCCGCCAACGACGTGCTCTACCTCTTCGAGCTCACCGACAAGCTCACGGCCCGCCTGGCCGAGCTGAACCGGGTGCAGTGGGCCATGGAAGAAAACGCGGCGCTGGAAGACGTGCGCTACGGCCGCGACGACCAGCGTCCCTGGGCCCGCAACGCGGCCAAGTACAAAATCACGCCCCAGGAAATGCCCTTGTACCGCGAGCTGTACAAGCTGCGCGACATGGTGGCCCGCCGCCTCGACCGCCCGCCCTACCACGTGCTCAGCAACGACAAGCTGGCCGAGCTGGTGCGGCAGCCCATCAAAACCGTGGCCCAGCTGCGCGCCGCCAACGGCCTGCACCCCGAGCTGAAGCGCCCGCCCTTTGCCGAGCAGCTGCTCAACCTGGCCCACGCCGAGCTGGAGCCCGAAACGCCCCTGCCGCCCGACCAGCGCCGCTTCCCTTTCCGGCGTCGCCTCAGCGGCCCGGCCGCGGCCCGCGCCGATGCCCGCGAAAGCCTGCTCATGGCCCTGAAAGGCCACCTTGCCACCGACCACGGCGCGGTGATGTCCAACATGGTGCTCAGCAACCGCCTCATTGCCGACATCATCGAGCAGGGCGCCGGCGCGGCCCTGCGCCCCTGGCAGCAACAGCTGCTGCGCGAGTCGGCCGAGCGCCACGGCCTGAAGTATGAGGACATAGCCGAGCCGTTTGCCTGACCCACGAATTTTGCGGGCTACACGCCTCAGCGCTGCCTGATGCGCAGCATATTCAGCAGGACGACCAATAAAGCGTTGTGTCCAGTAGAATGTGTTGATAACTCCTGAATAGCTTCACTAGAAAGGCCGCCCTTTGGGGTGGCTTTTTTTTTGACAAGCTGAATACTGCGGCTATATATCCTGCTGGCTTGCCAGGGAAGCGCTTCTGTTGAAGCGCGCTTCCAGCCTCTGGCCCGCAAGCGGAAAACATCGTTGCGCGCAGCTACTTTTCACCTTCCTATTTCTACTATATTCGTCCTCGAACATCAACTGCCTTTTTTCTCACCTTACTTCATCTCATTTTACTATGTTACAAATGATTACACCATCTGCAACAAGAAAGAGCCTATCGCGGAGACGCCCCTGGCTGCAATACGCCCTGGGGTTGCTGCTGGCTATGCCGCTGGCGGCCAATGCGGCCAACCCTGTGCTCACCATTCAGGGCACGGGCAACACCAGCCCCGACGTAACGGCTTTCGTGGACCAGCTGGAAATCGTGCGCGTGTCGGACAACATGGTGATGGCCGGCGCAGTGGGCAATGCCAGCTTCGAAACCTTCAGCGGCATGAGCAACGGCAACTACGGCTACAACCCCACGGCGGCGCCCTGGTCGTTTAATACCCGCTCGGGCATTGCCGTGAATGGCAGCGCCTTTGGGGCACCCACGGCGCCGGCCGGCTCGGCCGTGGCCTTTGTGCAAAGCACGGCCGGTTCGCCCAACGGCCAGCTGCAGCAAACCCTAACCCTGGCCGACGGCGTGTACCAGCTGCGGTTTCAGGTGGCCCAGCGCAACTGCTGCTCCAGCAACGACCAGCGCCTGAACGTGCTGATTAACGGCGTGCAGGTGGGCACCGTGCAACCGGCCAACAACGGGCAGTTCAGCAGCTACACCACTTCCTCGTTTGTGGTGGGCAGTCCCAACAACGCCTTACGCTTCGATGGAATCGACGACAATGTGAGCATTCCTCACAATGCCGCTTTCAACCTGACCACGGCCCTCACCATCGAATCCTGGATTAGGCCGGTGGGCACGGGCCAGGCCACCCAGAACGTGGTGTGCAAGTCGTCGAACAGCCAGAACACGGGCTACATTTTCCCACGCACCGACGACACCTGGAACTCGCTGCGCATCTGGCTGAACCGGAGCGGCAACTGGAGCCAGTACACAGTGCCCTACGCGGCCAACATCGGCACCTGGCACCACGTGGCGGCCACCTACGACGGCACCACCGTCCGCATGTACATCGACGGCGTACAAATGACGCCCACAGCCAGCGGGGCAGTGATTAACGGCCCCATCACCACCAACACCAACCCCCAGACCCTGGGCACCCAGCCGGGATTCGCCGAAAACTACCGCGGCGACCTGGACGAGGTACGCGTGTACAACGCCGTGCTCAGCCAGGCCCAGATTCAGGCCGACATGTACAGCTCGGCTTCGGCATTGCCCGGCAGCCAGGTGGCCTACTACACCTTCGACCAGGGCACGGCCGGCGGCAACAACGCGGGGCAGACCACCCTGAATGACCAAAGCGGCAACGGCCGCACCGGCACGCTGAACGGCTTCGGCCTGAGCGGCACGGCGTCGAACTGGGTACGCAGCTTCCCCACCATCACCAGCCTCACGCCCAGCAGCGGGCCCCGGGGCAGCAGCGTGCTCGTGGGCGGCACCAACCTGCTCGACGCTACGGGCATGGCCTTCAACAACACGGCGGTAGCTCCCTTTACTACGCCCACCGACGACTACTCGGCTACCGTAACCGTACCGGCCGCGGCCACGACCGGAGCCGTTAGCGTATCGTCGGCCCTGCTGTCGCGCTTCAACGGTCCGGTCTTCACCGTAGTAACCGACCTGGTGGTAAGCACGACCATGACGATTCCCGCCGGCAACTACAACAGCATTACCATCACCGGCACCGGCGTGGGCACCCTGGGTGGGCCGGTAACTGTGGCCAGCGGCCTCACGGTGCAGGCCGGGGGCGTACTCAACGACGGCTGCAGCACCATTGGCGGCACCGGCACCTTCACCCTGGCGGCCGGCAGCACCCTGGGCATCTGCAGTGCGGCGGGCATCAGCAGCAGCGGCGCCACTGGCTCGGTGCAGGTAAGCGGCACCCGCTCCTTCTCCACTGATGCCAGCTATGTATACAACGGCACCGCGGCCCAAAGCACTGGCAGCGGCCTCCCCAGCCAGGTTCGCAGCCTCACAACTACGAACAGCAGCGCCGTGACGCTGACCGCCCCCGTAGCCGTTTCGCAGATGGTAACCGTAGGCAGCACCGGCAACCTGAGCCTAAACGGCCAGACCCTGACCTTGCTTTCCAGCGCCAGCGGAACGGCGATGGTGGTAAACGGCAGCACCGGCATCGTCAGCGGCAGCGCCCTCGTGCAGCGCTACATCGACCCCAGCCTCAACCCCGGCGCCGGCTACCGCCACTTCAGCTCGCCGGTACAAAGCACCACCTTTGCCGACCTTGCTGCCCCGGGCTTCACGCCCCTCGTCAACCCCGCCTACAACACTTCTGCTACCCCGGCACTGGTGACGCCCTTCCCCAACGTGTTTGGCTACAACCAGGCCCGCCTGGCTACGGCGACCAACGACTTATCGGGCTTCGACAAAGGCTGGTTCTCGCCGGGCTCGCTGAGCGACCCCATGCTGACCGGCCGCGGCTACACCGTCAACATCCCTGCCTCGTCGGTAGTAGACTTCGGCGGCGCGCTTAGCACCGGTAACTCGACGCTGACGCTGGCCCGCAACGCCGCCGGCACGGCCAACGACGCTGATGCCGGCTGGCACCTGGTGGGCAACCCCTACCCCAGCCCCCTCAACTACAGCCTGGTAGCTCCGGCCGACCGTACCAACCTCGACGCTGCCATCTACGTGTTCTCCAGCACCAGCCAGTATGGCGGCACCTACCGCAGCTACGTCAACGGCATTGGCGGCAACCCCGTGCTGCCCGTCGCCCAGGGCTTCTTTGTGCGGGTAAGCAGCGGGCAAACCAGCGGCTCGCTCACCTTCCGCAACAGCCAGCGCCTCACCACGGCCGATGCCACCGCCTTTCAGCGTACCAGCGCCGATAGCCGGGCCCGCGTGCAGCTGGAGCTGCGCAGCAGCACCGGCACCACCGACGTGTTTGACGCCTACGCGGAAGCCGGGGCCGACGCAGGCTTCCTCGCCCAGTACGACGCCATGAAGCTGCCCAACACCAACGGCCTGAGCCTGGCCAGCCTGAGCGCTGGCAATGAGCTGCTGGCCATCGATGGCCGCCCGGCTTTTGCGGCCGGCGCCGTGCTGCCCCTGGTGGTGAATGTACCTGCTGCTGGCACCTACAGCCTCACAGCTGCTATCCTGGCTAATCTGCCCGCCGGTATCGACGCCTACCTGACCGACGCGCTTACGGGCCAGGCAGTAGCGCTCCGCCAGCTGGCCAGCTACTCCTTCGCCGTAACGGCTTCGCAGGCCGCCGGCCCCGTCACCGGCCGCTTTGCGCTGGCTTTCCGCTCACAAACGGCCTTGGCTAACACCGCTGGCCTGACAGCAGCGCAGGTTTCGCTTTATCCCAACCCGGCTCATGCAGCCTTTACCGTGCAGGTGCCGGCCGTGGCAGGCACTAGCAAGGTGGAAGCGCAGCTGCTGAATGCCCTGGGGCAGGTGGTACGCAGCCAGTCGGCAGTGCTGACCGCCGCCGGCGCAGGCTTCGCCGTTGACGCCAGCGGCCTGTCGGCCGGCGTGTACACGCTCCGCCTGCACGCCGGCACCAGCACTCTGACCAAGCGCGTGGTGCTGCACTAGTTGCCCAGCCGGGCCTGCACATAAAAAAGAGGGTCCGCCGGCAGGCGGACCCTCTTTTTTATGGTTGAGGCGAAAGAATGCTTGCCTTACCATCTATTACACTATTTACCTATCATTTTGATTGTTAATTCTTTACAAATAAACAAACTGAAATTAATATAAATTTCTTGATTTTATCTTTACCTTTTCAATCAGATTACACTTGCTGTTGCTTACACGCTTTAACCTTTCTTAATATGAAACAACACTTACTTCTACTGTCCGGCTCCCTGCTGCTGGCCGCTGCCACCACAGCCCAGGCCCAGACGCCTGGCGTGGGCATTGGTACCACCGCCCCCGACGCTTCGGCGGCACTAGACATCATCAGCACGACCAAGGGGGTACTGCTGCCGCGCGTAGCCAATGCGGCAGCCCTGGCCAGCCCGGCTACCGGCTTGCTCGTGTTTCAGACCGGGGCCCCGGCAGGCTTTTACTACAATGCCGGCACCCCGGCCGTGCCCAGCTGGCAGCAGCTGGCCACAGCCAGCGGCGCGGCTATTACCGCCGACAACGGCCTGACCAAGACCGGTCAGAATATTCAGCTAGGCGGCCCCCTCACCGGAAATACCACCGTGGGGCTGGGCAACAGCCACCTGACCCTTAGCAGCACCGGCGGCGGCGTGGGCATTGGCACAACGGGCAGCGGCAGCTTCCGGCTGAACGTAAACGGGGCGCTTCGCACCACAGTGGCCAACGGGCAGTTCACGCTCTACAACAACGCGCCGGGTGCCGGCACCGTGCTGCTGGGCGCCCTGGAAGCCACGGGCGGCATCGGCCCCCAACTGCGCTTCTCCGGGGCCGGCAGTGGCTTTATGGACATCGGCCAGAACAGCCTGGGCGACTTCGTGGTGGAGGGCAGCGACAACGCCCGCCTGACCGTGCTGAACGGCGGGCGCGTGGGCATTGGCACCAGCAGCCCCGCAGCGATGCTCGACGTGCAGGGCGGTGCCGACAGCAACGGCGGCTCCGACCCCGTGGCCCTGGCATTTTCCTGGCGGGGAAATGGCTACCGCCATTTTGTGCGCTCACGTCATAACGCCGGCGTGACGGGCAGCGGCAACAACCTGGACTTCTACCTCAACAGCAGCACCACCAGCGCCGGCAGCGCCAGCCCCGGCACCGGCAACGTGCAGGTGATGACCATGGAAAGCAACAACGGCCAAGCGCGGGTGGGCATTGGCACCATCGCCCCGGTGGGCCGCCTGCACATCGTGAACGATGATGGGGGAGGCGGCGCCGCCGACGATTACCTGATTGACGAGTACGGCCCCGGCGACCAGGGCATCTACCTGCGCCACGCCGGCGGCACGCTGGCCGCCCCCACCGACCTGAGCAATGGCGAGCACATTGGCCGGCTTAGCTTCGTGCCCCGCTTTGGGAGCGTGCTGGGTTACGTCGGTGGCTCCATGGTGCAGAGCTACTACCGCGGCAACGGCAGCAATAACCTGACCGACCTGCAGCTTTACACCTCCGGGACCGAGCGCCTGCGCATCAGCGAGACCGGCAACGTGGGCATTGGTACTACCACGCCCGGAGCCAAGCTGGAGGTAAATGGCGACCTGCGTGTGCCGGCCGCCAATGCCTACACCTACGCCACTCCCAAAGCCTACAGCCGCCACCTGGGCGCGGCCGACTTCATGCCGCAGACCTCGGCCACTACCAAGCTGGCAGGGCCTTACCACACGTTCTACCCGGGTGCGGCCAACGGAGTGTTCGAGGCATCGGTGCACTTGCCTCAGGGCGCTGCTATTGCCAACCTCAGCGTCTTCCTGGGCGATAACATAAGCGGCAATAGTATCAACATCAAGCTACAGGCCGTGCAGCAGGTTACGGGTAATACCTCCACCCTGGCCGATTACACCTCCGTCGATAACTTCTCGACTTACCAATGGGTAACCGTGCCAGCGACTACGACCATTGATAACAATAACTTCAACTACTATCTACAGGTGACCATGACGAGCTCGAGCTCGACCTTGTCAGTAGGCAACGTGCGGGTAAACTACACCGTCAACCAGGCTGAGTAGCCCGGCCCCGCACTTTCTATAGGAGCACCAGGCCAGGCACACCCTAGCCAATTGGCAGGGCTTCTGAAAATAAAAGGCCACCCGGTTGGGTGGCCTTTTGTTTTCAAGTAAAATCGGGAGTCTACTGTCCGACTGAGACGACTAATCCGCCAAACCGGGTTAAAACTGCGCTTCCTCCGTGCTGCCCACCAGGGCCGAGGTGCTGGCCTTGCCGGCCGATACCACGTTCTGCACCGCATCGAAGTAGCCCGTGCCCACGAACGACTGGTGCTTGACAGCCTGATAGCCGTCTTTCTGCAGGGCAAACTCGCGCTCCTGCAGCTCGGAGTAGCCGGCCATGCCGCGCTCGCGGTAAGCCTTGGCCAGCTCAAACATGCTGGTGTTCAGGGCATGAAAGCCGGCCAGGGTAATGAACTGGAACTTAAAGCCCAGGGCAGCCAGCTCCTCGCGGAAAGTCAGCATTTCTTCTTTGCTGAGCTTGGCCGCCCAGTTGAAGGACGGTGAGCAGTTGTAAGCCAGCAGCTTACCCGGGTACTGGGCGTGAATAGCCTCGGCAAACTCCCGGGCCTGGCCCAGGTCGGGGTGCGAGGTTTCCATCCAGATGAGGTCGGCGTAGGGGGCATAGGCCAGGCCGCGGGCAATGGCAGCCTCCACGCCGCAGCGGATGCGGTAGAAGCCTTCACTGGTGCGCTCGGCCTCCTGCAGCACGAAGGGCAGGTCGCGGGGGTCTACGTCGGAGGTGAGCAGGTCGGCCGCGTCGGCATCGGTGCGGGCCACGATGAGAGTGGGCACGCCCAGCACGTCGGCCGCCAGGCGCGCCGCTACCAGCTTGTTGATGGCCTCCTGGGTGGGCACCAGCACCTTGCCCCCCAGGTGCCCGCACTTCTTGGCCGACGACAGCTGGTCTTCGAAGTGCACGCCGGCGGCGCCGGCCTCAATCATCATCTTCATCAGCTCGAAGGCGTTGAGGTTGCCGCCGAAGCCGGCTTCGGCATCGGCCACGATGGGCGCCAGCCAGTGCGTCTTGCCCTCGCCGCTCAGGTGCTGAATCTGGTCGGCCCGCAGCAGGGCGTTGTTGATGCGCCGCACCACGGCCGGCACGCTGTCCACGGGGTACAGGCTCTGGTCGGGGTACATGTGGCCGGCGCCGTTGGCATCGGCCGCCACCTGCCAGCCGCTGAGGTAGATGGCCTGCAGGCCGGCCTGCACTTCCTGCACCGCCTGGTTGCCGGTGAGGGCGCCCAGGCCCGCCACGTACTCCTGCGAGTGCAGCAGCTCCCACAGCCGCTCGGCCCCTTGCCGGGCCAGGGAGTACTCGATGTGAATGCTGCCCTGCAGCTTCACCACATCCTCGGGCGAGTAGGGCCGCTCAATGCCAATCCAGCGGGGGTTGTGCGCCCAGTCCAGGGCCAGAGCGGACGTACGTTGTTGCAGTGTTTTCATGATGGTTGTGAAAGTGTTGGGTTGATGGTTATTGGTTTTGAAATGGGCAAGGCGCTGCCCGGCTGCTTACAAAGCAGATTTTTTGTAGCGTGGACTCTGTGAGTCCGCGTCCGTCAGAAGTTGTTTGGCATGCCTACAAGCGCGGACTCGCAGCGTCCACGCTACGTCGCTTTAGGCCAGCTGCTCGTAGGCCGGCAGGGTCAGGAACTCGATGAACTGCTCGCTCACCACCAGCCGGTCGAAGAGGCGGGCGGCTTCGAGGTAGTTGCCGCTGGCAAAATGCGTTTCGCCTACCTGGGCTTTGATTTTTTCCAGCTGCCCGGGCACCAGGGAGCGGTACAGCTCCAGCGTCACGGGGCGGCCGTCGGCCAGGGCGGTGCCGGGCGTGTGCACCCACTGCCACACCTGGGCGCGGCAGATTTCGGCCGTAGCGGCGTCTTCCATCAGGTTGTAGATGGGCACGCAGCCGTTGCCGCTCAGCCAGGATGCCAGGTACTGAATGGCCACGTCGATGTTGAGCTTCAAGCCTTCTTCGGTGATGTTGCCCTCGGGCGCCCGCACCAGGTCGGCGGCCGTCACGCGCAGGTCTGCGCGCTTGTTGTCAATCTGGTTGGGGCCGGGCATGAGCTGGTTGAACACCTCCAGCGCTACGGGTACCAGGGCCGGATGGGCCACCCAGGTGCCGTCGTGGCCATTGGTAGCTTCGCGCACTTTGTCCTGACGCACTTTTTCCAGGGCCTTTTCATTGGCCTCCGGGTCGTTCTTAATCGGAATCTGGGCGGCCATGCCACCGATGGCGTGCACGCCGCGGCGGTGGCAGGTTTGAATCACCAGCTGGGAATAGGCGGCCATGAAAGGCACGCTCATGGTTACCACGGCCCGGTTGGGCAGGCAGAACTCGGAGTTGAGGCCCAGGCGCTTGATGTAGCTGAAGATGTAGTCCCAGCGCCCGCAGTTGAGGCCGGCGCTGTGCTCGCGCAGCTCGTAGAGGATTTCGTTCAGCTCGAAGGCGGCCGGCAGGGTTTCAATCAGCACCGTGGCTTTGATAAGGCACTTGGGCTTTTTCAGCGACCACTGCGAGAAGCCGAACACGTCGTTCCAGAGGCGGGCTTCGAGGTGGCTTTCAAGCTTGGGCAGGTAGAAGTACGGGGCCGTGCCGCGGGCGCAGAGCTCGTGGGCGTTGTGGAAGTAGTAGAGGCCAAAATCCAGCAGCGAGGCGCTGATGGGCTCGCCGTCGACCAGCACGTGCTTATCCACGAGGTGCCAGCCGCGGGGGCGCACCATGAGCACGGCGGTTTCCTCGTTCAGCTTGTACTCTTTGGTGGGCGTGCTGACCGAGATGGTGCGGCGCACGGCATCGCGCAGGTTTAGCTGGCCCTGCACCACGTTGGCCCAGGTGGGCGAGTTGGAGTCTTCCAGGTCGGCCATGAACACCTTGGCGCCGGTATTCAGGGCGTTGATAATCATCTTCCGCTCCACCGGACCGGTGATTTCCACGCGGCGGTCCAGCAAATCCTTGGGCAGCGGGGCCACCGTCCAGTCCTGCTCGCGGATGCGCTTGGTTTCGGGCAGGAAGTCGGGCAGGATGCCGGCCTCAAAATCGGCCTGCCGCTCCTCGCGCCGCTTCAGCAGCTCGCGGCGCGTCTGGTCGAAGCGGCGGTGCAGCTCGGCCACGAAGGCCAGGGCCGAGGGCGTCAGAATCTCGGCAAACGCGGGCGTGTACTCTCCTATCACGCGCACCCGCTCGGGGCAGAGGTAGGTGGGCGTCGGGGCCGGGGCAGTATCGGTGAATGTCATAGCTGTGGATGGGTTGGTGTGCTGAGGTAAAAGTGTGCTGATGGTAAGTACCTGCAGGAAAGCTTCTCGCAGCCCTTGCATCGGATTTGCTGCTGAGCTGCGACAAACATACGCAAGCGAATTTTATTTTGTTAGCGAATTTTCGCTAAAAACAGAAAATTTGCGAAGCGGCTTACCTTTGCTACTCCTGTAACCCAGTTAAAAAAGGCCTCGCCGGCACCAGCCAAGGGCTTTTCTTATTGGTTTAGAATCAGCACATCAGCACATTAAAAAACCAACTCATTACCCAGGATGCTCAATCACGGCCAGGTAGTCCGCGTCATTTTCGGCCTTAAGCTGCGCGAGCTGCGCCAGGAACAGGGCCTGTCGCCGGCCGACCTGGCCCGCACCTGCGACGTGTCGCTGAGCTACCTCAACGAGATTGAGAAAGGCAAGAAGTACCCCAAGGCCGACAAGATTCTCAGCCTGAGCAAGGCCCTGGGCGTGCGCTACGACCAGCTTACTTCCCTGGAGCTGCCGCGCCGCCTGGAGCCCATCTCCGACCTGCTGCAGTCCAAGCTCCTCAAGGAGTTTCCGCTGGAGATGTATGGCCTGGAGCCGTCCCGCATCATTGAGCTGATTGCCAACGCGCCGGTGAAGATGAATGCCTTCGTGAGCACCATCTTCGAAATTGCCCGCAACTACGAGATGCGGCAGGAAGACTTTTTCCTGGCCGCGCTGCGCTCCTACCAGGAGATGCACGACAACTACTTCGAAGACCTGGAGCAGGACGTGCGCGCCTTCGTGGGCAGCCACCGCCTCGAAACCAGGGCCCCCTTCGACCTGAGCCAGCTGGAGCGGGTACTAACCGAGCAGTACGGCTACACCATCGACCGCGAAACCCTGGGCCAGCACCCGGTGGCCACCCAGGGCCGGCTGCGCTCGGTGTTCCAGCCCAAAGCCCGGCGCCTGCTGCTGCGCCCGGGCCTGAGCCGGGGGCAGCAGGCCTTTGTGCTGGGCCGGGAAGTAGCCTTCAACTACCTCAAGCTGAAAGAGCGGCCCTACGTGAGCACCACCTCCAAGATGCGCTCCTTCGATGAGGTACTCAACAACTTCAAAGCGTCCTACTTCGCCAGCGCCCTACTCATGGAGGAAGACGCGCTGCTGCGCGACCTGCGGCAGGTGTTCAGCAGCAAGAAGTGGAACGCCGACCTGCTGATGAACCTGCTGGCGACCTACGACGTGAGCCCGGAGATGTTCATGCAGCGCCTCACCACCCTGCTGCCGCGGCACTTCGGCCTGCAGAGCCTGTTCTTTCTGCGCTTCGACCAGGCCCATGCCGGCGCCACCTACGAGCTGAGCAAGGAGCTGCACCTGGCCCGCCTGCACAACCCCCACGGCAACGAGCTGCACGAGCACTACTGCCGCCGCTGGATAAGCCTGCGCCTGCTGGCCGAGCTGCGGGCCAATACCCCCACTGACCTGCGCAGCCCCCAAACGGCCATCGGTGCCCAGCGCTCCCACTACTTTGGTACCGACGACGAGTACCTCTGCCTCACCCTGGCCCGCGCCGGCTCCGCCACCGAGCCCGCCGTGAGTGTGACCGTAGGCCTGCGCTGCGACGACAACCTGCGCGCCCAGGTACGCTTCCTGCAAGACCCAACCCTGCCCCTGAAGGTAGTAAACGAAACCTGCGAGCGCTGCCCCATCCCGGATTGTGAGTCGCGGGCTGCCGCCCCGGTGCAGATTGAACGCCAGGCCCGGCGCCAGGCGTTTGAGGATGCGGTAGCCGCGCTGGTGCAGGGGGCATAAGCCCTCCTGCCCCTCCCCCGCGGGGAAAGCGCGTGGCCTCAGCGTGAAAACTGCTCCGGGCTTCGACAATAAATAATAGGACAAAGAATTTACGCTTGAATAAGTAATGAACCCTGACGAACTAACAGCACAAAATCGTCAGGCTCCCCTCCCCCGCAAGGGAGGGGCCGGGGGTGGGGCCTACGCCCTGCTCCTGTTCCTGCTTTTGCTTGCCGCCATAGCCGGCTACGCCACCTGGCGCCTGCTCTACCGCCCCAACGTGGTAGCCCTGCCCGAGGGCCCGGCCTACCTCTACATCCGCACCGGAGCCGGCTTTGACGCCGTGCTTGATTCCCTGAAAAAGCACCAGCTGCTGCACGAGCCCGCCGACTTCGCCCGCCTGGCCGCCTGGCGCGACTACCCGCAGAAGGTGAAGCCCGGCCGCTACCGCCTCGACGCCGACCTCAGCAACCTGGAGCTGCTGCAGCTGCTCGAAGCCGGCCGCCAGGACACGGTGCGCTTCGAGCTCAAGCCTTTTCACTACCTCGAAAACCTGCCCCGGCAGGTAAGCCGGCAGCTGGAAACCGACTCCTTCAAGCTGCAGTTGCTACTCGACGACAACGCCGGGCTGCTACGCCGCTACGGCCTCGACACCGCCACTGTGCGCACCCTGTTTATTCCCGGGCAGTACCGCCTGCTGTGGAACACGCCGGCCCTGGCTTTTCTCGACACCATCGCCGCCCGCCACCGCCGGTTCTGGACGCCGGAGCGGCGGCGGCAGGCCGACTCCCTGCGCCTGACGCCGACACAGGTGAGCGTGCTGGCCAGCATCGTGCAGCGCGAAACGGCCCAGCTCAGCGACAAGCCCCTGATTGCAGCCGTGTACCTCAACCGCCTGCGCCGCGGGCAGCCCCTGCAGGCCGACCCCACCCTGCTCTGGCCCCTGCACGGACTGGGCACCCGCAAGCGCGTGCTCAACGTGGACAAGAAAGTCGACTCGCCCTACAACACGTACCGCAACAAGGGACTGCCCCCGGCCCCCATCACCACGCCCCACCCCAGCAGCCTGAACGCGGTGCTGCGCCCGGCCCACAACGACAACCTGTTCTTCTGCGCCCGGCCTGACGGCAGCGGCTTTTCCGACTTCGCCGCCACCTACGCCGAGCACAAGCGCAATGCCCGCCGCTACTGGCGGCACCTGGATAGCTTAAAGATTAAGCGGTAACTTCTCGTATTTTGCCGCTCCACTACCGGTAGCTGCCTTATGTTGAACGACGTTATTTCCCTGGCCTTCCGGCCCGACCTGGGCGTGTTCACCATGCGCTGGCTGGAGGAGCCGACCCAGCCAGCCGACGTGCAGGGCTACTACGAGCAGGCCCTGGACGCCGCCCGCCCCCACCACCCGGCCTGCTGGCTGATTGACGTGCGCCGGCGGCCCATGCCCGACCCGCACGTGGCCCTGTGGTTTGGCACCACCTGGCTGCCGCAGGTGGCCGCTCTGGCGGCTCCCCGCACCCTGCGCCTGGCTTACCTGCTCTCGCCCCTGCGCCAGCGCGCCACCTTCGATGACCCGGCCCTGGCGCCGGCCAACGCCCGCATTCTGGCCCCTAACCAGCTCTATGTGGTAGAAACCTTTCTCGACGAAGGCGCGGCCATGCGCTGGCTGCTCAGTTAAAGGTAGCCCCTCGCCAGGAGGCCGCAGTAGAACCCTGACACTACCGGCATGTGCCATTTCTTTGGGCTCTCGAAGCCCAGCCAGGCAAGCTGCCGCAAAAGTTTGCGGCATTTTATGGCCTTGAGGGCCTGTGAACCTTCGCGGTAGCTCCCGCCTGCGTACTTTTGTCGTCCTGTTTTCGCCAAACTGTTCGTATGCGTCTTCGTTTCCTCTTTGTTCCTGTTGTTTTCACTTCACTGGCCGCTCAGGCCGGCGGTTTTGATACCGGCCCGCAGGGGGCGCGTATTCTTGGGTTGGGTGGTGCCAGCACGGCCTACATCGGCAGCATTGCCGGCATGGTAGCCAACCCCGGCCTGCTGGGCCAGTGGGCTGACTCCGTCACCCGGGTAAGTATAGGCGGCATGGGCCAGGTGCGCCGCAGCTCCTTTGTGGGCCAGGATACCTACCAGCGCACCGACCAGGACCTGGTGGTGCAGCCCGGCGGCTATGCTTTCGCCACCTATGGGCTGACCAAGCGCCTGGCGCTGGGCCTGGCCATTACCACGCCCTACGGCTACCACACCCGTTGGGCCGAGGGCTGGGAAGGCCGCGCCGTGGTGCAGGAAAGCCAGCTCAACACCTACTTCGCGCAGCCCACGGTAGGCTTCCGCCTCAACGACAACTTCAGCCTGGGCGCCGGCCTCATTTACGCTTTTGGCCAGTATAGCCAAAGCCGGGTGCTGAGCCAGTATGATGACCCGGCGGCCCTAGCCAAGTTTGACGTCAACGGCTCGGGACTGGGCTTCAGCGCCGGCCTGTACGGCCGCTCCGGCGACAACCTCGCCTTTGGCATCAGCTACCGCAGCGGCGTGGCGCTGAAGCTAAACAACGGCACGGCTACCTATGCCAACGTGCCGGCCCGCGATGCCGGCATTTACCCGGCCAGCACCAGCTTCAGCAGCCAGCTCAACCTGCCCAACAGCCTTTCCGTGGGCCTGGCCGACCGCATCACCAAGAACCTGCTCGTCACCTTCGACTTCACCCTCACCGGCTGGAGCTCGCTGGACTCGGTAAACTTCGAGCTGGCGGCCAGCGGCGGCGCCCCCGGCCGCCGCGTCACCAACTCGCGACGCTACGACGATGCCCTGGCCTTCCGCGTGGGGGCTGAATACCAAGCCGGCTCCAAGCTCACCATTCTGGCCGGTGCCAACTACGACGAGTCGCCAGTGCGCGACGAGTTCATCAACCCCGAGCTGCCCGATGCCAACCGCCTCGGCGGCTCCCTGGGCCTGGTGTATCAGCTCACCGAGCGCTTGGCGCTGGAAGGCGCCTACAGCTTTGCCTACGGGCAGAAGCGCACGGCCCGGGCCAACATCAGCAACGAGCGGCTCTCCAACATCAGCGGCACCTACCGCACGGTTATCAACACCGCCTCGCTGGGCGTGTCCATGTCCTTTTAGGGTTGAACGTCATTTGCCATTTGCTTTCCATGACTGCTTTTCGCGTAACAAAATCGACTTTCCTGGCTGGCCTGACAGCCGCAGCAGCCCTCGTGCTGAACAGCTGCGCTCCCGGCCAGGACAACCCCACGCCCTCTGCTGGGACCCTGGACCTGAGCCGCTACCTGGCCGTTGGCGACACCTACACGGCTGGCATCAGCAACGGTGGGCTTACCCGCACCAGCCAGAGCTACTCCTACCCCAGCCTGATGGCCCGGCAGTTTCGGCTGGTATCGCCAAACGCCACCTTCGAGCAGCCTCTTCTTAACGAAGGCAGTGGCTCGGGCTACCTGCGCCTGATAGACGTGACGCCCCTGGGCCTGCCCCGCGTGCAGCGCGTACCCGGCCAGGCGGTACGCGGCCAGATTATCAACCCCAATGCCTGCGGCGGTGCCGACACCATCCGGGTGCTGGAGCGTAACAGCAATGTGGCTACTCTGCCCCAGAACCTAGGAATTCCGGGCCTTCGCCTGGGCCAAATCGGCACGGCCAACCTCGGCAACCAATCCACCGCTACTCCCGGCAGTCCGTTCAACCCCTACTTCGAGCGGCTGCTGCCGGCCAATACCAACAGCAGCTACCTGCAGGCAGTAACCACCGCCGCCGGCTCGGCCACGTTCTTCACCTACTTTCTGGGCCTCGATGACCTGATGCCCTTCGTGCGCAGCGGCGGCATCTGTGCGACGCCCCTTATTGGCACCACGATTCGCAACAACATCAAGAACGTGCTGGACCGCCTCACGGCAAACAACCGGCGGGGCATTATTGCCCGCATACCCAACCCCACCAGCCTGCCGCTGCTGCGCCTGGGCCAGGGCCTGGCCCTGCAAACCCGCCTGCAGGCCCAGTCCAACGACCAGAGCCCGCTCTACATCGAGTCGACTACCAACGGCACCCGCCTCATTGGCGACACCGACTATGTGCTGGCCACGGCCATCCCGCGCATCGGCCGCATGGAAAACGTGAGCGGCACCATGGTGCCCTACGGCCGCGACATGCGCAACCCCATCCGCACGGCCGACGTGCTGGACGACTACGAAGTCAGCATCGTGACCCTGGCGACCAACAACATCAACAACGAGCTGGAGCGCCTGGCCAAGGACGTGTACCGCATGCCCATCTACCGGGATGGCAAGTACACGCTCAACCTGCCCGATGAGCTGTTCAACCAGATTGCCGGCGAAATTGCCGTAAATGGCGTGGTATACACCGGCGAGCCGGTGCGCGGCAACTTTTACTCGCTCGATTACTACAGCCTCACGCCACGGGGCAATGCCCTGCTGGCCAACACGTTTATTCGCGCTATTAATCAGCAGTACCGCACCAGCATTCCTGCCCTAGATGTGAATAGCATGCCCACCACGGTGCAATAGCGCTTCGCTATAAGCGGTACAGCCGTAGCTGCACCGAGTCGCGGGCTGCCCCTTGCCGGGCAGCCCGCGTTTCGTTATAGCCCCGCCCGGTGTACTCAGAATGCTCCAGAAACAGCAGGGGCGCAGTCAGCTGGGGCTCGGGCCAGGCCGCCCGCGGCGGCTGCCGACGCAGGGAGTCGAAGCCGGCCACTCCGGCTACCCGCCAGTAGCTGTCGAGCAGCACGTACTCGTAGCCCTGGCGGCGCAGGGCCGGCAGCTGCCGCTCGTCGGTGACTACCGCCAGCTGCTGTGAAGGGCCCAGATAAGGCGCCAGCCCCTGCCCTACCGTGCTGGCAATGCGCGTGGCGCCCCGGGCCTGCAGCCAGGCTGCTACCTGCGGGTAGCTAGTGGGCAGGCGGGCGTACAGCTCCTGCTGAATGCGGTACACGTTCAGCCCGATGGCACCCACAAGTACTGCCGCCAGGGCGCCTGCGGGCAGCAGGCGGCGGCCACTGAGCACGGCCAGGGCCGCCAGCGGCAGGTAGGCAAAAAGCAGCCCGCGCGGGGCTTTTATCAGCAGCGACATGCCCGCCAGCAGGCAGCCGGCCCAGGCCAACAGGTAGGCCAGCAAAGAGAGCGGCTGCCCCGGCCGTGGCCTTTCAAACCGATAGACCAGCACCAGCGCCGCCAGCAGGCCGGCCAGCAGCAGCGGCGACTCAAACTCCAGCAGGTAGCGCGGATAGTAGAGCAGGTCGAGGTGCAGGGTGTGCTGCCGCCCGGCTACATTGGCCGAGGCCGGAACTACCGTGCGCACGTAGAACCCCAGCCAGCGGTACCAGGGCAGGCCGACGGCCGTGCCCGCGGCGCTCAGCAGCACGTAGGGCGCGGCCAGAATCAGCAGGACTCGCCGCCAGCAGCCCCGCTGCCACAGCAGCCCGTCGCGCTGCCACAGCTCCAGCACGGCCAGAATGGGCAGGGCAAACAGAAACTTGTAGTTGAAGCACAGGCCGGCCGCCAGCCACCCGGCTACGCGGTACCAGGCGCCGGGGCTAGGGTGCTGCAGGCGGTGGAAATAGCTCCTCAGCAGGCCTGCCGCCAGCAGCAGGCTGCCGGAGCTCATGGTGAAGTCGCGGCCCGAAAAGGTAAGCAGCAAGGAGCTGCCGCCCAACAGCACCAGGCCCAGGGCCTGCCCGGCGGTTAACGCAGCCTGCCGGCTTACCCAGGCCGCGAAAAAGCCCAGGCCGGCCACCGCCAGCAGCGCGTTGAGCAGCTGAAACACTGCATAGTCGGCTGTCAGCCAAGCTACCGGAACATACAGCAGCAGGAACCCGGGGCTGCCGTGGTGAAAAAGGTGGGCGAAGCTGCCGCCGGCCAGCTCCCGTATCACTTGCCAGTTACGCACCGAGTCGTAGTCGGCCGGGCCGGCTTCGGCCAGGCGCCACAGGCGCAGCCCCAGCACCAGCAGCAGGCCCAGTCCTAAAGCCAGCAGGTGGCGGATTGGGAGCTGCGGGCCGTTCTTTGCGGAAGAAAAGGGCATATAGTTGGTGCGAGGTTGTAGGGGCCCGGAGCCCGGCTCATCAAAGCAAAGCCTTAAAATCAATACCAGCCAGAAAGCAGGAACCAGAAACCCAAAACAACTATGCGGCTAGTAGTGCAGCGCGTACGCCACGCCAAGGTGGAAGTAGAAAGTCAAATAACGGGACAGATTGGCCCCGGCCTGCTGGTGCTGGCCGGCTTTGCCCCCACCGACGATACGGCCACCCTGAGCTGGATGGCCCGCAAGCTGGTGCAGCTGCGCATCTTCGGCGACGAAAACGGGCAGATGAACCGCAGCGTGCAGGACGTGGGCGGGCAAGTGCTCGTGGTAAGCCAGTTTACCCTGCTGGCCGACGCCCGCAAGGGCAACCGCCCCAGCTACATCGGCGCCGCCGGCCCCGCCATTGCCGAGCCCCTGTACCGGCAGTTTGTAGGCCTGGTACGCGAGCTGCTGGGCCAGGATGTTCCCACAGGTACTTTCGGAGCCGACATGCAGGTAAGCCTGCTAAACGACGGCCCCGTAACCATTGTACTCGATACCCCACTATAAAAAGAGTTATGAGTTATGAGTTATTTGAGCGTCTTACGTACCGCATAATTCATAATTCATAATTCCCCTCATCATGACCATTGAGCAAGCCCAGCAAACCGTCGACCAGTGGATACAGACCACTGGTGTGCGCTACTTCAACGAGCTGACCAACATGGCCATGCTTACCGAGGAGGTGGGCGAAGTGGCCCGCATCATTGCCCGGCAGTACGGCGAGCAGTCGTTCAAGGAATCGGACAAAGGCAAGGACCTCGGCGACGAGCTGGCCGACGTGCTGTTCGTCGTTATCTGCTTGGCCAACCAGACCGGGGTGAACCTGACGGAAGCCCTGGCCCGCAACCTGGCCAAAAAAACGCAGCGCGACGCTACGCGCCACCAGGACAACGAGAAGCTACGCTAGCTCCAGCCGCTCGTGCTGCCAACGGGGCAGCACCCGGGCGTAGGTATCAATCTGCATGCAGAAGTCGAAGTCCTGACTCGCCTCCAGGGAGTTGAGGCGGCGCACGTGGGCCGACTGCAGCAGGTAAGCGGGTAAGTTAGCCTGGGCCTGCTCCCAGAGGTGCAGCGCCGCCAGGGTGGCATCGGAAGATGTTACGTCGAACTCGCCCTGCAGGCGGGCAGCCAGGGCCCCGCCAAAAACCGTGTCTTCGAGGCAGAACATGCCTTTCCAGCCTGCACACACCACCAGCACGTCCTGCTGCTGCCGGCGGGCAAAATCAGCCACGGCCGACAGGTTCAGAAAGGCACCCACTACAATGTGCGCCGCCGCGTGCGAGCGCCGCAGGGCCGCCGTGCCGTTGGTGGTGCTGATGGCCAGCGCCCGCCCGGCCAGGGGCCGCCCTTCGCCCAGAAACCCAAAGGGCGAGTTGCCCAGGTCGAAGCCAGGGGCCGGCAGGCCGTCGCGCTCGGCGGCAGTGATGCAGTTGAGCTGCAAGCCCAGGTCGGTGCATTCCTGCAGCGTGGCCACCGGATACACCTCACTGATGCCCTCACCCAAGGCGGTAACAATGGTGCTGCTGGCCCGCAGAATGTCGACGATGACGGCCACTTTGCCCTCCAGCTCATAGAGTGGCAGCAGCTCGGGGGAAAAGCAGATGTCTAGTTTCAATTGTACAATGAATAATGAGCAATGAACAATGAACAATCCGGTGCTTTATCACCAATTGTCCACTGCTCATTGCTCATTGATAATTGACTTATTCAGCCCCCTTGGTCAGGGGCAGCTTGCTTACTGTGGCGGGCAGGTTCTTGCCGCGAATCTGCACGAAAATCTGGGTGCCGGGGGCGGCATACTCCGCCTTCACATAGCCCATGCCGATGCCCTTGCCCAGACTGGGCGACTGCGTGCCGCTGGTGACGTCGCCGATTTTGGCACCGCTCTCATCTACCAGCTCGTAGTGGCCGCGCGGAATGCCGGGGCCGTCCATCACGAAGCCTACCAGCTTCTTGTTCACGCCGGCTTCCTTCTGCTGCTTGAGGGCCGCCGCGTTGGTAAATTCCTTGGTGAACTTGGTAATCCAGCCCAGGCCGGCTTCCAGGGGCGAGGTCTCGTCGTTGATGTCGTTGCCGTAGAGGGCGAAGCCCATTTCCAGGCGCAGGGTGTCGCGGGCTCCCAGGCCGATGGGCTTTATGCCGTAGGCCTGGCCGGCCGTCATGATTTTATCCCACACCATGGCGGCGTGCTCGTTGGGGATGTACAGCTCGAAGCCGCCCGCGCCGGTGTAGCCCGTGGCCGAGATAATGACGTCGGGCGCGCCCGCGAAGGTGCCCTGCACGAAGGAGTAGTAGGGAATGCCGGCCAGGTTCACGTCGGTCAGCTGCTGCAGGGCTTCGGCCGCTTTGGGGCCCTGCACGGCGAAAAGGCTGGTGCGGTCGGAAATGTCTTCCATCTCCACGCCTTCAGAGTTGTGCTGCTGCAGCCAGTTCCAGTCTTTCTCGATGTTGGAGGCGTTTACCACCAGCATGTAGTCTTCGTCGGCCAGCTTGTACACCAGCAGGTCGTCTACGATGCCGCCTTTCTCGTTGGGCAGGCAGGAATACTGGGCCTTGCCGTCACTGAGCTTGCTGGCGTCGTTGCTGGTCACGCGCTGAATAAGGTCCAGGGCCTGGGGGCCGCGCAGGCGAAACTCGCCCATGTGCGACACGTCGAAGATGCCAACCGCGCGGCGCACGGTGTGGTGCTCATCCAGGTCCGACGAGTAGCGAACGGGCATGTCGTAGCCAGCGAACGGCACCATCTTGGCGCCGAGCTTGCGGTGGGTATCGTTGAGGGTAACGGTTTTCAGCGGAGACTCGCTCATGGTGGGGTGGGCTTGGGTTTGGAGCTACAAAGGTGGGGCAAAAAAGAAAAGCCGCTTCGGTCGAAGCGGCTTTTTCTGTACTGGAATTCCAACAGGCCAAAGCGGCTTACTTTTTCCGCTTGGCCGCAGGGGCTGCTTTGCTCTTGGCAGGAGCGGCCGGCTTGCCGGCTTTACCTGCTGCCGGCCCGGCCATGGGGAAGCCCCGCTCTTTCATCAGGGCGTCAATCTTAGGGTCGCGGCCCCGGAAGGCGCGGTACCCGGCGGCCGGGTCCACGGTATTGCCCACGGTGAAGACGTGCTTGCGCAGGCGCTCGGCCACGGCTTTGTCGTAGGGGCCGCCGGCGTCGGTGAAGGCCGTGTAGGCATCGGCCGCCAGCACCACCGACCACACGTAGGAGTAGTAGCCGGCCGAGTACCCATCCGACGAAAAAACGTGGCTGAACTGCGGCGTGCGGTGGCGCATCACCAGCTCCGAAGGCATGCCCAGCTCGGCCAGGGTTTCGCGCTCAAACTTGTCGGGGTCAATCTTCTGGCTGCCGGCCAGGTGCATCTTCATATCGACCAGGGCGCTGGCCATAAACTCGGTGGTGGCAAAGCCTTCGTTGAAGGTGCGGGCCTTGGCTATGCGCTCCACCAGGGCCGCCGGAATGGGCTTGCCGGTCTGGTAGTGCAGGGCATACTTGTTGAGCACCTCCGGGGTGGGCAGCCAGTTTTCGAGCAGCTGCGAGGGAAACTCCACGTAGTCGCGCACCACGCTCGTGCCCGCCAGCGAGGGGTAGGTCACGTTGCTCGACAAGCCGTGCAGGGCGTGGCCAAACTCGTGAAACAGCGTGGTGGCGTCGGTCCAGGAAATGAGCACGGGCTCGCCTTCCTTGCCTTTCACGAAGTTGGAGTTGTTCGACACAATGGTGGTCACGGGCTGGCCGTTCATGCGCTCCTGGTTGCGGTAGGCATTCATCCAGGCGCCCGAGCGTTTGCCGGGCCGGGCGTAGGGGTCGAAGTACCACAAACCCACGTGCTGGCCGCTGGTCTTGTCCTTCACTTCCCACACTTTCACGTCGGGGTGGTACACGGGCACGTTGGTCACGGGTACGAAGCTGAAGTTGAACAGCTCGCCGGCCACCCAGAACATGCCCTCGCGCATCTTGTCGAGCTGCAGGTACTGCTTCACCTCGTTCTGGTCGAGGTCGTAGCGGGCCTTGCGCACTTTCTCGGCGTAATAGCGGTAGTCCCAGGGCTCAATCTTGAAGTTGGCCGGGGCCCCCTCCTTTTTGGCCAGGGCCAGCATGTCGGCCACTTCCTCGTGCACGCGGGCCACAGCGGGCTTCCACATTTTCAGCATGAGGTCCATGGCCGCTTCGGGGGTTTTGGCCATGGTGTTGTCGAGGCGCAGGTGGGCGTGGGTGGGGTAGCCCAGCAGCTTGGCGCGCTCGGCGCGCAGCTGCAGAATCTCCGTAATAATGGCGTTGTTGTCGTTGGGCCCGCCATTATCGCCGCGGTTCGTGAACATGCGCCAGGCCTGCTCGCGCAGCGCCCGCTGGTCGGAGTACGTCAGAAACGGGTCGACGGAAGAGCGGGTGTTGGTGATGACGCCGGCCACGGATTTAAGGCCTTTTGCCGCCGCTGCCCCGGCCGCCGCCGAGCGCAGGGACGCCGGCAGGCCGCTCAGGTCCTGCTCGGTTTTCAGCTCCAGCGTCTGCGTATTTTCATCGGCCAGGGTGTTCTGGCTGAAGCGCGTAAACAAGCCGGCCAGCGCCTGATTGATTTGGGAAAGGCGGGCCTTGGCCGGGGCATCGAGCCGGGCCCCGGCCCGAACGAAGGCCTTGTAGCGCACTTCCACCAGCCGCTGCTGCTCGGGCGTCAGCTTCCTGGTTTCGGGGGCGTTATACACGGCCTCAATGCGCTTGAACAGCGCCGCATTCTGCGAAATCTGGTCAGCCATGGCGGCCAGCCGGGGCGCCATCTCGGTTTCCACGGCGCTGAAGGCCGCGTCGTTGAGGCTGCTGCCCCATATCCCGTAGGCCGTCTGTACCCGGTCGAGCGTCCGCCCGCTTTGCTCCATCGCGGCAATGGTGTTATCGAAAGTGGGGGCCTGCGGGTTGTTGGCAATAGCATCGATTTCAGCCAGGTTTTCGGCCATGGCCGCCTCCAGCGCTGGCTTAAAGTCAGCGACCTTGATTTTATCGAACGCCGGCACGCCGCCGTACGGGCCGGTCCAGGGGCTAAGCAACGGCGCCGGAGCGGCCTGCCCCGCAACAGTCGTGGGAGCAGCAGTCTGGGCTTTAAGAGAAGTATAGGCAGGGCCAGCGGCCAGGCCCAGTGTGGCTAGAATGCCAAAGAGTAGACGCATAAAATGCAATAGAATGAAGATAAGAAGAAGTAAAAGGGGCCGCAAAAGCGGCTCGGGCGCAAACTGCGAGCTGCAATTATTCGGGCCCTTCGGCCCGGTGCTGCCTTTGTGAGCCCGAAAAGAAATACTGCGCGCAGCCGAAGCAGCTTTACCGCTTCTACTGCGCGCAGCATTTATTACCGGCAGGCTTAGCCTGGCTGCCTACACCTTCACCATCCAGCTGTGGCTGTCGGTGGCTTCGCCGCTGCGAATGGCTTCCAGGGCTGCGCTCACGCGCTTGGAGAAGGCATCCGGGCCCACGGTGGGCAGGTCATAGTCGTGGCCCTCAAAGCCGATGGTGGCAATGGGCGCGATGGTAGCGGCCGTGCCTACCCCGAAGGCTTCGTGGAGCTTGCCCTTGGTGAGGGCGTCCATGATTTCCAGGCTGCTCACTTTGCGCTCTTCCACGGGCATGCCCCAGTCGCGGGCCAGCTGCAGCACGCTGCGGCGGGTGATGCCGTCGAGGATGGAGGTGCTCAGGGCGGGCGTCACCACCCGGCCGTCTATTACGAAGATGGCGTTCATCGTGCCCGACTCCTCCACGTACTGGTGCTCGGAGGCGTCGGTCCACAGCAGCTGGTGGTAGCCTTCGTCCTGGGCCAGCTTGCTGGGCATCATGGCGCCGCCGTAGTTGCCGGCGGCTTTGGCAAAGCCCGCGCCGCCCTCGGCCGAGCGCACGTACTTCTGCTCGAAGCGCACGCGCAGGGGCTTGTTGTAGTAGGCGTTGACGGGGCAGGTAAAAATCATGAAACGGTAGGTATCCGACGGCCGTACCCCGATAAAGCCATCGGTGGCGAACATAAAGGGCCGGATGTAAAGGGAGCTGCCTTCCTTGGCCGGCACCCACTTCGCGTCGAGGCGAATCAGCTCCTTCAGGCCCTGCATAAACAGCTCCTCGGGAATAGCCGGCATGCACATGCGCTCGGCCGAGGCATTGAGGCGGGCCCAGTTGTCGAGGGGGCGGAACAGGGCCACGCCACCGTCGGCCTGCTGGTAGGCCTTCATGCCTTCAAAAATGGCCTGCCCGTAGTGCAGGGCCGAGTTGGCGGGGCTCACGGCCATATCGCCGTAGGGCACAATCTGGGGCTCCTGCCATTCTCCGTCGCGGTACTCCACGGCAAACATGTGGTCGGAAAACACCTTGCCGAACTCAATGTGGTCCAGGTCGACCTCCGCAAGGCGGGATGCCGTGGTGCGCTGAATGCGAATGGGGAGAATGTCTATCATATCGTGGGGGCGGAACTGGTATTCCGAATACGAAGAATGAAAGGGTGTGGGTGGGATTTAGAAAAGTAAGGGAAAGGTCGGAAAATTTTTCAGACTACGCCGCGCCGGGGCGAACGAACGTTAGCCTACAGTAGAAACCCTTTAACGCAGATAAAAGCAAAGTCGTGCAATTTGTATGGAATGGCGGCTCTGCAGCCTATACTTTTCCCTGCACTGCCTGCAATTTTCAGCCAAAATTTCAGGCAGACTTAAACAGAGCTCGATTAGAAAGTGGCGGCAGAGTCGCGTTGGATTGCCAGTTACACGCGTGGTTTCCAGGTTACTTCTTCCACACCCAGCTCGTGAGCCATGTAGCGGCTTAGCACAAACAGGTAATCGGACAGACGGTTCAGGTACATCACCACCAGCTCGGCCACGAAGGACTCCTCTTGCAGGTGAATCACCAGGCGCTCGGCGCGGCGGCACACGCAGCGGGCCACATGCCCGTGGCTGACCGTAGGATGGCCGCCGGGCAGGATAAAGGCCCGCAGCTCGGGCAGCTCGGCGTTCATGCGGTCCATCTCGTCCTCAAGCAGGCTCACGTCGGCCTCGTGCAGGTCGGGCAGCTTCATGCGCGACTTCTCCGGGTCGGCCGCCAGGGAGGAGCCGATGGTGAACAGGCGGTCCTGAATTTCCTTGAGCAGGGGCCGGCGCGGGGCGTTAATGTCCTGGTCGCGCAGCAGGCCAATGTAGGAGTTTAGCTCATCCACGGTGCCGTAGCACTCAATGCGCAGGCTGCTCTTGGGCACGCGGGTGCCGCCAATGAGGGAAGTAAGGCCTTTGTCGCCGGTACGAGTATAGATTTTCATTTATTCAATGAGCAATGAGTAATGAGCAATGAACCTGCTCTAAGCGCGGCCCGTGGTACGCAGAATAGAGAATAAGATGCGACAGAGCGTTTGGCAGTCGTCATGAAGAGAGCGAAAAAGCTTTTCATCCAGATACTCGGCTTCGTACAGTAAACGTAACCAGTAGCTGGTTTCCCGTGCTTCCTTATAGGCAATAGAGATTTTGGCCGAGAAGTCAGCCTTGGATATAGCTCCTACTGCTTCTTCTATATTCGCTCCGATTGAAGTACCGCACCGAATAAGCTGCTTCGAGATGATATACTCCTGCTGCGTGAGCCGCAGGTGCTTATTCAGCTTGAGCATGCGTACGGCAAAAGCAAAAGACTTCACCAAAACAGCGTTCTGCTTACTCTCCCATTGCTCTATGCTCATTGCTCATTGCCAATTGCCGATTCAGCTCATCTGACTCTACCAGTCCGTCGCGCAGGCGCACCACGCGGTGAGCGAAGCGGGCAATATCCTCCTCGTGGGTTACCATAATAATGGTGTTGCCCTTGGCATAAAGCGCCTCAAACAAGTCCATAATTTCGTGGCTGGTTTTGGAGTCGAGGGCTCCGGTGGGCTCATCGGCTAGCAGCACGCTGGGGTTGTTTACCAGGGCGCGGGCAATGGCCACGCGCTGCCGCTGCCCACCGCTCAGCTCGTTGGGCTTATGCGAGGCGCGGTCGGCTAGGCCTACCGAGCGCAGCGACTCCAGGGCCCGCTCGCTGCGCTCGCGCTTGCTCAGCCCGGCATAGATTAGCGGCAGGGCCACATTGTCGAGGGCGCTGGCGCGGGGCAGCAGGTTGAAGCTCTGGAAAACGAAGCCAATTTCCTTGTTGCGCACTTCGGCCAGCTGGTTGTCGCTCATGCGGCTCACATCCTGTCCATTCAGAATGTATTGCCCGCCTGAGGGTGTGTCCAGGCAGCCCACAATGTTCATCAGTGTGCTTTTCCCCGAGCCCGAGGGGCCCATAAAAGCCACGTACTCGCCCCGTGCAATCTGAATGCTCACCGAGCGCAGGGCATGAATTTCTTCGGTGCCCATGCGGTACACCTTGGAAATATTCGTCGTTTCAATAACGTTCGGGTTCATGAGAAAGCTTTTTAAGGGAGAGGAGACTCGATGGGAGCCGAGGAGAAAGACGCCGCAGCGGCTTCCCGCGCTGCCCGGTGCCGCCCGTATTCGCTCATTAAGGCGGCGTAGTCGGCCGGGCTTAGCTGCTGCCGCAGGGCACTCAGCGCATCGTTGGCATACTCGGTCAGGCCGGCGTCGGCGGCAGCCAGCACATAAGCCCGCAACAAGGCCGGCGCATCAGGGTTTTCGTCCAGGCCTTTGCGCAGGGCCTCGTAGGCCGCGGTGTGGTTGCGCTGCTGCTCGTAAAAAGCTGCCGCCGCCAGTACCGCTTCCTGGTTGAAAGGGGCCTCCTGCACTACCTGACTAAATAAGCGGGCGGCTTTCTCCGTTTGCCTGGCCTGCGCAGCGGCGCGGGCCTGGGCCAGCAGTGGCCCGCCCACCCGGGGCGTGGCTGTGCTAGTGGCAGCCCCCAGGCTACCATCGGCCAAGCGGTCCTGCAGCTGCCGGGCGGCCACGCGCATGGCCGAGTCGGGGCTTGCCAGCAGCCGCGCCGCCTGGGCCCGGGCCGAGTCGAGCCGGCCCGCCAGCCCGGCGGCATACGCCTGGGCCAGCGCGGCCGGAGCCCCGTGCTGCGTGGCCAGGCCCAGCTGGCTGGCAGCGGCTGCGTACTGCCCCTGCTGCAGCTGCCACAGCCCTAGCAGGTACTGGTAGTAGCCGGCCGTGGGGCTGGTTCCGGCCGTGAGCGGCGCCAGCGTCTGGCGGGCAGCCTGCTCCTGTCCGGCGGCGTGGCGGGTCAGGGCCTGCAGGAAAATCAGCTGCTCGTAGTAAGGCTCATTTGCGGGGCGCTCGTTCAGGCGGGCCAGCACCGGCAGCCAGGCCGTGCTGCGCTGCCGCGTCGCAGCCAGGGCACCGTGGTACAACTGGGCGAAGGAAGCCCCATCGAGGTCGGTGTCGGCGGGCACGTCGGCCGGTGCGGGGGCTTGGCTACTGGCTTTGCCCTGCAGCAAGCTGAGCAAAGCCAGGTTGCTGGCCAGGGCCGGCGCTTTAGCGGATGCCTTGAAGCCCATGGCGAGCTTTTGCGCTTCCGCCACCAGGTTTTGCTGCAGCAGGAAAGCCAGCTGGTTGGTTTGGCTGGCGTAGCTGCCGCGGTCCAGCTGCTCGGCCTTGTCGAGGTAGAAGGCTACCGAGTCGGTGAGGCTGGTCTGGGTGAAGCGCTGCGCCAGGGCGCCGGCCAGGGCAGCGCTGCGCGGCTGGGCTTTCAAGCCCTGGCGTAGCACGTCCAGCGCTTCAAACAGGTCGGCCTTGTCATTCAGAATAGCCGCCAGGCGCAGCGACACCTTCTCGGAAGGCTCCCGCAGCAGAGCCCGGCGCAGGGCATTGATTTCATTCTGCCGCTCCTGTCGGAAGCGGTAGAGCGCCGCCCGCCCCAGCTGGGCGTGGCGGTTGGCCCGGTACAGCACGTCGCCGCTTTCGGCGTAGTAGCGCTCGGCCAGCAAAGCCAGGCCTACGTCGTCGGGGCTGGTTTCGCTTTGCTGGCGGGTCAGGTCGCCCAGGTAGTTAAACTGCCCGGCGCTTACCTGGTCGGGCAAGGGGCGGCCGTTGCGCACCTGCACCATAATAATGGCGCCTATGGCCAGGATATAAACCGTGTAGAAAGGCATGCGCCGCGGCTCAAACACCACGCGGTACACCCGCAGCCGCTGCCGGATGAGGGGCATGAAGTTGAGCAGCACGTACAGCCAGAACGCGCCACCCACCATCAGCAGGGTCTGGGCCGTGAAGTCGCGGGCCGCAGCGAGCAAGGGCGTGTTGGCGCTGGCGAAAGCATAGCCCAGGGCACCGGCGGCGGCCATCACCAGCAAGGGGTACAGCTGGTCGGCCCCCTCCCGGTACGGCACCCAGGTAGTATACGATGCTGCCCGCAGCCGCAGCCCCAGCCAGCCCGTAAGCACGGCCGGCAGCAGAAACACCAGCGGGTCGAGGCTTAGGCCCGGAAACAGCTCCAGCTGCCCGCCATTCCATACCAGCCAGAACAGCACACCCAGGTAAAGGAGGCTGGCGGCCAGAAACGGCCCCAGGCCGAAGCGGCTGCTGGGCTGCTCGGCCTGGGCATTAAACCAGAGCAGGGCGCGGATATTCTCCAGCCCCACCCACAGCACCAGCAACGCCACAACTACGGCGCCGCCCGGCGTGGCGTAGGCCGCCAGCTGCAGCACGGTTTCAGCGGCTGTGTAGGCACTCTGGGTAAAAAGAAGCAAGCTCAGCCCTGCTACCAGGAACAGCAATATCACCCAGCGCCAGCGCAGGCTTAGCCCCTCAGCAAAGGCGTGCAGGCCAAAGGCCACGCCGCCCAGCGTGCCCAGCATCAGGTATAAAAAGTACCGCTCACTGGCCTGAAACACTCCCAGCGCCTCGGTGTTGAGCGACATCAGCAGGAAGATAACCGGCGCCATGCCGGCAATGAAGGTGCTGCGCGGCAGGGTACTCACCACCGCAATCCAACCGGCCAGGGCAAAGCCCAGCAGCAGCATAAAGAGCGTGGCCGCCACCGGCTGGGTAAAGGGGCCGGCCAGGTCGTGCGTCAGGCTCACGATAAAGCCGCTTACCTGCACGGGCAGCGCCCCCCCGGCTACGGGGACAGTATCCAGCGTGAGGGGCAGCTCACTCAGGGCCGGCACCAGCCGCAGCGGCACGGCGGCATCTTCGCCGGTAACGTAGTAATACCCGGCCAGCCCCAAGGCCAGGGCTGCCAGCAGAGCCAGCAGCCGGGGCCAGCGGCCCAGCGCTTGCGTTGTCTGCCCCACTACCTATTCCAGAACTTTGGGCACCCGGAAGTAGTCGGAGTCCTTACGGGGTGCATTGCGCAAGCCTTCCTGGTGGCTTACGGTATTGTGGGCTTCGTCGGGGCGCAGCACGTTCACCTCCTGCGAGAGGTGTACCAGCGGCTCCACGCCGGTGGTGTCCAGCCCTTCGAGCTGGGCCACAAAGTCCAGGATGTTGTTAAGGTCGCCCAGCATCTGCTGCTCGCGGGTTTCGTCGAATTCGAGGCGGGCCAGGTGGGCCAGGCCGCGCAGGGTAGCTATGTCGGTACTCACGGTTTTAGAGTTATGAGTTTTGAATTATGAGTAATGAGTTGGCAGCCGAAGTAGTTGAGCCACGGGGCTTAGGCTTCCATAGGGGCAGCTTTCTTCCAGGTGCTGGCTTCGGGCTTAACGGCGCCTTCCGGCAAAAAGTCTCCGGCAATCAGGGCCGCTACGCGCTGCTTGAGGGCGGGAATGTCGGCCAGGGTGAGGCCCGCAGTGGGTATGGGCTCGTGAAATACAATCTTGAGGCGGTGGTAGCGCACGCGCAGGCTGCCTTTCACATCGGGCATAAACATGTGGTTGAGCGGCATGCCCACGGGCACTAGCGGAACGCCGGCTTCAATGGCCAGCTGAAAGGCTCCGTCGTGAAACGGCAGCAGCTCGGCACCTGGCTTGGGCGAGATGCGGCCTTCCGGAAAGATAGCCAGGCTGTTGCCCGCCGCCAGGGTGCGGCGGGCCGCCACCATGGCCCGTCCACGGCTGACGGCACTGGCACGGTCTACCGTAATATATACACTGCCGAAAATCGGGCCCCACACCGGCACCTTGGCCAGCGAGGCTTTACCCATCATGTTCAAAAACCCGGGTATATTCTTGAACAGCAGCATGATGTCGACGTAAGAGCCGTGATTCGACACGTAAATGCAGGGCCGTGGGTCAGGCGCGGGACTGGCCCGCACCACTTCCACAGGCATGCCCCACATCCAGATGGAAAACGTCGACCAGCCGCGGTTGATAACCGGAATGAGCCAACGCAGACCATCCACCTTGCTGGCCAGCCACTGCACCGGAAATGTGACTACAAATGGCACGATAAACCAGAACGTAGCCCAGGTAGTGTATAAGCGGTGACCGATATAGCGAAGCAAATGGCGCATACCGGCAAAGTTAATGGATGAGGAGAGTTGCTGATGGGGTGATGGGGTGATGTGCTGCTTAGGTGATGAAGTGATGGGGTGATGAAGTAGAAAGAAGAACGTCATGCTGAGCGAAGCCGAAGGCGCAGGCTCAGCATCTTTACCACGAGAGTATATCCAATCAAATGGATTACTGCCTCGGGCAAGATGCTTCGACTCCGCTGTGCTCCGCTCAGCATGACGTTCTTCTTTCTACTTCATCACCCCATCACCAAAATCACCTCCTCAGCAACTCACCTTCCGGCCAGCACCTTTTCGGCTTTGAGCAGGCCGGCTACGCTTACACTATCGGTGATGCGGTCCTCCATCACCATGCGGACGGCTTCAGCCAGGGGCAGCTTCCACAGGCGGAGGTCTTCGGTTTCCTCGGGCTCGGTTTCGCCGTGCTCCAGGTCCTCGGCCAGGAACACGAAGCCTTCTTCATCGGTCACGGAGTTGGACGTGTGCAGCCGGGCAATTTTCGTCCAGCGGCGGGCACTAAGCCCGGTTTCTTCCTTCAGCTCGCGCTGGGCCGACGCCAGAATATCCAGCTCCACGGGCCCACCGCCCATGGGAATCTCCCAGCTGTACTCATTCAGGGCATAGCGGTACTGGCCCACCAGCCAGGTGAAACCTTCGGCATCGACGGGTACAATACCCAGCGCCTTGTTTTTCATCGTAACCACGCCGTAGATGCCCTGCCCGCCGCTTGGGTTTATCACCTGGTCCTCGCGTACCGAAATCCAGGGGTTCTGGTATTTCAGCTCTGAGCTGAGCGTCTGCCAAGGGTTATATTCTTCATCAAAATCCTTCTGCCCGGAGTTCAACATAACTTTATGCTTTCATATGGTAGGTCAGCCTCAAAAGTACGCTTCTCGGGGCTGCAATGAGGCAAATAGCCCGCAGCTTATTTTCCGGCGTCTGCCGAGTCTACAGTAGTATTGGCCGAGGTATTTCCTCCGTTAGTCCAAAAATGTTTGGAAACTTGGGTAGTCATTTCATAATTTTGAGTCATAAGTAACCCGCACGGGCTGGAAATGTGGAAAGGAAGGACCTCTCGTGCGGCGGCGTTCTGGTAGAAGAGGTGGGGTAGACACCTCCAAGCCGGACCCGCCACTTTAAGGTCGTCGCACTTGTGTGGCGGCCTTTTTTTGTGCCCTTTGCACTGGGCCTCTCCCCGGGCAATAGCCGCTTTAAAATCGACCCGGAGTTTAACCCGGAAGGGACTGCGGCCGTACCACGCTAGCCCGGCCGTCCACATTCCGGCCGCTCCCTTTCCCATGCCTACCTCCAAGCCCAAGCAGAACGCTAGCGAAAACGAGCACGACCCGCTCTTCAACCTGAAACACGCCCAGGCCGAAGCCGAGCTGGCCAAAAACACCGGCGGCCTTGGCCCTACTACCAACGTGTATATCACCACCGACGAGGAAGCCAGCATCGACGAAGCCAGCGTGCCCCGCGACAGCCAGGGCTTTATTCGTGGCGTACAAGAACCGGGGGTCATCGGCAGCAATGCCGGCGACCACAAGTAGGCACTCCGGGGCAGCTTCGCCCTAGCCAATTTCCTGCCCTTCCGGCCGCTCCTTCCCGCGGCCGGAAGGGCTTTTTGCTGCCAGCGGGCTGTTCACTGCGGGGGCCCTTATTTTTGTGGGCTATTCTGCCTAGCTGTCTATGCTTCTCGCCTCACTTTCCGGGCACCCCCACGAAGCCGGCCTCGATGAGGCTGGTCGCGGCTGCCTGGCCGGGCCGGTGTTTGCCGCCGCTGTCATTCTGCCGCCCGACTTCGCCCCGCGCTACCTCAACGACTCCAAGCAGCTCAGCGCCAAGCGCCGCGAGGAGCTGCGCCCGGAAATCTGCGAGGCCGCCATTGCCTGGGCCGTGGCCGAAGCGTCGCCCGCCGAAATCGCATCCATCAACATTGCCCAGGCCAGCTACCTGGCCATGCACCGGGCCGTAGCGGCCCTGCCCGTACGCGCGGCGCATTTGCTGGTAGACGGCAACCGCTTCCGGCCCTTGCCGGGTTTCGAGCATACCTGCGTAATCGGCGGCGACGCCATCTACCGCAGCATCGCGGCGGCCTCTATCCTGGCCAAAACCTTTCGCGATGAGCACATGCGTACCCTGGCGGCCGAGTACCCGCAGTATGGCTGGGACCGCAACGCCGGCTACCCCACCCAGGCCCACCGCGACGCCATCCGCGCGCACGGCCCCTGCGAGCACCACCGCCTGGGCTTCCGGCTGCTGTAGCTTATCTGCCACAAAACGCGAATGCCCGCTGCTTTCAACTCGCAGCGGGCATTCGCGATGGCAAGGCTACCGGGCCGGTTAGCTTTTCATTTTAATCAGGTCCAGAAACAGGCTGAATCCATCGACGCTGGTGCCGCCTTCGCCAAACTTATCGAAGCTCAGGGGCTTGATGATGTAGCCGCTTACCGCGAGCTCCTGCGCCTTAAGCCGGTCCGTTTCCAGGTCGGAGGTAGTCATAATAAAGACGTTCAGATTGACAAACTCCGGGTCGGAGCGCAGCACCTCCAGCAGTTCCAGACCGTTCATCCGGGGCATGTTGATGTCGAGCATCACGAGGCTGGGTTTCTCAATCTTTGGTTCACCACCTTCGCCACGCAGCATTTTCAGAGCTTCGCGGCCGTTACGGGCGTGCACCACGGGCACGTTGATGTTCTGACGACGCAGCTCACGCTGCACATTCATCACATCCATTTGGTCGTCTTCAACCAGCAGGATACTAGGTGCGGAATGGTCTGAGGGCATGGTATTGAAAAGTATCAGCAATGAGAATTGAAGCCGCAATTAAGGACGCATCAGGCAGAAGCCGGCGCCGCTACTGCAGCAGGAAGGGGTGCTTCGGCAGTTGTGGGCTTGGCACCAAGTGGCTGTTTGGGCCAGGTAAAGATGAACTTAGCACCACTCCCCTCGGCCGACTTGACCCCAATGCGGCCACCCTGGCGCTCGACAATTTTCTTGACTATCGCCAGCCCCACCCCGGTACTTTCGAACGTGTCTCGTTCCGTTAGGGTTTGAAAAATCACAAAAATTCGCTCGTGATACTCCGGCGCGATACCGGGTCCGTCGTCGGCCACCGTGAACAGGTAATAGTCACCCGCGTCGTCGCAGCCAATGCGCACGGTTCCCGTTTCCGGATGGTCGTGGTACTTGATGGCGTTGCTGATGAGGTTGGTAAACACCTGCTGCAGCTGCACGGCATTGGTGGTTAGCGTAGGCAGGAAGAATGGCAGCTCCACTTGAAATCCCGGGGGTGGGTTCAACGTATCGATGACGTCGCGCAGCAGGCTGCGTACAAACACCGTTTCGTTGGCCTGCGCCACCCGCCCCACCCGGGCCAGCTCCAGAATGCCGGTAATCAGATTCTCCATGCGGTGTACCCGCTGCCGCATCAGGCCCAGAAACTCCCGGATGCTCGGCGACAGCTGCTCCCGGCCAATGTCTTCCTCAATCCAGCGGGATGCGCTTTCTATACCCCGCAGGGGAGCTTTCAGGTCGTGCGACACCACGTACGCAAACTGGTCCAGCTCTTTGTTGCGGCTTTCCAGCTGGCTGATGTTGGCGCCTACCGTGCGGGCCATCACGTTCAGGGCATTGGTCAGCTCGCTTACCTCATCCTGCTCGGTGTCGACAATCTGAATGCTGTAGTCGCCCCCGGCCAGGCGGCGGGCCAGGTCCAGCATGCCCCGCAGCCGCTTCGCAAACAGGCGCACGATGTACACCGACCAGATAAGCCCAAGCACCAAAGCCAGTATCGCCAGGCTACCCGACAGCCACTGGGCCCGGGAAATACTTTGGTTAAGCCGCTGCCGTAGCACAATGCGGGTAGTGGCCTCGCGCTGGTCGAAGTCGGTAAGCAGCTGCCGGATATTGTCCATCACCTGCTTGCCCGCCAGCCCTTCGGCCAGCCGGCGGTGTGGCATGCCTTCCAAAGCACTCTGCTGCGGGTTGCGGCGGCGGGCCTCCCGCTTTTCCATCACCAGCATGTGGGTATAGCCGGCCCACTGCTGATACAAGCGCTGTACCCGGTCCACCAGCACAACCTGCTCGGGCTGGTCGGCCACCATATCCCGCAGCTCACTGAAACTGCCTACCAGCTCCCGCTCGCCCTCGTAGTAGTTTTCCAGCGCCGCCTCGTTGCCAATGAGTAGAAACCCCCGGAACCCGGTTTCCATATCAACGATGCTACGCAGCAGGTTTGCTCCTTTTCGCGACACCCGCTGCGAGGACTCCACTGCCTGGGAGTTGCGCAATACCTGCCCGGCCAGCTGATAATAGATTATCACCACGGCAGCAAACAAGGCCAGCAATAGTACAAAGCCTGCGAAAAGCTTGGTAGTAAGGTTGATTTTCATGAAAGTAAGCCCCAGCGCAAACGCGACGATTAGCCCGGCGTACGCAGCTTTTCCACTATGGTTTGCAGGCAGCCCCTTACCATCCGGTCAGGCCTGTCTTCAGCACGATAGCGCGTTGCCGCCGTTTGTGTGTAAATCTCAGTATGGTATAGCAGCTATAAGCCAGCCCTTTAAATAGCAGCTTTAGCCGCCGGAAAAAAAATCAGAAAAAAGCACTTTGGTGCTAAACCTTGTCAAAACTGTTTACGTAGGCGGCGCAAAGAGGACATTATCGCCTTTTTATCTTTTGTAAATGCAGCTCGGCCGGAAAATGTGTGGGTGCGTGGAATACTACCTGCTTTACCAATTTACTCCCATCTACTACTCCTTACCGCCTGAAGTAGTAGCGCTTATGCCAGGCAAGCCTGTTGCGGCCTGCCGGCCCCGAAAGTTCTCGTTTCTCGCTCCCTAAGCATAATTGGGTACTTTCGTGCATTCGCCGGCAGCTGCGGGCTTCCAAAGCTGCTTGGGCTGCTTTTAGCCCATCATCCTAATTCACCCAATGACCCAAGACCAGATTAAGGACTTGAAGGGCCGTGCTGAGGCCCTGAGGAGGTATCTTTGACTACGATGCTCGCAAAGCCCAGGTTGTAGAAGCCGAAGCGCAGACCATGGCTCCCGATTTCTGGGACGACTCCAAAGCAGCCGAAGCCGTTTTAAAGGAAATAAAAGCCACCAAAACCTGGACCGATGACTACGAGGGCGTACAGCAGGCCGTAGCCGACACGGAGGTGCTGTTCGACTTCTACAAAGAAGGAGACGTGACCGAAGCCGAGATGCAGGCCGACTTTGAAGCCACTTTGAAAAAGCTGGAGCAGCTGGAGTTTAAGCGCATGCTTTCGGAAGAGGAAGACCAGCTCTCGGCCATCATCGACATCAACCCCGGTGCCGGTGGTACCGAAAGCCAGGACTGGGCCGAAATGCTCATGCGCATGTACATCATGTGGGCCGAGAGCCACGGCTTTGGCGTGCGGCAGATAAGCTACCAGCCCGGAGAAGGCGCAGGAATCAAGTCTGCCTCCCTGGAGATAGACGGCGCCTTTGCTTACGGCTACCTGAAAAGTGAGATTGGCGTGCATCGTCTCGTCCGAATCTCCCCCTTTGATAGCAGTGGCCGGCGGCACACCTCCTTTGCCTCCGTTTTCGCTTACCCCGTCATCGATGAAACCATTAACATTGAGATAAACCCTGCCGACATTACCTGGGACACGTTCCGGGCCGGGGGCGCTGGCGGACAGAATGTTAACAAGGTAGAAACAGCCGTACGTCTTACCCACGCACCATCCGGCATCATCATCGCCGTCCAGATTGAGCGCAGCCAGCTGATGAACAAGGAGCATGCCCTTCGCATGCTCAAATCGCGCCTCTACCAGATTGAAATGGACAAGCGCCACGCCGAGCGCGACAAAGTGGAAGCCTCAAAGAAGCGCATCGACTTTGGCTCGCAGATTCGGAACTACGTGCTTCACCCTTACAAGCTCATCAAAGACCTACGAACCGGTATCGAGCGCACTGACGTGCAAAACGTCCTCGACGGCGACTTGGATGAGTATATCAAAGGCTTCCTGATGCAGAGTTAAACAAGCTTTTATTATCTACTTCCAAGCTGAATTTTTCAGTTATTTCTCAAATTATTTCTCACTTAACCCCCATTCCCTACTCTTGATAATGTTCCGATAATCAAGCCAAAATCCGGGTTTTGTACTGCTCATGTGCAATTCCTTGGTAACTCTCATCTAGATGGGAGTAAGCGTGGGAGTACAAGTAAACGCCAATTTTGTGCTATACTTGCCACATTCATGCATTTTTCACCCTTTTTTTTTCATTTCAATCACCTAATTTTCTCCCAATGAAAAACTTTTTATTTATTGTTCTGCTGCTAGTCGGCGGCCTGTTGCAGCAGGCCCAGGCACAAAGCAGAACGCTCACTGGCAAGGTGACTGACCAGGGGACCGGCCAGGGGTTGCCCGGTGTTACCGTTATAGTGAAAGGAACTACCATCGGCACTTCGTCAAACTCAGATGGCAGTTTCTCGCTATCGGGCGTACCCACAGAAGCTAAGACCCTTGTTTTTAGCTATGTAGGCTATGCCTCCCAGGAGCGCGCCATTGGCTCCGACTCTAACTTCGACCTCGCACTGGCTGTCGACAACAAGCAGCTGAGCGAAGTAGTGGTTACCGCACTGGGTGTGGAAAGAACCCGCAACTCGCTGCCTTACTCCGCTACCAACGTGGAAGGCAGCGACGTAGTGAAGGCTCGCAATCCTAACTTCATCAATGGCCTGTCGGGCAAGGTAGCCGGTTTGCAGGTACGCCAGAGCAACACGCTGGGCGGCTCGTCGAACGTGGTTATTCGCGGCACCAAGTCAATTGGCCGTAGCAACCAGGCCCTGTTCGTTGTTGACGGTGTGCCGATTAGCAACGAAAACACCAACACCTCGGACCAGCGCACTGGCCGTGGCGGTTATGACTACGGCAACGCAGCCGCTGACATCAACCCCGATGATATCGCAACCACTACCGTGCTGAAAGGTGCTGCAGCAACCGCCCTGTACGGCTCGCGCGCTGCCAACGGCGTTATCATGATTACCACCAAGAAAGGCCGTCAGGGCCTGGGCGTAACGGTAAATACCGGCGCAACGGTGGGTCGTATCGACAAGAGCACCTTCATCAAGCACCAGACCCAGTACGGTGGGGGCTATGGCCGCTACTACGAAGACCCCAGCGGCTTCTTCCTGTACCGCGACGTGAACGGCGACGGTGTTGACGACCTGGTGGTTCCCACCTCGGAAGATGCCTCGTATGGTGCTCCCTTCGACGCCAACAAAATGGTATACCAGTGGGATGCCTTCGACGCAGGCAACCCCAACTTCGGCAAAGCCCGCCCCTGGGTAGCTGCCGAAAACGGTGCTGACACCTTCTTCCAGACTGCTCTGACGACCAACAACAACGTTACCATCGACGGTGGTACCGACCGTGGCTACTTCAAGCTGGGCTACACCAACATCTACGACCGTGGTGTTCTCGAGAACAGCAGCATCAGCAAGAACATCATCAACTTCGCTGGCTCGTTCAACCTGACCAGCAAGCTGAGCAGCAGCGCCAGCGTTAACTTCAGCAAGATTGACGGCAAAGGCCGCTATGGCACGGGCTACAGCTCGACCAACCAGATGACCAACTTCCGTCAGTGGTGGCAGACCAACGTGGACATGAAGGAGCAGCGCGCTGCTTATTTCCGCAACAAGCAGAACAACACCTGGAACTACACCGACCCGGACGACCTCACGCCCATCTACTGGAACAACCCCTACTGGACGCGCTACGAGAACTATGAGGAAGACCAGCGTCACCGCACCTTCGGCAACGTGTCGACCACCTACAAAGTGGCCGACTGGCTGGACATCATGGGCCGCGTAACCATGGACTCGTACGACGAGCGTCAGGACGAGCGCCAGGCTGTTGGTAGCACCACCAACGACGGCCCCGACTTCTATCAGCGCTTCAACAGCACCTTCCGCGAATACAACTTCGACCTGTTTGCCAACATCAACAAGCAGGTAACCGAAGACTTCTCGATTCGTGGTGTAATCGGTGCCAACATGCGCCGTAACTTCATCAGCAACGTCCGTGCCCGTACGAGCGGTGGCCTGATTATCCCCGGCCTGTACTCGCTGTCCAACTCCAAGCAGCTGCTGAGCCCCCCCTCCGAGCGCGAAACCCGCGTAGGGGTTGACGGCATCTTCGCCAACGCCAACCTGGGCTTCAAGGAAATGATTTTCCTTGACCTGACGGCGCGCCAGGATAAGTCGACCACCCTGCCCAAAGAAAACAACACCTTCTTCTACCCCTCGGCCGCTCTGGGCTTCGTGTTCTCGCAGCTGCTGCAGGATACTCCCTGGCTGTCCTACGGTAAAATCCGCGGTAACTACGCTGAAGTGGGCAACGACGCCCCCGAGCTGTCGGTTTACGACATCTACAACAACCAGGTAGACGGGCAGGGCAACGCCATCACCACTTTTGGTGGTGCTCCCCTGTTCTCGGTTCCCAGCAGCCGCAACAACCGCGCCCTGAAGCCCGAGCGTACCAAGTCGTTTGAGGCTGGTATCGAAGCCTCGTTCCTCAAGAGCCGCGTGGGCTTCGACCTGACCCTGTACGAGCAGCGCTCGGTTGACCAGATTTTCTCGGTTGACGTGTCGCGCGCTACCGGCTACAACGGCCGCTTCATCAACGCTGGTGAGGTTCGCAACCGCGGTATCGAGCTGACGGCTTTCGTAACGCCGGTTCGTACCGACAACCTCAACTGGACCATCAACGCCAACTTCACCCGCAACCGCAACCAGGTGGTATCGCTGTTTGGTGACCTCGACAACATCCTGCTCGCTAACTACCAGGGTGGTGTAACCTCGAATGCTACCGTAGGTCAGGCTTACGGAACTTTGCGCGGTGCCGACTACGTTTACGATGCCAATGGCAACAAGCAGATTACGCTGGTTAAGAATGCTGCTGGTCTCCCCACGGCTGCTTACTACCGCCAGACGGCTTCTGCTAACAACGTTATTGCTGACCCCAACCCGAACTGGACTGGTGGCCTGGCAAACACTGTGGGCTACAAAGGCGTGTCGCTGTACTTCCTCCTCGATGTACGCAGCGGCGGTCAGGTATTCTCGCTCGACCGCTTCTATGGCCTCGCTACTGGCATGACCGACGAAACCACTCAGAACAACGAGCTTGGCAACCCTTCGCGCTCCCCCATCGTGCGTAACGCCGATGGTAGCTACGCTCCCAGCACCGGTGGCGTAATCCTGTCGGGCACCTACGCTCCTGGTACCACCATCAACGGTGTAGATGTATCGGGTCAGACCAATGCCATCCGCACCAGCAACACCAACTACGGTCTGTATGGCTACGCTCGCAACCCTGCCGCTGGCTTCGTTTACGACGCCAGCTACGTGAAGCTGCGTGAAGTTTCCCTTTCTTATGCCCTGCCCAAGTCGCTGGTCGACAAAGTAGGTGCTTTCAAAGGTGTAGAGCTTTCCCTCATTGGCCGCAACCTGTGGATTCTGCACAAGAACCTGCCCGATGCTGACCCCGAAGAAGCCCTCAGCTCCGGCAACCTGGGCCAAGGCTATTCGAGCGGCGCTTACCCCGCTGTACGCACCGTTGGCGCTAACCTCCGCTTAAGCTTCTAATTCCGGTCCTATCATGAAAAAACTTCTTTTAACCGCTTTGTCTGCTACCCTGCTGCTCTCGGCTAGCTCGTGCGTAGACTCCCTCGATGATTATAACATCGACACCAAGAACCCGACCAAGGTACCGGCGTCGACCCTGTTTTCGAACGCTGAGCGCAACCTGGGCCGCACCATGGCCAGCTCCAGCGTTAACCTGAACGTTTTCCGCCTGTACGTACAGTACTGGGCTCAGACGACGTACTTCGACGAAAGCATCTACGACATCAACACCCGCGCTATCAACACCAACTTCTGGAGCGCGCTGTACCGTGACGTATTGCGTGACCTGCAGGAAGCCAAGACCCTGGCCAGCGCCGATATCCTGACGTCGAATAAGACCAAGGCCAATCAGCTGGCAGCCATTGAAGTGCTGGAGGTTTATACGTGGATGACGCTGGTTGACACCTTTGGTGACATTCCTTACTCGCAGGCGCTCAACATCGACACCCCGCAGCCCAAGTACGATGACGACGCCGCCATCTACGCCGACCTGGCTACCCGCCTGGACCGGGCCATTGCCGCGCTGGATGCTTCCGGTGATTCCTTCGGCGATGCTGACCTGATTTACCACGGCGACGTGGCCAGCTGGAAGATGTTTGCCAACTCGCTCAAGCTGCGCATGGCCCTGACCATTGCCGACGTGGACGATGCCAAAGCCCGTACCATGGCCCAGCAGGCAGCTCCAAACGTGTTCACGAGCAACGACGACAACGCCCAGCTGAACTTCCTGAGCACCTCGCCCAGCACCAACCCGGTATGGGAAGACCTGGTACAGAGCGGCCGGAAAGATTACGTAGGCGCAAACACCTTCATCAACCGTCTGACCTCGCTGAACGACCCGCGCCTGCCGGTTTACTTCAAGATGAAGCCCATGACCATGACCTACGTAGGCGGGGTGTATGGCACCAACAACAACTACAACTCCTTCTCGGCTCCGGGCGCGGCGCTGGAAGACCCCACCCTGCCCGGCGTGCTGCTCTCCTACACGGAAGTAGAGTTCCTGCTGGCTGAAGCTGCTGCCCGTACCTATTCGGTTGGTGGCACGCCAGCATCGCACTACAACGCTGCCGTTACTGCCTCTATTCAGCAGTGGGGTGGTAGCGCAGCGCAGGCAGCAGCTTACCTGGCTCAGCCCAGCGTTGCTTATGCTACCGCTGCTGGCACTTACAAGCAGAAGATTGGCAACCAGAAGTGGATTGCCCTCTACAACCAGCCGGTTGAAGCCTGGAAGGAATACCGTCGTCTGGATGCACCTGCGCTGGTAAAGCCCACCCAGGCCCGCACCGACCTGCCCCTGCGCTTCACCTATCCCGTGAACGAGCAGAACCTCAACACGGCTAACTACACGGCTGCCGCCAGCGCAATGGGTGGCGACTTAGTAACGTCGAAAGTGTTCTGGGACCGGTTCTAATCCGTCCTTACTCTTTTGTAAAAAAGGCTGCCTAAACAGGCAGCCTTTTTTTATTCCTATTTCTTGCCCGACAAGCGTGCAGAGAAAGCTCCTCCTTTAAAATACCTCCTGCCTGAAACTGGCAGGACACTTTTTTAGCCGGGAGTCTATGGATTTCAAAGCCAGACAGCATCAGCATAGGGCCAGCCGCCTTCTGAAGTTACCATCTGCTACACTTCGGCATTCGCTAATTTTCTCGTAATTTGGCCCGCAGGTTACGTCCATACCTTGGCGTTCCTTAAATCTAGTTCCCTCTTCTTTAAAATTTCCCTTTACCTCACCCACTTTTTAACCTCAATGAAAAGACCCTTACTATTGAGTCTGCTGCTGCTGCTGACTCTGGTCGGACGCGTCTGGGCCCAGAACCGCACGGTTACCGGCCGCGTCATCGACAAATCCACCAACGAAGGCCTGCCTGGCGTAGGTGTTATTGTAAAAGGTACCACAGTAGGTACCGCCACCGACATCGAAGGGCGCTACTCGCTGAGCGTGCCGGCAGATGCCAATACGTTGCAGTTTAAGTTTCTTGGCTATGTAAGCACCGAGCGGCCTATTACAGGAGCTGGTGCCATCGACGTTGCCATGGATGTAGAAACCAAGCAGCTTAACGAGGTGGTAGTAACGGCTCTGGGCATTCAGCGTGAAAAGCGCGCCCTGGGCTATGCCGTATCCGAAATCAAAGCTGAGCAGGTGCAGCAGAAGTCCGAGCCGGACGTGCTGCGCGCCATTGCGGGCAAAGTAACCGGCGTGCAGGTAAGCAATGCCAGCTCGACGCCCGGTGGCTCCACCCGCATCACCATTCGCGGCAACACCTCGCTTTCGCGTACCAACGGCCCGCTGTTCATTGTGGATGGCGTACCGTACGACAACGACCAGTTCGACTCCGACAACGTGGTAACCGACGGCACTGCCTACTCGAACCGCGCCGCCGACATCGACCCGAACAACATCTCCTCGTACACCGTGCTGAAAGGTGCCGCTGCATCGGCCCTGTACGGGTCGCGTGCGGCCAACGGCGTTATCGTTATTACCACTAAAACCGGCAGCGGCCAGCGGGGCCCCAAAGGCGTGCAGGTGGGCTACACTACCGGCTTCACGATTGAGAAGATTGCCGGTCTGCCCGAGTACCAGAATACTTATGGCACGGGTGCCAACTTTGTGGGCCCGTACAACACCAACGGCTCCTGGGGCCCGCGCTATGGCAGTGCCAACGCGCCCGACAGCATTCCGTTTTATGGCGTAGTGACGCCGGTTGGTAAAAACCTGGGGCTGCAAACCAGCCTCAAAACTCCCTACCGTCCGTATGCCAACAACGTAAAAGACTTCTTCGAAACCGGCCGGCTGCTGGAGAACTCAGTTACGCTCACGGGCAGCGGCGACAACGCAACCTTTTCGGCGGTGCTGTCGCGTGCCGACCAGACCGGCATTATCCCCAATTCGTCGTTTGTGCGCAACACGGTGAGCGCCGGTGGACGGGGCACGTACAACAAATTCACCATTGGTGGCACCGTAGGCTACACCAACACCGAGCAAACCGGTCCCCAGATTGGCGGCTCCAGCGCTCAGGGCGGTGGCTCGGCTTTGTCGCGCATCATGTTTCTGCCCCGCAACCTCGACCTGCAGGGCATCCCGTACACCAACCCCCGCACCCGGGCTTCGCAGTTTGCCTGGCTGACAGACCAGGCCGACAACCCCTACTGGTCGGTAAACAATAACTCCTACACCTCGCGGGTTGACCGCATTGTGGGCAGCGCCAACCTCAACTATGCGTTCACCGACTGGTTGTCGTTGAGCTACACGGGCGGGGTAAACACCTATACCGACTTCCGTCGGAACACGGTACGCATTGGTGGTACCAGCCGCTACACCGACGAAGGCCGCATTGTGGAAGACTACAACCGCAACACCGAGCTGGAGCAAACCATCCTGATTGGCTTCAATAAGAACCTGACGGAAGACATTAGCCTGCGTATCAACCTGGGCCAGAACATCAACCAGCGCCGTTTTGAGGCCGCCTCGTTCCTGGCAACGGGCATTATCAACTACGGCATCGACAACATCAACAACACCAAGAGCGTGAAGCCCTACGGGTCGGCTGACCGCAAGCGCCGTCTCATCGGTCACCTCACCGACATTACCGTAGGCTATAAGGACTGGGCCTATGTGAATGCTACCGCCCGTGTCGACCAATCGTCGACGCTGAACAAGAACGGTGAGCAGGGCAACAGCGGCCGCGGCTTCTTCTACTACAGCGCCAGCGGCTCGGTGGTACTGAACGAAGCGCTGAAGCTTGACTATAGCTGGCTGGACATGCTGAAGCTCCGCGGTGGCTATGCCAAGGTGGGCAACGATGCCGACCCGTACACGGCCGGCCCGACGCGCTACATCACCAACCCCCAGTTTGGTAACAACGCCGGCACAACCGACTTCCCCTTCAATGGCACTGCCGGCCTGGCCCTGAGCAGCACCATTGGCAACCCGGCCCTGACTCCCGAATTCACCGAGGAGCTGGAAGTTGGTACCGAACTGGAGTTCCTGAAGCGCCGCGTGTCGCTGGCTGCTTCTTATTACGACAAGCGCACCACCAACCAGATTGCCCCGGTGAGCCTGCCTGCTTCCACGGGCTTCAACCAGCTGGTGACCAACTTCGGTGAAATCTCGAACAAGGGCGTGGAAGCGGCTTTGACGGTGATTCCCGTTCAAACGGAAAACTTCTCCTGGTCGAGCACCTTCAACTACACCCGCAACCGCAATAAGGTTGAAAAGCTGCGTGAAGGCCTGGATTTGGTGGTTATCGAAGCAGGCTTCGGTTCCGGCCTGGTGCAGCCTATCCTGAAGGAAGGCCAGCCCTACGGCGTGCTGTACGGCTCCAACCTGATGCGTACCGACGACGGTCGTCTGCTCGTAAACCCCGCTACCGGCCGGGGCATTGCCAACCCGAACCCCAAAATCATTGGCAACCCCAATCCCGATTTCCTGCTGGGTGTAATCAATACGTTCACCTACCGTGGCATCACGCTTAACACGCTGATTGACTACCGTCAGGGAGGTCAACTATACAGCAGCACGCTGCAGATGGAGCTGGGCCGTGGCGTAACCAAAGACACCGAAGACCGTGACCGCATTGTGATTCTGGAAGGCGTACAAGCCAACCCGACTACGCGCCAGCCTATCCGTGATGCCAACGGCAACTTTATCCCTAACAGCACTGCCATCTCGGTAAACGACTACTACTTCGGCGCGGGTACGGCTGCCATTGGCTCCCCGGCCGAGTCGAGCATCTACGACGCCACCACCGTGCGTCTGCGTGAGATGACCCTGGGCTATAACCTGCCCAAATCGTTGCTGTCGAAGACTCCCTTCGGCTTGATTAACATCTCGCTGTCGGGCCGCAACCTGTTCTGGTATTCTCCCAACATCCCGAAGTACACCAACTTCGACCCCGAAACGAGCACCTACAACTCGGGCAGCAACGCACAGGGCATTGAGTACACTACGGCACCCTCCAGCCGGCGCTATGGCGTGAACCTGCGCGTATCGTTCTAATGTTTGTTCGGCTCTAAAGACTTAATCTCAGATGAAATTTCGCCATATACCGGCAGCCCTTGCCATCAGTAGCCTGCTACTGACAACGACTGGCTGCAAAGATTTTTTTGCCGTCAACGTCGACCCCATCAACCCTACCCAGGCTCGCCTCGCCGACCTTCTGCCCGTAACGCAGGCGGCCATGGCCACCTACTTCGGGATGGGTACCAACGGCTTTGGCCCCGGTACCTCCACCCTGGTGTCGCAGTATGCCTCCGGCCGCGACGTAGGCAGCTTCACCCCCGACGGCAGCTCGTTTTCGAACCAATGGGACGGTACCTACACCAGCCTGCTGTCCAACAACGAGCAAATCATCAAGCAAGGCACGGCTTCAGGCTCCTGGGCCTATGTAGGCGTAGCGCAGCTGCAAAAGGCCTATGCGTTCAGCATTATGGTTGACTTGTTTGGCAGCATTCCCTACTCGCAAGCCTTGCAGGGTGCGGCCATACAGGCGCCTCGCTTCGACCGCGACGCCGACATTTACCTGGGCAGCAGCGATGTACAAAGCCTTTTCTCCCTTATCGACGAAGGCTTGGCCAACCTGGACAAGACTTCACCTGCCCTGGGCGCTGAAGACCTGATTTACAATGGCAACCTGACCAGCTGGCGCCGCTTTGGGCGCACGCTCAAGCTCAAGCTCTACAACCAAATCCGCAAGTCGAACGACTCCCGTGTCGGCGACCTCGCCACGAAGGTGCGCACGGTATTGGGCCAGGAGCTGATGATGTCGAATGCCGACGACTTTCAGTTTCGCTATTACGAGTCGACGAACCCTGACAACCGCAACCTGGGGTACACCGCCGACTACGCTACTCCCAGCCGTGAGAACTTCATCAGCCCGTACTTCTACCGTCTGATGCGCGGCCCCGGCTCGCCAGCTACTACCGAGCCCGATGCCAATTACGTTGACCCACGCGTGCCGTACTACTTCTACAACCAGAAGGCTGGCACTTCGCCCGAGCAAGTACCTCTGCAGTACAACAGCTTCATCACCGTACCGCTGGGCAGCACCAGCACTGCCGCCAACTCCACCAACTCCAACATCCGCACCCTGCCCGGTCTGTACCCAGTAGGCGGGAAGTTCGACACGAACAGCGGCGGCGCGGCTACTGCTTCTACCGGCAAAGGCGCCGCTCCTCAGCGGTTCCTCACCTACGCAAGCCGCATGTTTACGGAAGCAGAAGCGCGTCTCATGATACTGAATGACGATGCCGCCGCGGCCACAGCCTTCCGGACTGGTGTAGAAGCAGCCTACAACAAAGTCAACACAATTGCCGCAGCTGACATGTCGCCGACTATCCCGGCTGCCACAATTGCAGCTCGGGTAGCCGACGCAGTAGCAGCTTACAACAATGCTTCAGGCAACGAGGCCAAGCTGCGGGTAATCATGAAAGAGAAGTATGTAGCCGGTTTTGGCTTTGGCCCCGATGTGTACACCGACTACCGCCGTACGGGCTACCCGGTTATCAAGCTGCCCGGCACCGAGCTCAACACGCAGCTCGCCGGCCCTTATCCCCGCATCCTGCCCTATTATCAGGACGACCTTACGACCAACCCGAACGCCCCGGCCCAACACAATGTGGGCACCGACCGGGTGTTCTGGGACCGGTAAGAGGTATTTCTTTTGCTAAAGCAACCGGGTGGACGGTTGACCGGCCAGGTAGCCGTCCACCCGTACTTACTTTACCATCATTCAGACTTTCTCTCATGAAAAATATTGTATTTGGCTTGCTGGCCCTTGTGGGTTTCAGCGCCACGCTTAGCTCCTGCCAAGACAAGAGCCGCATGCCAGCTCCGGCCTTTAAGAGCATGCCCGTCATTTTCCCGGTGCTGACGCCCGGCAAAAACTTTATCAATTTCGACTCGGTGCGCGCCGCTAATGTACCTCGCCGCCGCCGTCAGGAGTTTGAGTTCAAGTTTAGCCCCACCGAGCAGCGCGACCTTAAGCTGGAGGCCGTGGAAGTGTACAAAAGCTACTCCCGCGTTATCGGCACTGCGCCTGTGCTGGGCCCGCGGGTACTGGTTGGTACCTATAGAACCTTCCCGGTTACCATTAAGCTTGCTTACCCCGAGCTGTTGGCTGGCCTGCAGCGCTATAATGGCGAAACGCTTAACCCGGTAATTCCAGTGGCGAACCCCGATGGTATTAACAACCTTATTGCTATTGGCGATGCAGTTGTCTTCACCTTCGAATACATTGCCGAAGGTGGTCAGCGCATCATTCTTACCCCACTGAATGCAGTGGGTGCACCTACCGGCACGTTTACCAATGCGGCCTACACGGCTACCGCTGTCATTCGTCGTGCTCAATAAAGCAAGACCCAGCAGTTTCTAAACCGAATCAGATTGACCCCGGCCGACAACGGCCGGGGTTTTTTTATGGTGCCAAGCTGTTTAGTGGGTAAAGAGGGTTTTGACAACTGCAGCCCCCTAAGGTGAACTTCTGCGCATTTGCTACTTGGTGTACCTCTTTAAGAGAGTTGGCACATGGGAAGCGGTTGCCGGGAGCCGGTGCCCATCTCAATAGCAGGCCAGGCACCGCTTCCCTACTAATGGTTGCGGAAAGCCAATGGCATAGCCCAGCACCGTCTGTCAACGGACTACCGGCTTGTTCTCACTCACTTTATCTGACTCCAACTGCATGGAAGTGCAGTGCTGTGTGGCCGTCTCTGCGGACTTCGGCCAAGTTGCTGGCAATTCCCATACTCCAGCACATTTCGGCACTGGCATACCGCTTAGCAAACAAGATGGCTGTTTTTGGCAAATTGACTTATCTAGCGCACTCATTCGTGCATAGAAAACGTGAAAAGTCACTCTGATTAAATCCAATAAAAATATAGTTAATGCCAAACAAATGTTTCGCCTTGTAGCTTTTACTTGCTTTTATAGCGGAGCTCAGTCTCATTTTTCAACCTGAAAATGTTTGTTTTAAAAGCTGATAAGCTTTTGCAACCATTCCCCTGTCCCCAGCACTCTTGAATTGGCAGGACTATTTAGGGAATCGAAACGAAAGGGGCGAAAAACGCGAAAAAATGAACACAATGCTCCCATTTGCTGACAATGCCTTAATTTGCCTGCACGTTACAACACTCACTCACTTTTCTAACCCAAATTCTTTATTGCATGAAAAGAATTCTATTCATGAGCTTACTGCTCATAACCACGCTGTTCCAGCAGGTGATGGCCCAGACGCGGAGCATCTCTGGACGTGTGACAGACCAAAAAACCGGTGATGGTCTACCCGGCGTCACCGTCCTTGTAAAGGGAACTACTAATGGTACGTCGACTAATTCTGACGGCTCTTTTGTGCTGAATGTTCCTGAAGCGGGCGGCACTTTGGTGTTTAGCTCGGTGGGCATGGCCACGCAGGAGCGGAGTATCGGAACCGAGTCGCAGTTCACAGTAGCCCTTGCTCAGGACGTAAGAGAACTGAGCGAGATTGTGGTTACGGCGTTTGGCCGTGAGCAGGAGAAAAAAGCGGTAGGCTTCTCCGTTTCTGAAGTAAAAAACCAGGAATTGACCCAGGCCCGCGCAACCAACATCTCCAACTCACTGACTGCTAAAGTAGCCGGTGTTCGGGTACAAGGCTCCAGTGGCATGGTGGGCGCGTCGTCTGCCATCTTCATCCGTGGTATGACGACCTTCACGGGCAGCAACCAGCCCCTGTTTGTGGTAGATGGTATTCCGATTGATAACGGTGGTGGTACAAATGCCCTGCAGAACGGCGTAGCCAACTCCAACCGTGCCATCGACATCAACCAGGATGACGTTGAAAGCATTTCCGTACTCAAGGGCCCGGCCGCAGCTGTACTTTATGGCTCGCGCGCCGCTTCGGGCGCTATTCTCATTACCACTAAAAAAGGGGCTACGCTGGGCGCCAAAAAGCAAAGCGTAACGGTAACCTCCAACTACAACGTGGTGAAAGTGGGCCGCCTGCCCGACTACCAGAACACCTACGGCCAGGGTACCCAGGGGGTATTCAACCGGCTCAGCCAAGGGTCCTGGGGTCCTAGAGTAACCGGTCAGACCGTACAAAACTTCCGGGGCGAAGACGAAGTGCTGACCATTAACCCGAACAACGTTAAGGACATCTTCCAGACGGGTTCCAACTTTCAAAACAACCTCGCTCTCTCGGGCGCTACTGAAAGAACCCGTTACTATGCTGCCTATGGCAACCTAAACGAAATCGGCATTCTTGATAACAACAAGCTGACCCGGAATACCCTTACCTTCAACGGTACCGCGCAGCTCACGGAAAAGCTGCGCTCGGGCGTGAACGTGGTGTACACCAACAACCAGTCGCAGCGTACGCCGCAGGGCAACGCCTTGGTGAACCCCTTCTTCCGTACGTACTTCCTGCCCCGTAGCTACGACGTAAAGCGCTACCCCTTCGAGCAACCGAATGGTGGCCAGCAGGGTGCGGCAGTAGTTGGTACGTTCACGCCGAACAACACCTGGTACAGCAACGATGACAACCCACTGTGGACCATCAAGTACAATACCTACAACGACGAGATTAACCGGGTAGTAGGCAATGTCAGCATTGGTTACGACTTCACCAACTGGCTGTCGGTAGACTATAAGCTGGGCACGGATACGTACACGCAAATCATCAAGTCGGTGAATGCGCGCGACAGCCGGGGCTCTAACATTGCTGGCGGTGCCGGCGGTGCCGTGGGTAACATTCTCGACGAGTCGTACAGCCGTACGGAAACCAGCTCTTACCTGAACCTTACGCTGAAGCGCAACCTCACCGAAGACTTTGGTGTGCGACTGTTGCTGGGCAATGAAATCAACCAACGCGCCAGCACGGACATTGGCATTGTTGGTACCGACATTCAGGTTCGTGGCTTTGACAACATTACCAACACCAAGACCTTCCAGCCCTTCGCTACCCGCAATAAGCGTCGCCTGGTGGGCTTCTACGGTGACTTGCAGCTTGCCTACCGCAACTTTGCTTTCCTGGGCCTGACGGGCCGCAATGACTACTCGTCTACTTTCGGCAAAAGCAAGCGCAGCTACTTCTACCCCGGCGCCTCGGCCAGCGTAGTGCTCAGCGATGCCCTGCCCGTGCTGAAAGACAACAGCGTAGTGAACCTGGTGAAGGTGCGGGCGGCCGCCGCTCAGGTGGGCCGCGAGGCCCCCGAGTATGTAACCGATACGTACTTCGATGCTACCAACGTCCCCGCCGACGGCTTTGGCCCACGCCTTACCTTCCCCTTCCGCGGACAGCTTGGCCAGTCGCTGGACAACGTTGGCGGCAACCCCAACCTCGGACCTGAGTTCACGACCAGCTACGAATTCGGAACGGACCTGAGCTTCTTTGGCGGCCGGGTAGCCCTGGAGGCCACCTACTACGAGCAGAAAAGCTCCGACATCATCTTCGCTGTTCCCGTGGCGGCTGGCTCAGGCCTGACCAATGCTTACCAGAACATCGGCAAGTCGGAAGCTAAAGGCATTGAACTGATGCTGAGCACGATTCCGCTGAAGCTGGGCGACTTTACCTACAGCAACTCGTTTAACTTCTCGCGGGTGCGCAACAAAGTATTGGAGCTGGCTCCTGGCGTAACCCAGATTACCCTGGGTGGCTTCGTAACGCCCAGCACCCGTCTGATTGCCGGCCAGCCCTATGGCGTTATTTTCGGTAGCGTATTCCAGCGCGAGAGCGTAGATGATAAAGGCCGTCCTCAGGGCCGCTTGCTGCTCACGCCGCAAGGCCGCGCCGTACTGGCTTCCGACAACCAGATTGTAGGTGACCCCAACCCCAAGTGGACGGGTGGCATTACCAACACCTTCTCTTATAAGGGCCTGACCCTGAACACGCTGCTGGACATCCGTTACGGTGGCGACATCATTTCGCGTAACGTGAGCGACTTGCGCCGCCAGGGTGCTGCCATTGAAACCGGCGACCGCGACCGGACCTACGTTATCGATGGGGTGATTCGTCAGCCTGATGGTTCGCTGGCACCTAACAACGTGCAGATTACCGCTGAGAACTATTATGACGACCTGTATGGTTTCGGTCGTGCCGAGTTCGTAGTATTCGACGCCTCGTGGCTGCGCCTGCGCGAAGCCGCCCTCACGTACGCCCTGCCCAAGTCGCTCACCGACAAAACCTTCCTGGGTGGCATCGAGCTGGGTATCAACGCCCGCAACCTGTTCCTGTACGCTCCCAACATTCCGCACATCGACCCCGAAGTGAACGCCCAGGGCCAAAGCAACTCGCAGGGCCTGGAATTCAATGCCCTCCCACAGTCGCGCACGTTTGGCGGCTCCGTTCGGCTCACTTTCTAACCTTTGCTAGCTTCTAAATCATGAAAGCTTTTAACCGAAAAAGTTCGTTTGTGCTGGCAGCCAGCCTGGTTGTTCTCAGCTCCTGCAACGAATTCCTGGATGTTAACCTCAACCCTAACGCGGTACTACAAGCACCTCCGGCCAACGTATTGGTAGCCGCACAGGCCCACACGGGCTTCCTGATGGGGTCTGACCTGCACCGCTATACCTCCCTTATTGCCCAGCAGTTTTCTGGTCAGGGCGGCTCCGGAACTCAGACAGCCGAGTACGACCGGTACAACATCACGGCTACCGACCTTAATAACGCCTGGCGGACTGGTATCTACGGTGGCGCATTGGCCGACCTGCAGAAGCTGGCCGACCAAACTGAGGGCACCAGCCCCGCCTATGCGGGTGTGGCCAAGATTATGAAAGGCTTCCTGTTTTCGGTAACTGTCGACTCATTTGGCGACATTCCGTTTACCGAAGCGCTTAAGTTTGGGGAGAATTTTCAGCCGAAATACGACCCGTCTTCGGATGTATACACGGGCATTATCGCTTTGCTGAACTCGGGTATCGCCGATCTGAAGAAGCCCTCTGCTTTCCGTCCGTCGGCCGACGACCTCATTTATGCCGGTGACCTGGTAAAGTGGGAAAGATTCGCCAATACGCTCAAGCTGCGTCTGTACCTGCACAGCTTTCCGCGCATCTCCACTACGGCCAATGCTGATTTTGCTGCCATTCTATCGGCTGGCCCGATGTCGATGCCGGTAATGACCAGCAACGCCGATAACTTTCAAATTGCTTTCGAAGGAGCGGCCAACAAGAACAACCCCATCGACCAATTTGAAAAGTCGCGTCCCAGCACGTTCTTCCCCAGCGCTACGCTGGTGAACCTGATGAACACGAAGTCAGACCCCCGTCGTACTACGTTCCTGACCACCGCCCCTGCGGGCGGCTACATCGGCGCCGTGAACGGTTCTGGTGCTGCCGGTGCTCCCAACACCAGCTTCTCGCGCATGGGTACTTACCTGCGTGGCGTACGCACGGGCATGGGCATCAACGACTACGATGGCTCGGCTCCCGTTCGTATGCTCACTTTTGCCGAGTACAACTTCATTCTGGCCGAATACTACGCACGCACTGGTAACCTCGCCAGCGCCCAGAACTCGTTCAATGCTGGTATCACGGCCTCAATGACCATGGCTTCCGTACCAGCAGCCGATATCATGACCTACATCGCTTCTCGTCCGGCGCTGACTGCTGGCAATGCCATTCAGCAGATTATCGAAGAGAAGTTTGTGGCCAACTTTGGGGTGGCCGTTGAGCCCTGGACTGATTACCGTCGTACGGGCTTCCCGGCCCTGTCGCTGCCGGTAGGTGCACTGCAGCCCAACATTCTGCGGGTGCTGCCCTACCCCGACCTGGAGCGGGTGGCGAACCCGGCGAACACGCCGGCTCGTCCCAACCTCACCGACCGCACCGTTTTCTGGGACCGGTAATCGTTTCATTTGTTAGCGGGCCCCAGCCGGGGCCCGCCAACTCACCTCATTTTAAAACCGACCATGTATAAACTAATTCGCCCACTGCTGATACTGCTGGTGGCTGTGGCTAGCCTCACCGGCTGTAAGAAAAAAGAAACCGACTTCAACGTAATGCCGAAGTCGCAAATCATCTTCGACGACCAAGTCGATAAAATCACGGCTGACTACCGGAAAACCGGTAACCTCACCCTTAAAGTAGGGGTTGTTGGGGCGGCTACCAGTGTACGGGTTACCAGCACCTACAGTGTTGGCGGTGTAGCCAGACGCGTAGATTTGGGCACTTTCCCGGTGAACGGTGGAGCTGCTCAAGTAAACGTACCTGCTACTGCCGTGCGGGCAGCTGCTGATGGTGCTGTGGTAGGTGCAGGCACCATGCCAGCATCGAGCCGGGCTGCCAATACCTACATTCTGGAAGTTGACGCCATCAACCCGGACAACTCGACGGAGCGGCGCTTCTTTAGTGCCGTTATCACTCAATAGCGAGCGGTTTCGACTTCATAAAAAAAGCCCCTGCCTTACGGCGGGGGCTTTTTTTTATCCCAAAGCACAGGTCTTAAAGGATATACTGGCTTAGGTCGCGGTTCTTGACCATGTCGGCCAGGCGCTCATCAACCAGGGCGGCGGTAATCTGGATGTGGGCATTAGGACCGATTTTGTCGGGCACATCGTAGAGAATGTCGTTGAGCAGGCGGCTCATGACGGTGTGCAAACGGCGGGCCCCGATATTCTCGATTTCGGCGTTCACCTCCGAAGCAATTTCGGCCAGGCGCTCCAGGGCCGAGTCGTCGAAGGTCAACTCTACGTCTTCGGCCTTCAGCAGGGCTTCGTACTGCTTGGTGAGGGCGTTCTTGGGGTCTTTCAGGATGCGGAAGAAGTCGTCCTTGCTCAGGCTTTGCAGCTCGACACGGATGGGGAAGCGGCCCTGCAGCTCAGGAATGAGGTCGGAGGGCTTGGAGACGTGGAAGGCGCCGGCGGCAATGAACAGGATGTGGTCGGTGTTGACGATGCCGTACTTGGTATTCACGGCCGAGCCTTCGACGATGGGCAGCAGGTCGCGCTGCACGCCCTGGCGGCTGACGTCGGGGCCGCCCTTGCCGCTGCCGCCGCTGGTGGCCACCTTATCAATCTCGTCGATGAAGATGATGCCGGCGTTTTCGGCCTGGCGCAGGGCTTCGTCCTTTACTTCGTCCATGTCGACGAGCTTGGCGGCTTCCTCCTCCAGCAGCAGCTTGCGGGCCTCGGCCACGGTAACCTTGCGCTTGCGGGTTTTCTTGGGCAGCATGTTGCCCAGCATGTCCTGCAGGCCCGACATTGCCGCTTCGTCCATGCCGGGAGGCGCACCCATCACGCCAATGCTGGGCCCGGGCTGTACCACGTTGATTTCGATGCGGCGCTCTTCGAGCTCGCCGTTGCGGATTTTCTCGCGGAACCGTTCCCGGGTGCGCTCGTTGAGCTCAGCATCGGTCTGGGGCATGTCTTCCTCTCCTCCCCCACTGCTCCCAAAGCCCAGGCCACCGGGTTTCATGCCGGCGGGCCGGGGCACGGGCGGAATGAGGGCATCGAGAATAAGCTCCTCGACGGCTTGGGCGGCCTGGGCCTTCACTTCCTCCTGGCGACGGGCCTTCACGCGGTTCACGCTTTGCTCGGCCAGGTCGCGCACCATGCTTTCCACGTCGCGGCCCACGTAGCCGACTTCGGTAAACTTGCTGGCCTCCACTTTCACGAAGGGCGCATCGGCGAGGTGGGCCAGGCGGCGGGCAATTTCGGTTTTGCCCACGCCGGTAGCCCCAATCATAAGGATGTTGTTGGGCACAATCTCGGCCTGCATAGCCGCGGGGGCGTGCAGGCGGCGCCAGCGGTTGCGCAGGGCAATGGCCACGTAGCGCTTGGCCTCGTGCTGGCCAATGATGTATTTATCGAGCTCGGCCACAATCTGGGCCGGGGTAAGGAAGGATTCGTTGAGCATGTGGGTAGGTACTATTTCACGCAGGTTTCGCAATGGGTAAAAACGCAGTGTTCCGCAGTGTCGTTCTACTCATCGAACGTCCACTGCGGAACCACTACGTTTTTAACCACTGCGAAACCCTGCGTGTAAGAAATTACTGGCCATCCTTTTTCTTAAACAGCGTGTCGATGTTGCGGGCCAGGGTAAAGTACTCGCTGGAGCCGGCGGCGTGCAGCACGGCGTGGGTGTAGTCGAGCTGGAAGCCGGCCACGCGCACCATAGCGCCGAAGCTGAGGCCGGCGCTGCCGCTGGTGTTTACCAGGGCCAGCTCCCGCCGCTGCAGGTGGTTGTAGCCCACCCGGAACTGCAGGCCTTTGCCAAGCACCAGCGCCGCGCTGGCCGTGAAGTGGCGGGCCAGGTTGTCGCCGAAGCTTTTGCTGGCCTTTTTCTCATTGCCGTCCTCGTCGAGGTCGCCGCGGGCATTGGGGTCGAGGTATTGAATGTCCCATTGCTGCAGGTGGTGAGCCGTGAGAGAAAAGCGCACCGGCATGTGCTCGGGCTTGATGGTGGCGCCCAGCTGCACGTCGAGGGGCAGGCGGCCGCGCTCGGTGCCGGGGAAGGGCGTGAACTGGTAGCCGGCGTTTTTTACGGCCAGCCCCACGGTGAAGTCTTCTTTGGGGTGCTTGTATACGATACCCACATCGGCCACGCCGCCCACCGAACGGCTGCCGTCGATGCTGGACACGGCCAGCTTGGCAGTGGCTCCGAAGGTGAACTTGCCCTTGGTGTAAGAGTCGGTTACGCCCACGGTGTAGTCGCTCACGGTAAACGTGCCCAGGCTGTTGCCGGCCGGGTCGTAGCCCTCTATATCCCCGTAGTTGAAGTAGTTAATCCCCACCCCGAAGCGGCCCAGCTTTTGGGTGTTAAACACATAGGCTGCTGTGCTTTGGCGCATCTGGTTGATGTAGGCCACGTAGCTCAGAGCCAGGCGACCGTCCATCTCATCGTTCAGCAAGGCGGGGTTGGCAAAGAGCATGGAAGTGTCGTCGTTGCGGTTCGACACGTTGGTACCGCCCAGGGCAGCCTGCTGCGCGCCGGCCGGCAAGTCCAGGAACGGAAACACGGCTCGTCCGCCCAGCTGGGCGGCGGCGGGCAGGGCCGTCATGGTGCCAAACAAAAGAAAAAAGCCGGCGACGCGGCGCGCGAAAAGCTGCTTCATACTTCTAAGATACGGCCCGAAGGCGCATGTGCGCAGCCCAAACGGCCAAGCGGCCACTTTGGTACATGAGGCCGGCCCACGACCCATGGAACCGCGCCGCAAGAGCCCGGGGCTCCGGGACTTGGGCTTATTGCACCTCCACGCTGGGGCCGGCGGCGGGCATGGGCTCATCGCGCACGGGCAGCTTCTGGGGGCGAGGCACCAGCTCTTCGAGCAGGGCCACGCGCAGCACATCGTCGACGCGGTCGGCGTAGTGAATGGTCAGCCCCTGCAGGTAGTCGGCTTCGATTTCCTCGATGTCCTTGCGGTTTTTGGGGCAGAGGATGATGTCGGTCATGCCCGCACGGCGGGCAGCCAGCAGCTTCTCCTTGATGCCGCCCACCGGCAACACCTTGCCGCGCAGGGTGATTTCGCCGGTCATGGCCAGCTTGGCCCGCACCCGGCGCTGGGTGTAGGCCGAGGCGATGCTGGTGAAGATGGCAATGCCGGCGCTGGGCCCGTCCTTGGGCACGGCGCCCTCGGGGAAGTGAATGTGCAGGTCGTACTGCTCAAACAGGCGGTGGTCGATGCCGATTTCGTCGGCCCGGCTGCGCAGGTAGCTCAGGGCGGTGATGGCCGACTCCTTCATCACGTCGCCGAGCTGGCCGGAAAGGGTGAGCTTGCCCCGGCCGCGGCTGAGCAGGCTTTCCACAAAGAGGATGTCGCCCCCCACGCTGGTCCAGGCCAGGCCCGTTACCACGCCGGCGGTGTCGTTGTCCTGGTACTGGTCGCGGTCGAAGATGGGGGCACCCAAAATTTTGCGCACTTCGGCCGGGTCCACCGTGGCGGGCAGCTCTTCCTTGCTCGCTTTGCGGCGGGCCAGGTTGCGGGCCAGGCCGGCCAGCTTGCGCTCCAGGCCGCGCACGCCGCTTTCGCGGGTGTAGTCGTCGGCCACGCGATGCAGGGCGCCTTCCGTGATTTTTACTTCCGCCTCGCCCAGGCCGTGCTCGCGCAGCTGCTTGGGCCAGAGGTGCTTTTTGGCAATCTGGGTTTTCTCCTCCTGGGTGTAGCCGGTCAGGTCGATGATTTCCATGCGGTCGCGCAGGGCCGGCTGAATGGTATCCAGCGAGTTGGCCGTGGCAATGAACAGCACCTTCGAGAGGTCGTACTCCACCTCCAGGTAGTTGTCGACGAAGGTGGCATTCTGCTCGGGGTCCAGCACTTCGAGCAGGGCCGAGCTGGGGTCGCCGCGGAAGTCGGAGCTCACCTTGTCGATTTCATCCAGGATGATGACCGGGTTGGAGGCGCCGGCTTTCTTAATCTGGGCGATGATGCGGCCGGGCATGGCGCCCACGTAGGTTTTGCGGTGCCCGCGGATTTCGGCCTCGTCGCGCACCCCGCCCAGGCTCATGCGCACGTACTTGCGGCCCAGGGCCGTGGCAATGCTACGGCCCAGGGAGGTTTTGCCTACGCCGGGCGGGCCGTACAGGCAGAGAATGGGGGCTTTCAGGTCCTGCTTGAGCTTGAGCACCGCCAGGTACTCGAGGATGCGCTCCTTTACTTTTTCCAGACCGAAGTGGTCGGCGTCGAGGATTTTCTTGGTTTGCTTAAGGTTGAACTTGTCCTTGGTGTACTCGGCCCAGGGCAGGTCGAGCAGAAACTCGACGTAGTTCAAACTCACCGGGTAGTCGGGTGCCATGGGGTTGGAGCGGGACAGCTTTTCCATTTCCTTGGCGAAGTGCTTGGCCACGGCTTCGGGCCACTTCTTGGTGAGGGCGCGCTCGCGCAGCCGGCCCAGGTCCTGCTCCGGGCCCTCCTGCCCCAGTTCGTCCTGCAGGGTTTTGAGCTGCTGCCGGAGAAAATACTCGCGCTGCTGGGCGTCGATGCCGGTATGCGTCTTGTTGCGGATGTCGTGCTTGATTTCCAGCAGCTCGGCCTGGCTGAGTAGGGCTTCGAGCAGCTGGTGGGCCTGCTGCACGGGGTCGGGCTGCTCGAGCAGTTTTTGCTTGGCCGCCACGTCGAGCTGCACGTTCGAAGACAGGAAGTGCGTAAGAAAGGCCGGCGACTGAATGCTGTCGAGCATGGCCCGGGCTTCCATGGGAATCTCGGGCGTGAGCTCCAGCACCTTGGTGGCTGCCTCCCGCAGGGCCTGCAGCAAGCCAAACTCGGCCGGCACGTCGGGGTTGAGGGCAGTTTCGGGGAAGTAGGAAACGCGGGCCGTGAGCTGGGGCGTGTAGCTCAGCTCCTCCTCGATGCTGAAGCGCACCTGCCCCTGCAGGATAATGGTGATGTTGCCGTCGGGCTGCTCCAGCAGCTTAAGGATGCGGGCCAGGGTGCCCACCTTGTGCAGCTCATCCACGGAGGGCTCGTCGGCATCGGGGCTTTGCTGGGCCACCACCCCCAGGAGCTTGTCGGCGGCGTATACGCGGCGCACCAGGCGCACGCTTTTCTTGCGGGTTACCGTGACGGGCAGCACCACGCCGGGAAACAGCACCGTGTTGCGCACCGGCAGGATAGCAAGCGTGGGCGGGGCGTCGTCGCCGCGCAGCAGGTGGTCGGGGTCGGCAGCCATAATGGCAATGGCTTCGGGCTGAGAAGAAGGGTCGCCAAGCAAGTACAGGGAAGCAGGCGAAGAGGCGGCAGATGCGTGGCGCATTGAAAGTAGGTTAAGCCGGAGCAACAACGGCGCGTGTCAGATTGACAGCCCGCGGCGGCAGAAAAAGGGGAATACAAGATACGTCCCCTACGTCGGGGAAGGCGTCAAGGGCCGTGCCAAGCCAGGCCGGAGTGGTCAAAGCGGCGCACTAATCTGGCACCTGAGGCCAACCGCAGCACCGAAAATTGCAAATTTGTTGGCAACTTGCACCCGGTATTATCTTTCTACCTCCCAGTATGTTCTTTTCGTTGCGTTGCCGACTTTTATTCTGCCTGGTTTTACTGCTTGGCATGGCGGCGGCGCCTGGTGCCCTGGCGCAGCGCCGGCCCGTGAAAAAGCAGCCGGCAGCAGCTACGCCTTCGGCCGACACTACCAGCGGCGGCCCCTCGGCCACCCCCCGCAGCAACCCGACGGCAAAGCCGGCGATGAAAGCCCCGGCCAAGCCAGCCATTGCCCCGGGCACCTACCGCGTGCGCGGCATCGACGAGCGCACCGTACGCCGGCTGCGCCTGCGGCCCGACGCCACCCCGGACTTTATCAACATCAACAAGCTGCCTTACTTCGAAGACAAGAAAGCGTTGAAGGCCATTAACAAGGCTGAAAAGCGCCGCGACTACCGCACGGCCCGCATCCTGCTGGAAAAGTACGTGGCCCAGTTCGGCATTCAGAACTTCTACCGCAACACCGACCTGCTCTGGCACCTGGGCCAGCTGTTTGAGCGCGACAGCAGCCAGCACGAGAAAGCCAAAGCTTACTTCCGCCTGGCCCTGAAGCACCACCGCACCAATATTAAAAAGGTACAACTCTACTACGACTCGCTGGAGCAGAAAGATGCCGACCTGTACGTGCCCCTGAAAACGTACTACGAGCTGGTGGAGTACCGCAAGAACCTCAACACCTTTCACCCGCCCAAGGGCGTGTATACCAGCATGGGCGAGGCCGTGAACAGCGCCGCCCCCGACTACGGCCCGGCCCTGGCCGGCAACGACACGGTGATGCTGTTCAGCAGCAAGCGCAAGCGCCGCGGCATCACCGAGCAGGTGGACGAAGACCTGTACGTGTCGCGCCGCGAGGGCACGTACTGGACCGATGCTGAGCCCCTGCCCAAGCCTATCAACTCGCCTTATAACGAGGGCTCGGCCTGCTTCAGCAAGGATGGCAACACCATCTTCTTTGCCCGCTGCGAGTGCCCGGGCTGTGGCGGCAACTGCGACCTGTTTACGGCCACCAAGGGCAAGGACGGCAAGTGGGGCGCCCCCAAAAGCCTGGGCCCGCTGGTGAACTCCCCGGCCTGGGACTCGCAGCCCACGCTCTCGCAGGGCGGCGACACCCTGTACTTCGCCTCCGACCGCCTGGGCGGCTTTGGCCTGAGCGACATCTACTTTACCCGCAAGCTGAAAAACGGGCAGTGGAGCCCGGCCGAAAACATGGGCCCGGTGGTGAACACCCGCGAAAGCGAGGTCAGCCCCTTCTACCACCCGCTCTACCACGTGCTGTACTTCAGCTCGCGGGGGCAGCTGCTCAACTTCGGTGACTTCGACATCTACAAAACCTACCGCGTGCACGGCCGCTGGCAGGAGCCCAAAAACATTGGCCCACTGGTAAACGGCAAAGGCTCGGAGTATTACTTTACCATTGATACGCAGTCGAAAAACCTGTACTACGCCCGCTCCGAGCCCAAGGACATGCAGAACCTGGACCTGTATTCCTTCCCCCTGCCCATGGAGGCCCAGCCCCTGGCCACCACCCACGTAGAAGGCACGCTGCTGGACTCCGTATCGAGCAGGCCGCTCAAAGGCATCGTCAGCATCATCGACACCGACAACGGCATTGAGGTGGCCAGCAAGTACATCCGCCCCGACGGCACCTTCGACTTCGACCTGATTGAGGGCTCGCACTACGCCATGCTGATTCAAAGCCCCGACTTCTTCAGCGTGGAAAAGCAGTTTGAGCTGAAGGGCGACACGGTAATGGCCCTGCTCACCAACAGCATAGATTACAAGCTACCGCTGATTTTCAAGAACATCGAGTTTGAGGCGGGTAAGTCGACTATCCTCCCGGCCATGCTCCCCACCCTGGACCGCATTGCGGTGTTTCTGGTCGACCACCCCACCTTCCGGCTCAGCATCTCGGGCCACACCGACACCAGCGGCGACCCGGAAGTAAACGAGAAGCTGTCGCAGGACCGGGCCGAGGAAATCCGGCGCTACATCGAAAAGAAGGGCAAGCTGCCCAACACCCGCATCGAAAGCTTTGGCTACGGCTCCAGCAAACCCCTGAAAGACGAAATAACGGAAGACGATGCCCGCGTAAACCGCCGGGTGGAGTTCCGCCTACTCAAGCCCGATGCCGATAAGGCCGACCCGGCGAGTGGAGGGGGCTGGAATTAGCCCCACCCCCGGCCCCTCCCCTGTAGGGAGGGGAGCCTGACGATTGAATTAAGCAAAAAGGTCCGCCGCTTTCGCGGCGGACCTTTTTGTTTTCAACAGTTAAATAGCGCTACCGAAATAGGCTCCCCTCCCCCGCCGGATTCCGCGCATCAAGCGGCGTGGGCCGGGGGTGGGGCTTCTACCGGACCTCTTCCACCCGCAGCACTTTGCCATTAAACACGGCCTCCTCCCCGGCCCGCTTGCCTTTTAGGGCCAGGGCCACGGGCGCGGCGGCCGACACGGCAAATACCTCCTGCCCTTCCACCACCAGCTTGCCGGCGCTGATGGCTAGGTAAAACCAGCCCAGGCTGGTGCGCAGCAGGGCACCGGGGCGCACGGTGTCGCAGGCCGCGTCGGGGCTGATGCGGTTGAGCTCGGCTAGCTGCTGCTGGGCCTGCAGAAGTTGGGCGGCGTTGCGCTCGCGCTCGGCGCCGGCCATCTCACGGCCGGTTTCGTACTTGTCGCCGGCGCTGCTCTTGGTATCGGACAGCGCCGACTCCTGGGCGGCATCCATGGCGGCGCGGGCGGCGGCAATGCGCTGCTCGATGAAGGCCTGGCAGGCGGTGTGGAGGGCGGGTTTGGACAGGCTCATTTAGGAAGGCTGCAAATGGATAACTACTCGCTCAGGGGCAACTAATGCTAGTTGCCGTTCGCATTTCCATTTCGACTGTGGCGTCAGGCCCTGAATTGTGCTTCCATCGGTAATAATATCACCGTGCTCATACACATAGTAGGCATAGTTCCATAAGGTTTGCCCAACAGCACTCTCGTCTAAATTCGAAAACCGAATTTGAAAATCTGGCAATCCTAATAAGTGTAGTCCTACCGTATCCATCAGGATTTCGCTAGCCGCCCCATTGCTAATATTGAACAGCCGCACATTTACCAACCCATTCAAGGCTTGCTGGGAAGCGTTGGTCCAGGACTCGACGAAATCATTGGGCTCAATTAATCTTTGAGCACCTACCGAATACACTGCCTGCGGATTAGTTGTACGAGTCAGAACGGCCAGGAAGTTCATGAATAGAGTAAGACGGGATTTATAATCTAATGTCCTAGTCATGAAGTCAGAAGCTAAGACTTCATACTTGCATGTTGCCGCAACAGTTGCTACCTCTTCCCAATACCAGTTTTGCTGAAGTGCCTCTGGCGCTATCTCAGCCTTCTCGTTGTCTGCATTTGGGAAAAGCACCATGCATTGTGCGGCAATGACGCCATCCTCAAGCTTCACTTCAATTTCAGGAAAGAAATAGAGCAAAGACTCTTCTGAATCGGGACTGTAAACCTGGGAATAAGTGGCCCTTAGTCCACTAATGACGCTTTCCTTATCAACTCCTGGCCTGTTAGCAAACAGCAGCTTGGCGGTTAGCATCTGCGGGTAGTTTCTTAGTGGTTCCTCTGGGGCAGCGCTTGTTTTTTTCTTTTTAACAAAATCAATAAATCCCATAAATCAGAACGAGAGGAGAGGAAAGTGGCGCCTCAAGTTACGGCTGGTACCACATGCTTCTTCTCGCAGCTGGTTTCGTACTTGTCGCCAGCGCTGCTCTTGGTATTGGACAGTGCCGACTCCTGGGCGGCTTCCATGGCGGCGCGGGCGGCGGCGATGCGCTGCTCGACGAAGGCCAAGCAGGCGGCGTGGAGGAAGGGTTTAAGAGACATTGGTGCTTTGGGAATTATGAAAACATTAGCGTTTCAAACATATCTACCCCTCTTGTTTAAGCTCCCGATATACCTGTAAAGTGTCCATCATTAGCTCAGCGAATGAGTGGTAACGCTCGGCACCTGGGTGCCAAGTGGCAAAGTGCCATGCCTCCCATTCGCCATTGTGCTGCACTGCGGGGTTCAGTGCTAAGAAGCCGGCATCACCCCAATCCGAAATCATCAGACAGCTCCGCATGTACTCCACGCGCATGTGGGTAGCACTTTGCATATTCTCAGGATTAAAATAGTCGGCTTCTGAAATGGCTGGCTCAGTCTCAAGACCTTTCCCCCATAATTCTACCAGTTCCCTATCTGCGTTTATTAGCCAATCTACCTCCGCTACAGGCTTCAGGTCCCAGATAAAGTAGTCGAGGGGACCGAAGCCATTGGAGGTAGTTAAAAACATCCGGTAGGAAGGAGGCAGGGCGCAACCCAGACGCAGCTCGAGCCCCTTCAGNAAAGACGAGGTAATGAATGCCTTCCAAGGTCGTAGCGAGGCGTTCGTAATCGCGCGCTAATCGTCGAAACCGGGCGGCCCAGGCAAAGGAGCGTTCGACGACCCAGCGCTTGGGCAGCAACACGAAGCCTTTTTTGGCCTGCGGCAATTTGACCACGTGCAAGTCAATGCCGTGCTGGGCTGCGGCCTGCGCCGGCTCCTGGCCCGTGTAGCCTTGGTCGGCGTAAGCCAGGGTAACGGTTTGGCCCGTGACGGCCTGCACTTCTTTGGCCAGGGCGGCCACTTGGGCCCGGTCCTGGGCGGTGGCCGGGGTAACGAGCGCGGCCAGCAAGTGGCCCAGCGTGTCAACCG
>NZ_BAABGZ010000005.1:0-1813 GCF_039541835.1 Hymenobacter saemangeumensis | reverse complement strand
GCGTTCTGCAGCATGGCCTGCTGGCCCTGGGTGGGCAGGCCCAGCTCCTCGCCCAAGGCGTGCAGGTTGAGCTTGGCGGCGGTGAGCAGCTGCCCCACCCCGTCGTGCAGGTCCGAGCCGATGCGCCGCCGCTCGGCCTCCTCGGCCTCGAGCACCGCCGCCGCCCGCTGCTGCTGCAATTGCTGCCGCTCGCGGGCAAACTCCACTTCCCGCCGCAGCCGCCGCCGCGTGTACAGCAGGTAGCCCAGGCCGGCAATGAGCAGCAGCACGGCACCGGCGGCTAGCAGCTGGGCGTTGCGCTGGCGGATGATTTGCTGCTGCTCGCGCAGCTGCGCCGCCTGCAGCCGGTTTTGGGCTTCTTTTTTCTCGGTTTCGTACTTGGTTTCCATCTCCGCCACCTGCTGCGTGCTTTCCTCCTGAAACATGGAGTCGTTCAGGGCCTGGAAGCGCTTCTGCCAAAGCAGGGCTTTGGCGGGCTGGCCCAGGTCTTCGTACAGGATAGCAAAGCCGTTGTAGGCTACGCGCACCACGGGCAGCACCTGGGCCTGCCGGGCCAGGCGCAGGGCTTGCCAGTAGGCTGCTTCCGCTTCGGCCGGGCGGTGCAGCAGGGCCAGGGCATCGCCCAGGTTCAGCCAGGACTCGGCCTGGCCCTGTACATTGCCATCGGCCTGGTCGATGGCCAGGGTTTGGCGGTAGTAGGCATGGGCCCGTTCCCCCTGCTTCTGCAGCAGGGCCAGGCCGCCCAGGTTGTAGAGGGCCAGCACGGCAATGCCGGAGTCGCCCAGGGCGCGGGCCTGCCGCAGCGAGGCCAGAAAGTCGGTGCGGGCCAGGTCGAGCTGCTTGGACTCCTGCAGCAAGGTGCCGCTGTTGTTCAGGGCCGTGGCCAGGGCCTTGGCCGCGCGGGCATTGCCGCGGCGGGCCAGCGGCGCCAGCAGAGCCTGGGCCCGGCGGGCATAGCGCAGGCCCGACTCAAACTGCTTCAGGTTCTTGTTGGTGCTGCACAGGTTCAGCAGCGCCGTTCCCTGGCCTACTGTGTCCTGGCGCTGCTCGGCCAGGCGCAGGGCACCGAGCAGGTGGCGGGTGGCAGACGTTAAGTCACCTTCGGCATTGGCCATGCGCCCCAGCAGCAGCCGGGCAGCCTGCTCCTGACTGGCCCGTTTGGTTTTATAGGCCAGCTCCAGGGCTTGCGTAGCGAGCTGCTTGGCCTGCTGCGGCTCCCCGGCCCGCAGCAGGGCAGCATCGGCCAGCAGCAGGCGCAGGCGGGCCGAGTCGGGGGCCTGGGCCCGGCGCCGGGCCAGGCTGTCGGCCAACGGCGAAAGGCTGCTTTGCGCCTGGGCCATGGGAATGAAGCTGCACACAGTCAGGATGATACCGAGCAGGCCCCAGCGCAGAGTACGGTAATGGAACAGCATAGTAAGAAAGTAGCGCTTGCAATGTAGTTGGTTACTCAGGCCTGACTTACCGCGGTGAGGGGCACTTCCAGGACGACGGTGGTGCCGCGGCCGGGGGCGGCGTCAAAGTCGGCCTGCCCGCCCAGGTAAGCCATGCGGCTCTCGATGTTGCGCAGCCCGATGCCGGCCTCCTCCCCCAGGGCCTTGGGGTCAAACCCCACCCCGTTGTCCTCCACCATTACCGTCAGCTCCCGCTCGGAGCGAATAATCTGCAGCGTGACCTGCGTGGCCTGCGCGTGCTTGATGATGTTCTGCACCAGCTCCTGAATCACGCGAAAGAGCACGTTCTCCACCGTCGGCTCCAGGCGCCCGCCCTGGTCGAGGCCCACCACTTCCAGCTGCACCTTCAGCCGCCCGTCCGG
>NZ_BAABGZ010000004.1:0-36884 GCF_039541835.1 Hymenobacter saemangeumensis | reverse complement strand
CCGAAAGCGCGTCACCTCTTTGTCGAGAAACAGCTTCTTGCCTTGCATCTTCCCTCTACGAAAACTGGTTCTGCAACAGCCACTACCGTCTACTGGAACCACTACCCTATGAAGAACTTGCTACCTTTTCCCCTTTTTTATCTGACCCTGCTGCTCCTGGAAATGGTCGTTAGTTTTGGTTGCTTGCTTTTTACCTCCTTCGACCGCCGGGGAATTTTTGACGGGATTATCCTGTGGACGTTGTGGCGAGTGCTTTTTTACGGAATACCCTCTGTTATCATCCTCTGGGGGTGCTGGCGCTCCAGCGCCGGCTTGAGCGTCAACCGCCGGCTTTTACTTTTCTCAGTCGTCAACCTGCTTACCTATGTGGGACTCTCCGTCGTCAGCGAACGCCTATGGAAGAACGTCCCTTTGCCAGCCGAAGGTATTCTGTTTAGGGTGACATGTGTCGCCCTCATTGTAAGTCCCCTGATAATCGGGTGGATTCCATTTCTTAGGCGTCGAATTCACCACTTCTCTTGACGAACAAGCTTGTTTACTGCTGGCACAGCGGTGTGGTATAAATGTATGACGGGCTTTATTAGAAATTCATCACCAACTCATTAGTTGCGCCGGTAGGTTGGCATGTGAATGCCCTTTTCGGGGTGGTCGGGCCGGCCCACGAAAAAAGGGAAGCTGTTGTTGGAAACGCTGCCCTTGCCGTCGTACACGTTCACCAGCAGGCGGTAGGCGCCGCGGGCTGTGGGGGTGCGCACCACGGCGGTAAGCCCCCGGGCCTGGTCGATTGCGCCGGGAATGGGCTCCGGTGCCGTGCGGTTTTGCGGCAGGGTGTGAAACTCGTCCACGTCGCGGGTCACGCGCCACTCCACGCGCAGCGAGTCGCCCTCGGGGTCGGTGGCCGTGATGGAGGCGGGGTACGCTGCCCCCGGCGCCAGGGCCACGTCGTGGGTGTCGAGCTTGTTGTTGAGCAAGATGGGCCCTACGCGCGGGGCTTCGTTGGCGGGCTTTTTAGTAGTCCATAGCTTTTCAATCATGTCGACCATGGGTGTTTTCTCGCCGGTGGGCGCAAACAGGCTCAGCCACATGTCGGTTTGCTCGAAGCGGTTGCCCCAGTACAGCACGTAGGCCCCCAGGCAGTGCGAAGGGTGGCCGGCAATGGTGGAGACGTAGCCATTGCGCAGAAACTCGGCCTTGGCCGTGCCGCTCTGGTCCAGAGGCGCATCCCAGCTGGTAAGCGGCGACTCCCACCAGCCGCGCCCGCCAAACTCGCCGATGATGTAGGGCCCTTTCCACCCGGCCTCGGCAATGCGCTGCGGCTGCTCGGCCAGCTTGGTAAACACGTTGATGGTGAGCACGTCAAGGTCGGTACACAGGTGGGCAATGGAGGGAATGGAGTAGGTGCCGTCGGTGATGGTGGTGGTGACGGGGTGGTTGGGGTCCAGCTTGTGAATCATCCGGGCCGTCTCGTTCACAATCTGGTACACTTTAAAGTCGCCGTTGTGGTTGTCGAGCTCGTTGCCCAGGTTCCACATCAGCAGGGCGGGGTGGTTTTTGAAGCGCATCACCTGCCGGTACACTTCCGCCTGCTGCTCGGCCACGGCTTTGGGGTCGTAGTAGTCGAACTTCTCGTAGGGCGGCTTCATCCACAGGCCAAACATCACCGTCAGGCCGTTGCGCTGGGCCTCATCGAGCAGCACGTCGGCATAGGTGGCGGTATAAATCCGCACCGAGTTGCCCCCCTTCTCGCGGATAAGATTGAGCTTCTGCACCCCGGCTGCCCCCTTGATGAAGTAGGGCTTGCCATCGCGCTGCAGCGCATAGCCCTTGTCGGTTTTCACCACCTGCACCGGCACCACGCCGGACTCCGGCTGCAGCGGCTGCACGGTGTCGGCAACGGCTTCGGGCGTGGGGCGGCAGGCACTCAGCAGGCCGCAGCCTAGCAGGCAGGCGAGCAGGAATAAACGTGGGAGTAGCGGTAGGTAAATCACTGGAACAATAAGGTTCAAACACAATCTGGACAAGGCCAGGGGCCGGGCAGCAGCGGCAATGAGGCTAGTAGCCAGGGCCTTTAAGCTCCTCCGCTACATAAATCCCAGCGCCAACCCGGCTTTCTACGGCTGCTTTACGTTAAGAAGCAAGTTTTGGCGGCAGCTGCGCGCCGATAACCGCTTATAAGTCAAGTCAAACTATTTACGTTATTCTATGCAAGCAGAGCTTTACCCAAAGCATGAGTCAGTACCAGTGCCAGACATTTCCGCCGGCTTAATTGCCGGCGCCGCCACCGACGCCCCGCCGCAAATAGCCCAGGGAGTCACTGTTCAGTTTCGCGATGCCAAAGGCACCAAGCAGATGCGGGTGCTGGTCATTATCGGCCTGGCGCTGCTGGCCCACTTCATCTGGTGGTTTGCCGACTCCGACCACATCGGCTACGCGCCGCTGTACTGGCTGCTCACCATCTCACTGGGCTACAAGCTGCTGCGCATGCTGCACGAGTGGTACCACTACGTGCAGGTGAAAGAGCCGGTGCTGCCCGTGGTGCCGGCCACCGCCCCCCTGCGCAAAGTCGACATGCTGACCACGGCCTGCCCGGGCGAGCCGCACGAGATGATAATCCGGACCCTGGAGGCCCTGGTGGCCGTGCGCTACCCGCACACCACCTACCTCTGCGACGAGGGCAACGACCCCGACCTGCGCGCCGTGTGCGAGCGGCTGGGCGTGGTGCACGTCACCCGCGTGGAGAAAAAGAACGCCAAGGCCGGCAACATCAACAACGCCCTGCAGCAGGCCACCGGCGAGTTCTGCGTGGTGCTCGACCCCGACCACGAAGTGACGCCCGACTTCCTCGACCAGGTGATGCCCTACTTCGAAGACGAAACCGTGGGCTACGTGCAGGTGGTGCAGGCCTACGGCAACCAGAAAGACAGCCTCGTGGCCCTGGGCGCCGCCGAGCAGACCTACCACTTCTACGGCCCGCTGATGATGGGCATGAACGGCTACAACACGGTGCAGGCCATTGGCGCCAACTGCACCTTCCGCCGCAAGGCCCTGGACGGCATCGGCGGGCACGCGGCCGGCCTCACCGAGGACATGCACACGGCCATGCGCCTGCACGCGGCCGGCTGGAAGTCCATCTACGCGCCCGTGGTGGTCAGCCACGGCCTGGTGCCCTCCACGCTGGGGGCCTTCTACATGCAGCAGCTGAAGTGGGCCCGCGGCACCTTCGACCTGCTGGCGCACGTCTACCCCAAGCTGTTCAAGAACTTCACCTGGCGGCAGCGCCTGCACTACTTCACCCTGCCGCTGTACTTCCTCTCGGGCCTCATCGCCCTGATTGACATCGTGGTTCCCATCGCCTCGCTGCTGCTGCTCGACTTTCCCTGGCACCTGTCGCTGCCGGAGTTTGCCGTGCACATGCTGCCGGTTACGATGATAGGCCTACTCATTCGCTACAACGCCCAGCAGTGGCTGCGCGAGCCCCACGAGCCGGGCCTGCACCTGGCCGGGGGCTTCCTGCGCATTGCCACCTGGTGGGTGTACTCGCTGGGCCTGATTTACACCTTCCTCAACATCAAGGTGCCCTACATTCCCACGCCCAAGGAAGGCGAGGTCAAAAACGAGTGGCTGCTCAGCTCCCTCAACCTGCTGCTGGCGCTGGTATCCATCGGCGTGGCCGTGCTCAGCATGCAGGTGCCCGGCATCCGGGGCCCCTACACCAAGCTGATGGCCACGCTGGCCCTGGTGAATGCCGCCATTCTGCTGACGACGGTAATCATGGCCCAGCACGCGCTGCTCAACCGCCTGCGCCGCTTCCTGTGGTCTACGCGCCCGCTGTTTGCCCTCAAGAAGTGGGTCGATAATACGCTGGCGACCGGGGGCGGCGTCATCACCAGTCGCCTGCGCACGGGCTCCATTGCCTTTGCGGCCGGCCTGGCCATTCTGCACACCCTGGCCACGGCCGGCATTGTGCTGGTGCAGTGGCGCGAGCAAACGGCCATCTCCGACGACTACATCTGGACGCACACCGGCTTTGGCCCGCTGCGGGTGGGCGCGAGCGGCCACGGGCTGAAAGTGCCGGTAGCGGCCGCCCCGGCGGGGGGCGCGGCCACCGTGGTGTGGGGCCGGGCCCCCAAGGCTGCCAGCCAGGTGGTGGGCCTGGAGCTGCCGCCCGGCACCGCCCTTCAGGCGCCGGTGGAGGCCATTGAGGAAATCAACCAGCGCGGCAACATTCCGCTGCTCACCTGGACCGTCGACGAGGCTTCGGCGGGCAGCGCCACCTTCCGGCGGCAGGTGCTGCGCCTGGCCAAGCACGAAAACCAGGTGCTGCTGCGGCCCATCATCCACGCGGCCAGTCCGGCCGCTTACCGCGCCGCCTGGCAGCAGCTGGTGACAGGCTACCGCGCCTCCGGCGACACTTCCCTGGTGTGGGTGTGGACGCCCCCGCGCCCCGACTCTATCGCCGCCTACTTTCCCGGTGCCGCCAACGTAACCTGGGTTGCCGGCCACTGCCGCAGCACGGCTGAGGCCGCCAGCTGCTACGCCCCCTTCCGCCAGCAGGTGGCCGGCCAGATTGAGATGCAAAGCAAGCCCATCCTGCTGCTGCTCTCGCAGCCGCCTTCCACTGGCTCGGCCGAGTGGGCCCGGCAGTTTGGCACCCGCTACCCCGAAGTGAAAGCCGTGGTGTTTGGCCCCTCCCCGGGACGCCCGGCGCAAGCCCCGGCCCGCCCCACCACCAGGTAGCGCTTCGCTTCTACTGCTATCAGCAACCAGAAACGAGTAACGAGCACCCAGAAAACAGCAACCCAATTGATAGCTAAACTGAAATCCTACCTGAGCAGTCCGCAGGTGCTTTCCCTGGCCGGCAACCTCACGGTGTCGGCCATGAGCATTGTGTCGGTGTCGCTGCTGTTTCGGGCCCTGCCGGCGCGGGAGGTAGGCCAGTGGATTCTGTTCCTGACCGTGGTGGGCCTGGCCGATGCGTTCCGGGCCGGCTTTCTCACCACAGCCTTTATCCGGGCCCGCTCCGGGGCCACGCCCGAGCGGGCCGCCGAAGTAACCGGCTCGGCCTGGGCCATTGCCCTGGTTATTACCGCGGCGCTGGGCTTGCTCAACGTGGGCGCCTGGCTGCTGCTCAGCTCCGGCGATAGCGGCGCCACGGGCCTGCTGCTCCGCTGGTTTGGCGTAGCCCTGGCCGTGGGCCTCCCCCACTTCATGGCCGCCGCCCTCATGCAGTCGGACATGCGCTTCGACCGCATCCTCTGCATCCGGCTGCTTTCCCAGGGCCTGTTTGTGCTAGGTCTGGTGGGCCTGATTGTCAGCGGCCGCCTCAGCCTGGAGCTGGTGGTGTACAGCTACGTGGGCGCCTCGCTGCTCACCAGCCTGCTGGTGCTGCTGCTGGGCTGGACCGGCCTGGGCAGCCTGGGCCGGCGCAGTGCGGCCTGCGTGCGGGAGCTGGCCCACTTCGGGAAGTACAGCGTGGGCAGCTACGTGGGCGCCAACCTGCTGCGCAGCTCCGACACGTTTATCATCAATTACATGCTGGGGCCGGCGCCGCTGGCCGTGTACAACCTGGCCTGGCGCTTCATGGAAATCATCGAGATTCCGCTGCGCAGCTTCGTGGCCACGGCCATGCCGGCCATGTCGGCGGCCTTCAACCAGGGCCGGCTTCAGGAGGTGGCCCGCCTGCTGCGCAAAAATGCCGGCCTGCTTAGCTGGTGCTTTGTGCCCGTCAGCCTGGGCACCATACTCCTGGCCGATGTGCCCATCTACCTTATCGGCGGGCCCAAGTACGCGGGCACGGAGGCGGCCAACCTGCTGCGCATCGGCATGGTGCTGGCCCTGCTTTACCCCATCGACCGGTTTGTGGGCATCACCCTCGACGTAGTGAACCAGCCCCAGCTTAACATGGTGAAGGTGTTTCTGATGCTGGCCGTGAACGTGACGGGCGACGTGACGGCCCTGCTGCTGTCGGGCAGCGTGTACGGCGTGGCGCTGGCCAGCCTGCCCACGGGCATTGCGGGCTTCCTCTTCGGCTACGTAAACCTGAGAAAACACCTGCCCCTGTCCATTCGCGGCATCCTCGCCACCGGCCTGAGCGAGCTGCGCCAGCTGGCCCGGCAGGTCGTTTACAAAGCCGCGGCCGTGCTCAAGCCCCGGCAGGAGCTGCCTTAAGCCGGCAAAATGCCCTTTGCGTGTCGTTCAAATAGATTTCACGCAGGGTTTCGCAGTGGTAAACCGTAGTGTTTCGCAGTGTTTTTCAAAAGACCGTGCAGTACGGGGTGAAACAGCTCTTACCAAACAGTTCATGAGCTCTGAATGCATACACAAGCAAAGCAAGTCCGACTACCTAATACCTAATACCTAATACCTAATACCTAATACCTAATACCTAATACCTAATACCTAATACCTCTATGAGGCTCGCGCACCTGATTTTAGCTCACAAAAACCCCGGCCAGGTAGAACGCCTGATTCGGGCGCTGGAGCACGAGCAGTTCGACTTTTACATTCACCTCGATGCCCAAGCCGACCTGGCCGGGTTTGCCCGGCTGCAGGCCTTGCCCCGGGTGCGGTTTGTGCAGCCGCGGCACCTGGTGCGCTGGGGCTCCTACAGCATCGTGGAAGCCACCCTGCAGGGCATGCGGGAAATTCTGGGCAGCGGCATTTCCTACGACTTCATCAACCTGCTCAGCGGCCAGGACTACCCCATTCAGCCGGCCGACGCCATCTACCGCTTTTTTGCCAGCCAGCCCGGGCGCTCCTTTTTTTCTGTCGAGGCCCAGGGCTCGGCATGGTGGCAGCACGCCATCAGCCGGGTAGAGCAGTACCACACCGTGTATTACAAGTTCAGGTTGCAGTACGCGCTGGAGCGCCTGCTCAACCGGCTGCTGCCCCGGCGCCGGTTTCCCTTGTCGTACCAGCTTTACGGCGGCCCCTACGGCACCTGGTGGACCATGGACCGCGCCTGCGCTACCTACCTGGTCAGGTTTATGGACGAGCACGCCCACGTGCGCCGCTTCAGCCGCTTCACCTGGGGCTCCGACGAATTCCTGCTCTCCACCATTCTGATGAACTCCCCGCTGCGGCACAATGTCGTAAACGACAGCTACCGCTACATCGACTGGTCGGGCGGCGGGGCCAGCCCCAAGCTGCTGACGCTGGCCGACTTCCCGGCGCTGCAAGCCAGCGACCGGCTTTTCGCCCGCAAGTTCGACGTCGCCCACGACGCCGCAATTCTGGATATGATAGACCAGCAGCTGCTCCACCTTAAGCCGGCATCTAGCTGCTAGCGCACACCTACCTGCTCAGCGCAGCACCTGTACGCGCAGGTGCTGTACCTGCCGGCCACTTTGCAGCCGCAGCAGGTACAGGCCGCTGGCTACATCGTGCAAGCCAAGCCGCACGGTGTGCGGAATGCCGGCACTCAGCGTCCCGGAAAAAGCGGGCTGCAGCTGGCGCCCCTGCAGGTCGTACAGGTGGAGCTGGGCCGGGCCCGACTCGGCGGCTACCATGCGCACCTGCAGCTCGCCGCTGCTGGGGTTGGGAAACGCTTCCAGGCGGTTTGGGACAAGAGCGGCGGTGCTGCCGGCCGTGCCCGTGGCCTGCCCCACGGCAATGGTAACGGTGCCGGTGGCAAAGCGCACCGGCGTGCAGGGCTCCAGCCCGCCGTACTCCACCACGTAGCCGGCCGTCGTACTGCTGGCATTGCACTCCGACACGTCGTTCCACAGGCCCGAGGCGCCGTAGTACAGCAGGTAGTTTTCGCCGTTGGGCCGCGTAGCGCTGATTGAGTTATTGGGTTCGTTGGTGCTCCAGTTGGCGTAGCCCACGGCGCTGCCGTTTACGGCGCCCTGCCAGAACAGCTGGCCGGCTTCGGGCCCGGTTTTCCAGCGCCACTCCCCTTCCACTAGGTCGTCGGCCGCGCCCAGCCAGTACTGCCCGGTGCTGCGGCCGGCCAACACCGACATCTCCGCGGGCGAGGTCACGGTGGCCAGGTAGCCGCGCAGTCCCAGGTAGGTGCGGGCCGCTGCCGCGCTGCTGGCGGCCTGCCAGCAGATTCCCGGCGCGCTCACCAGCTCGTAGTAATGCCCCGACGCTTCGGAGGCCAGCACCCCGGCCGGCTCAATCAGGTACCTGAACGTTACCAGGCCGGTAAAGGCCGCTTCCGGCGTGTAGGTGTAGCTGCCGTTGGCATTGCTGGTGATGTTGCCCGAGCTGGGCAGGTGTACCCGGGACACCTGCAGCGCCTGCCCCTGGGGGTCGGTGTCGTTGGCCAGCAGCTGGGCGGCGGTAAATACCAGCGGCGTGGCCATGGCCGTGCTCAGGCGGTCAGGGTTGGCCTGGGGCTGGTTGGCTACGGGGTTACAGGGCTGGGCCGTCACGCGCACGCTCACGGTCGTTGTTACCTGGGCATTTTGCTGGTCGCGGGCTGTAAAGGTCATTGCGTAGGTGCCGGCCTCGGCCGCGGTGGGCGTCCAGGAAAACGTGCTTTCCACGAAGTTGCCGCTGGTGGGCAGCGCGGGCGTCAGGCTGGCGCCGGCGGGCACGCCCTGGGCCTGCAGGGTTACCACATCGTTGGCATCGGTATCGAGAGCCCTGACGGTGAAGGTGAGGGCCTGGCCCTGGGAAATCTGGTACAGCTGCCCGTTAGCCGGCGTGGGCGGAGACATAAACACGGGAGCAGCTAGTACCCCACCCCATGCCCGGGCGGCGGGTACCAGCATGACCAAGGCCAGCAGCATTCGAAGTGGGAGCCAAGGCGGGAGTAAACCAGTTTTCATAGCCAATAGAAGGACGTGTAAATGCACTGGTACGCAGAACCGCCTTCACTGGCCACCTGGCCCGGCACAAGCAGACCCAACCCGGCTCCATTCCTCAGCCTCCCGCGGGCAGATTACGCGGAACTGCACTCCTGCCAGCCGGCCGTTTTCGTGTAAGTATCCGGGGTGAAAGCTGCCATTTCGTGAAGGCTTACGACATCTCATAATTATTTATGATATATCATAAGCTTCTTCATTCATTCGTTACCGGTGCCAGCACTGCCGCCCTGGCGCCGCTTTGCGCCTGAGCTAAGCACATAAGCCTTATAGCATTGAAAATTTCAACCCAGGCCCATGTGCAATTGCATGCCTAACAGCATCTCATAAACAGAAAGCCATTTTAAAAGGGTAGCCGACACTCAACAGCAGCAGCTCAGGCCAATCCTTATGACATATCATAATTTTTCACTTTAACTGGCACCCGGCAATAGCGCCTGCTCCACGCCACTTTTTCCTTCACCTTCATTTTCCTCTATATGGTCAAGCCGTTACTTTATCTGCGCCGGGCCGTGCTGGCCGGCAGTCTTATGGTTGCCCTGACTACGCCGGGGCGGGCGCAAAACCCGGCCCACCCGGCGCACGACCAGGAGCTGCGTTGCGGGTTCGAACTTGAGCAGCAGGCGGCGTTCCGGCAGGACCCCGGGGCGGCGGCGCGCTACCAGCAGCTTCTGCAAGGGGCCGCCCAACTCGCCGCCGACCCGGCCCGGCTGGCGGCCCTGCCCGACGTGACGGTGCCGGTGGTGGTGCACATCATCCACACCGGCGGAACCAACAACATCTCCGACGCCCAGGTGCACGACGCCCTGCGCATCCTCAACGAGGACTTCAGCAAGCGCAACCCCGACACCAGCACGGTGATTCCGGCCTTCCGGCCCCTGGCGGCCAACGTGGGCTTTCAGTTCCGGCTGGCCAAGCTCGACCCCAACGGCAACTGCACCACGGGCATTACCCGCACTTTCTCGCCCCTGACTAATGTTGGCGACAACCAGATGAAAAGCCTGATTGTGTGGCCTCTGAACAGATACCTCAACATCTGGGTCAGCTCCGCCGCCAACGGCTTTGGCGGCGGATATGCCTATGGGCCCTGTGCGCCTTTGCCAAACGCCGGGGTCGTGATTCGGCACCCTTACTTTGGCAGCATCGGCACGTCCACCGGCAGCAACGTCGCTGCGCGCATGCTCACCCACGAAGTCGGCCACTACTTTGGCCTGCCCCACACCTGGGGCCCCACCGACAACCCCGGGCAGGCCTCCAACTGCGGCATGGACGACGGCATTGCCGACACGCCCAACACCATCGGCTCCCAGTACAACTGCAACCTGGCCTTCGCCCCTTGCACCGACGCCAACGGCCAGCCTATTCTGGCCAACGTGCAGAACTACATGGACTATGCTTCCTGCCAGGCCATGTTCACGCTGGGGCAGCGGGCCGTGATGCGCGCCGGCCTGCAGCTGGCCTGCCGGGCCCAGCTCACCACGGCGGCCAACCTGCTGGCCACGGGCACCAACGACGGCTTCACCAACGGGCCCTGCGCCCCGGTGGTAGTGTTTGAGCCCACTTCTACTAAAATCTGCGAAGGCGCCACCGTCACCTTCCACGACTACACCTACAACGACCCGGATGGAAGCTCGCGCAGCTACAGCTGGAGCTTCCCGGGCGGCATGCCCGCTACCTCCACCCTGCCCAACCCCTCCGTAACCTACCCTACCCCGGGGCTCTACAGCGTAACGCTGACCGTAACGAGCACCCCCGGCGGCACCAGCACGCGCACCCTGCCGCAGCTGATGCAGGTAGCCGGAGCAAACACGGGCCTGAGCGGGCCGGTGCTGGAGTCGTTTGAGAACCCTGCCTTCCCCAACACCTTTGCCGCGCCCGACCCGCGCAACTGGGCCACTACCTCGACCGCCCCGGCAACGGTGGCCCCGCCGTGGCAGCGGGCCAACCCACCCGGGGGCGGCCTGGTCGCGAGCGACGGCGCTGCCTGCGTGTGGGTACGCAGCAACCTGCTGGCCACCAACACTTACAACTGGCTGACCTCGCCCAACATCAACCTGAGTGGCTTTAGCGCCGCCAGCCCCCCGGTGCTGAGCTTCGACCGGGCCTACGCCCAGCTGCCCACGCCCGTGGCCGAAAACCTGCAGGTGCAGCTCAGCACCGACTGCGGCGCCACCTGGAATACAGTCGCCTCCTATTTCAGCGCAGTGCTCAACACCATGGGCCCGCTGCGCACCAACGGCTTCATGCCCTCGGCCGCCACCGACTGGCAGTCCCTGCAGATTTCTATAGACCCCAGCTTTATTGGCCCCTTCTTCCAGCTGCGCTTCCAGCTTGTCAGCCAGCAGGGCAACCCCCTGTACCTCGATAATATCCGCATTGCCCTGCCCAGCGCTACCCGCAGCACTGCCCTGGCCCAGCGCTACGAGCTGCGTGTGCTGCCCAACCCCGCCACAGCCGAAACGAGCGTGGCGCTGCGCATGCCCGCCCCCGCCGCCGTGCAGGTGCGCCTCACCGACCTGCTGGGCCGCCAGGTGCTGCCTTCAATAAGCACGCGCCTGGCCGCCGGCCGGCAAACGGTGGCCCTGCCCCAGGCTGCCCAGCTGGCACCCGGCCTGTACCTGGTGCAGGTGCTCACCGAAGGCCACACCCTAACGGTCAAGCTGGTAGTGCGCTAGGCGCCTGCGCAGCAACCTTTCCTCGCATTCATACCACTCCTCACCACCTATTCAACACTGCTTATGACCTTTTCCTTTACTCAATTTGGCGGCGGGGCCTGGGTGGCCCGGTTCTTTCGTTTCTGCTGCGCCGGCCTGGGGCTGGCCTTGCTGCCAACCGGCGCGGCCCTGGCCCAGGCCCCGGCCTGGGAGCTGGCCCTGAGCGGCCACAACAACCCGCCCGGCACGACCGGCATCTCCGTAACCACAGCTTCGGCCGTAGATATCAGGGGCAACGTCTTTATCACGGGCTTCTTTACCGGCACGGTCAGCTTTGGCAACACCCTGCTCACGAATGCCGGCACCGGTACCACCGCCGATGTCTTTGTGGCGAAGTGGGACGCCACGGCCCAGGGCTTTACCTGGGCCACCAGCGGCGGCGGGCTGGGTGAGGACGAGGGCCGGAGCATTGCCGTGAGCGGCCGAAGCGTGTACGTGTCGGGGATGTTTACCAGCAACAGCAACGCCAGCATCGCCGGGCAGCAGCTAGCGGGCGCCGGCGTCCAGGATTTGTTCGTGGCCAAGTACGTGGACACCAGCACCGGTAACACCCCGGCCACCAGCTCTTTCGAAAACGCCTGGGCCACCAGTGGCGGCGGCACGGGCATCGACGTGGCCACCGACATTGCCGTGAACGGCCGGAACGTGTACATAACGGGCATCTTTGCCAGCTACAGCAGCACCAGCATTGCCGGTCAGCCGCTGGCGGGCGCCGGCAGCGCCGACATGTTCGTGGCCAAGTACGTGGACACCAGCACGGGCAACACCCCAGCCACGAGCTCCTTTGCCAACGCCTGGGCCACCAGTGGCGGCGGTACGAACGGCGATGTGGGCCGCGGCATCGCCGTGAGCGGCTCGAATGTGTTCGTGACGGGCGACTTTACCAGCAACAGCAACGTCAGCATCGCCGGGCAGTCGCTCGCGGGCGCCGGGCAACAGGACGTGTTTGTGGCCAAGTACGTAGACACCAGCACCGGCAGCACCCCGGCCACCAGCAGCTTCGCCAACGCCTGGGCCACCAGCGGCGGCGGTATGGGCGCCGAGCTGGGCCAGCGCATCGCCGTGAATGGCACAAGCGTGTACGTGACGGGCACCTTTTCAAGCAACGCCTTCGCCAGCTTTGCCGGGCAGTCGCTGGCCGGAGCCGGGAGCCTTGACATATTCGTGGCCAAGTACATCGACACCAGCACCGGCAACACCCCGGCCACCAGCTCTTTTGAAAACGGCTGGGCCACCAGCGGCGGCGGCACCGGCGGCGACCTGGGCCTGGGCATCGCCGTAAGTGGCACGAGCGTGTACGTGACGGGCGTTTTCATCAGCAACTCCAACGCCAGCATCGCCGGCCGGCCCCTGCCCGGGGCGGGCGGCGACGACGTATTCGTGGCCAAGTATGTGGACACGAGCACGGGAAACACCCAGCTCACCAGCTCCTTTGCCAACGGCTGGGCCACCAGCGGCGGCGGCTCGGGCAACGACCGGGGCCGGGGCCTTGCCGTGGGCAGCGGCCGTGTGTATGTAGTGGGCAGTGCCACCCCGCCGGCCACGTTTGGCAGCATCAGCTTCGGCAACAGCGCGAATGGCATCACCGGCTATCTGGCGGCGCTAGCGGCGCCTGTCCTGGCCACGGCCAAGCCCAGCACTGAGGTGCTGACGCTGTCGCCCAACCCGGCCCACGGCGCGGCGCAGCTCACCGGTGTAACTCCCCACGCCGCCGTCGCGGTGCTGGATGCCTTGGGCCGCCCTGTGTGCATAGCCAAGGCCGATGCTGCCGGCACGGCCCCTCTGGCCCTGCCTGTCGGGCTGGCGCCGGGCGTGTACCTGGTGCGCAGCGGCACCCAGGTACGCCGGCTGGTGGTGGAATAGCGCCTGCCTGGCAGGTCTTACCTGGCTTTGTACAGTAAATGCTGCGCCTCCGGCCTTTGGGTCGGGGGCGTTGTCGTATGGGGCCCGGTAGCCTCGACAGACGACGGCGCGGCATCGCCCCTTCCACGTAATGCCCTGACAGCGGCCGGCCGCTGTCAGGGCATAATACGCCGGGCTGAAAACCGCCTCCTGGGCCGCTATGCTTGAGTTAAGCACTTGTGCCTAAGGAACCTTATGGTCGGCGCGGCCCCGCTAACTATTCGGTTACTTGTGGCTGAGCACTTAAAAATGCGAGAGTTATCCTATTCCCAGCCTGGCTTGCAAATGATGTAGAGACGCGACCCCTCGCGTCTCCTCGTTGAACGATTGTCGTTCTATCGGGAGACGCGAAGGGTCGCGTCTCTACATTCGCCCGACGATTTTTCGCAGACCACGCTGGAGCGTGGATAAAACTGTGAGCTTTACACGGACTCTCAAAGCCCGCCCTACATGGCCTTGTACTCCTTCCAGCTCTTGATGCTCAAATCTTCCAGCTTGAGCGTGGTGAAGGCCTTGATAAAGGCTTTGGCCAGGCGGGCGTTGGTGATGAGCGGGATGTTGAAGTCGACGGCCGTGCGGCGGATTTTGTAGTCGTTGTCCAGCTCGCCCTTGGTCGTGTTCTTGGGAATGTTGATGACCAGGTCGATTTTCCGCTCGCGCAGGTAGGTCAGGGCGTTGGGCTCCTGCAGCTCGTCGGGCCAGTAGACCAGGGTGCTGGGCACGCCGTTTTCGGCGAAGAAGCTGTGGGTGCCGTGCGTGGCGTAGATGGTGTAGCCCTTCTGCACCAGCTGCTGGGCCGATTCCAGCAGGGCCACTTTGGAGGTCAGCGGGCCGCTGGAAATCAGCACGGAGCGCTCCGGAATGCGGTAGCCCACGCTCAGCAGCGACTTGAGCAGCGCTTCCTCGGCCGTGTCGCCCAGGCAGCCCACTTCGCCGGTGGAGGTCATGTCGACGCGCAGCACCGGGTCGGCGCCTTGCAGGCGGGTGAAGGAGAATTGGGAAGCTTTCACGCCCACGAAGGGCAGGTCGTACACCAGCTCGCTGGCGTCGCGCGCCACGGGCCGGCCCAGCAGCACCTGCGTGGCCTTCTTAATCAGGTTGTTGCCCGACACCTTGCTCACGAAGGGGAAGCTGCGCGAGGCGCGCAGGTTGCACTCGATAACGCGGATTTCGCGGTTTTTCTCCAGGAACTGAATGTTGAAGGGCCCGCTAATCTGGAAGCGGCGCGCAATTTTCTCGGCAATGACCTTGAGCTTGCGCACCGTGCCCACGTACACGCGCTGCGGCGGGTAGTACATGGTGGCGTCGCCGGAGTGCACGCCGGCAAACTCCACGTGCTCGGATATGGCGTAGGACACGATTTCGCCCTTGTCGGCCACGGCGTCCAGCTCAATCTCCTTGGCATCCTGGATGAACTCCGACACCACCACCGGGTACTCGGCGCTGACGTCGACGGCCAGCTTCAGGTATTCCTCCAGCTCCTGCACGTTGGACACCACGTTCATGGCCGCGCCCGACAGCACGTAGCTCGGGCGGATGAGCACCGGGAAGCCCACCTGCTTCACGAAGTCGTAGATGGCCTCCATGGTCGTCAGCTCGCTCCAGCGCGGCTGGGCAATGCCCAACTCGTCCATGATGCTGCTGAATTTATGGCGGTTTTCGGCCTCGTCGATGCGGGCGGCGCCGGTGCCCAGGATGGGCGCGCCGGCCTGCTCCAGGCGGGTGGCGATGTTGTTCGGAATCTGCCCGCCGGTGCTCAGAATCACGCCCTGCGGCTGCTCGAAGTCCAGGATGTCCATCACCCGCTCGTACGACAGCTCCTCGAAGTAAAGCCGGTCGCTCACGTCGTAGTCGGTTGAAACGGTTTCGGGGTTGTAGTTGATGATGATGGACTTGTAGCCCTCCTCGTTCACCGTCTGGGCCGCATTCACGCCGCACCAGTCAAACTCCACCGACGAGCCGATGCGGTACACGCCCGAGCCCAGCACCACCACCGACTTGTCGGTTTCCGGCTCCAGGTCGTTCTCGGTGCCGTGGTAGGTAAGGTAGAGGTAGTTGGTCTGGGCCGGGAATTCGGCGGCCAGGGTGTCGATTTGCTTGATGACGGGCAGCACGCCCAGGGCCTTGCGGCGGGCGCGCACCAGCATTTCGTTGGCTTTCACCTCGGCCGGACCCAGCAGGTGCACGGCCAGCTGCTGGTCTGAAAAGCCGGCCTTCTTGGCGTCGCGCAGCAGGGTTGTTTCCAGCGCATCGAGGCCGCCCTGGCTACGCGTTGCGCTGAGCTGCCGGCCCAGCTGGAAGATGCCGTAGAGGCGCTGCAAAAACCAGCGGTCGATGCGCGTCAGCTCGTACACGCGGTCCACGTCGTAGCCGGCTTCGAAGGCTTCGTTGATGGCGAAGATGCGCTCCTCGTTGGGCTCGCTCAGCAGCGTGTCGAGGCTGGCGTTGTCGAGCAGCGGCTCGGGCTTGTTGGCCACGAAGCCGCGCCGGCCGGTGTCCAGCATGCGCAGGCCTTTCTGAATGGCTTCCTCGAAGGTTTTGCCGATGGCCATCACCTCGCCCACGCTCTTCATGGCCGAGCCAATCTGGCGCTGCACCCCCGAAAACTTGCCCAAATCCCAGCGCGGCAGCTTCACCACGAGGTAGTCCAGCGACGGCTCGAAGAAGGCCGAGGTGGTTTGCGTGACGCTGTTTTTCAGCTCGGCCAGCGAGTAGCCCAGGCTGAGCTTGGCGGCCACGAAAGCCAGCGGGTAGCCCGTGGCCTTGGACGCCAGCGCCGAGGAGCGCGACAGGCGGGCATTCACCTCAATCACGCGGTACTCCTCCGAGTATGGGTCGAGCGCATACTGAATGTTGCACTCGCCCACGATGCCCAGGTGGCGGATGGTCTTGATACCGATGCTGCGCAGCTTGTGGTACTCGCGGTTGCTCAGGGTCTGCGACGGAGCCACCACGATGCTCTCCCCGGTGTGGATGCCGATGGGGTCGAAGTTCTCCATGTTGCAGACGGTGATGCAGTTGTCGAACTGGTCGCGCACCACTTCGTACTCCACTTCCTTCCAGCCTTTCAGCGACTCTTCCACCAGAATCTGGTCCGAAGTCGAGAAGGCCTTCTGGGCCAGGGCGCGCAGCTCGTCCATGTTGTTGGCGAAGCCGCTGCCCAGGCCGCCCAGCGCAAAGGCAGCGCGCACGATGATGGGGAAGCCGATTCGCTCCCCGGCCGCCAGCGCGTCGTCCAGGGTCGTCACGGCTTCGCTGCGGGCCGTGAGCACGCCAATCTGGTCGAGCTTGTCCTTGAAGATGTCGCGGTCCTCGGTGTCGATGATGCTCTGCACGGGCGTGCCGAGTACCTTCACGTTGTACTTCTCAAACACGCCGCCGCGGTACAAAGCCACGGCGCAGTTCAGGGCCGTCTGGCCCCCGAAAGCCACCAGAATGCCGTCGGGCTTCTCCTTCTTGATGACTTCCTCCACGAAGTAAGGCGTCACGGGCAGGAAGTACACGTCGTCGGCAATATCGTCCGAGGTTTGCACCGTGGCAATGTTGGGGTTGATGAGGACGGTGCGGATACCTTCCTCCTTCAGCGCCTTGAGGGCCTGGGAGCCGGAGTAGTCGAACTCGCCGGCCTCCCCGATTTTAAGGGCGCCGGAACCAAGGATGAGGACTTTGTTGGGTTTGTTCATGGTGTGGCCCCACCCCCCGGCCCCCTCCCCGGTAGGGAAGGGGTGCCAGACGTCGCGTGGGTGTAGTTGTAAGCAGTTAACTTGAAGCGAAAGACTAGAACAAAAGCCCCTCTCCCGGAGGGGAGGGGTTGGGGTGGGGTTAGCGTTGCTTATAGTCCGCCACCGCCGTCAGAAACTCATCAAACAGAAACTCGGTATCCTGCGGGCCGCCCGCCGCTTCAGGGTGAAACTGCGTGGAGAAAAACGGCTTGGTTTTGTGCTTGATGCCTTCGCAGGTGCCGTCGTTGAGGTTTTCGAACAGCATGTCCCAGTCGGCGGGCAGCGTGGCGGTGTCCACGGCGAAGCCGTGGTTCTGGCTGGTGATGTAGCTGCGCTGGGTGCCGGTGAGCTTCACCGGCTGGTTGTGGCTGCGGTGGCCGTACTTGAGCTTGAAGGTGTCGCCGCCTGCCGCCAGGCCCATGAGCTGGGAGCCCAGGCAGATGCCGAAGATGGGCTTGTCGCCCTGCAGGGCCGTTTGCAGGTGGCTGATAGTGGCCTCGCACATCTTGGGGTCGCCGGGGCCGTTGCTCAGGAACAGGCCGTCGTAGTCCAGGGTGTTGAAGTCGTAGTCCCAGGGCACGCGGATGAGCTCCACGTCGCGCTCCAGGAAGCAGCGGATGATGTTGGTCTTGGTGCCGCAGTCCACCAGCACGATTTTGTGCTGGCCCTGGCCGTAGCGCTGCACGCCGGCGGGGCTTACCTGGGCCACCAGGTTGTCGAGGTTGGGGTCGTGCAGGGCAATGTCCTCTTCGGCCACAATCTTGCCCAGCATGGCGCCCTTCTCGCGCAGCTTCTTGGTGAGCATGCGGGTATCCACCCCGGAGATGCCGGGGATGTTGTACTCCTTCAGCCAGTCGCCCAGGCTTTTGGCAGCGTTCCAGTGGCTGTGCTCCTCGGAATAGTAGTTTACTACCAGCCCGGCAATGTGAATCTTGTCCGACTCGAAAATCCTGGAAATCGACTCGTACAGCTCCTCGCCCGGCACGCCGTAGTTGCCCACGATAGGGTAAGTCAGCACTAGAATCTGCCCGGCGAAGGATGGGTCGGTGAGGTTTTCGGGGTAGCCGGTCATGGCCGTGCTGAACACCACTTCGCCCGCGGCGGAAGTGAAGGCCCCGAAGGAGTTACCCTGAATTTCGGTGCCGTCTTCGAGGATGAGTTTTACGGTTTGGGTCATGTTCTGGCAGTTCAACTAGTAATAATATAGGCAAAAGTTCATGCTTGACTGGCGTCTCTTGGTCGGAGAATCGCTACTGCTCACTGGCAGCTGCGCAGTCGGCGCGGTAGCGCTGCTTTGCCTTCGCTCAGCACGACCGTTTAACGTGATTTGCGCTGTTGACTACATTTTTTAGATGGAATCCTGCCCCGGCAGGCCAAGCAGCGCCGCGGCGCGCTGCGCTACCGTCCTGACACTGACGACATCCGGGCCGGTGATGGTGAGGTGGCCCATCTTGCGGCCGGCGCGCGCCTGTGCCTTGCCGTAGAGGTGCAGGTGCGTGCCCGGCAGGCCCAGCACCGCTGGCCAGTTTGGCTCGCGCCGCTGCCCGTGCTCGTCCAGCCACACCTCGCCCAGCAGGTTGAGCATGATGGCCGGGGAATGCTGGCGCGGCAGCGGCAGGGGCAAGCCCGCCATGGCCCGCACCTGCAGGTCAAACTGCGACACGTCGCAGGCGTCCAGGGTGTAGTGGCCGCTGTTGTGCGGGCGCGGGGCCATTTCGTTCACCACCAGCGCGCCGTGCGCGCTGCCGTCGTCCACCACAAAAAACTCCACGCACAGCACCCCAACGTAGCCGAGCTGCTGCGCGATGGCAACGGCCGCGTCGCGGGCCCTGCTGGCCAGGGCGGGCGGCAGGTTTCCCTCGTAGGCGTGGGTAACGGCCAGAATACCATCCACGTGCACGTTGCGCTGCGGGGCGAAACCCACAACCTGCCCGTCCCAGCCGCGGGCCACCAGCACCGAGCACTCGGCGCTGAGCGGCAGCAGCTTTTCCAGCACGCAGGCCACGCCGCCCAACCCGGCCCAGGCGGCGGCCAGCTCCGCGGCGGTCCGGACGCGCACCTGGCCCTTGCCGTCGTAGCCCAGGCGCGCAGTTTTCAGAATACCGGGCAGCAAATCCGCCGGCACGGCCTGCAATTGAGCCGGCGTTTCAATCACGGCGTAGGGCCCGCAGCTCACCCCCGACACGTCGGCGCAGGCCGTGAAATGGGCTTTTTCCTCAATGCGGTTTTGGGCAATGCCCACCACGGCCGCGCCCGGCGCCACGGGGCGCGTCTGGGCCAGCGCTTGCAGGGCCTGGGCGGGCACGTTTTCAAACTCGGTGGTGATGGCCTGGCACTGCTGGCTTAGCTGGGCCAGCCCCGCCGGGTCGCCGTAGTCGGTCTGGATGTGGTGGTGGCTTACCAGCCCGGCCGGGCTTTGTGCGTCGGGGTCCAGCACGACGGTGAAGTAACCCAGGCGCTGGGCGGCATGCACAAACATGCGGCCCAGCTGCCCGCCGCCCATCACCCCCAGGGTGGCCCGCTGGCCGGCGGCGTCCGCACTGCCCGGCAGCACCGGCGTCGGGGCCGCCACGGGCTTGTTGTCGTCCGGCGCTTGTTCCAAAATTGCGGGTAGTCTGTTCAAATGAAAGAGTTGTCCATCAATAAGAAGCTAGCGGCTATACGCTGCTGGCTCGTTGCTTCATACCGGCAGCGTCATGGCGCGGGCGGCTTCGGTTTGTGCGGCGCGAAAGGCCTGCAGCCGGGCCGCCAGGCCCGGGTCGTGCAGGGCCAGCTGGCTCACGGCAAACAGGGCGGCGTTGGCCGCCCCGGCATCGCCGATTGCAAAAGTAGCTACTGGCACGCCTTTGGGCATTTGCACGATGCTGTGCAGGGAGTCAACTCCCTGCAGATGGCGGCTGGCTACCGGCACGCCCAGCACGGGCACGGTGGTTTTGGCGGCCAGCATGCCCGGCAGGTGGGCGGCCCCCCCGGCCCCGGCAATAATGGCCTGCAAGCCCCGCGGGCCGGCCTGCTCGGCGTAGGCAAACAAGTCGTCGGGCATGCGGTGAGCCGACACCACACGGGCTTCGTGGGCCACGCCGAAGTGCGCCAGCATCTGCACGGCGTGCTGCATGGTGCTCCAGTCGCTGCTGGAGCCCATCACCACGCCGATGAGGGGATTGGGGGAATTGGAAGGAGAAAGAGTACTCATCGAAATTATTTGGTCGTCATGCTGAGCTTGTCGAAGCATCTCTACCGCTTCGTTGTGCGGTTAACTAGGCTTGTTCTTTTCGATAACCTGTTATGTTATCGACATGTATCCAAGTAGCTGTTGCTTGAAAAACGACTCCTTGCGGTTGTATGGTGAACGTTATTTGAAAGCGTGCTCCATCGTGAATAATACTCAAGTCTCCAATGGCGCTTCCGCTGGGAATAGTACACTGTATTAGCTCGGTTTGAATTAGATTCAGACTCAGTTGAACTGTGTTGTATTTCCGCTGGCTCCATTTGATTGGGGCATCAGCAGGAAAATCCTTCAAGTCGAAATTAAGCTTACATTGTAAGTCAACGCCACAAACAATAACCACCTCATACAACTGCACTTGCGCTAATGATGGTGGCTCCGCCGGATAAATACTCGTTATGGTTTTGGGATTCAATATGTGCTTTATCCACATCGAGACAGTAATTACTAGGAACAGCGTTTGCAGCCGTGCGGTCGAAGCGGTAGAGATGCTTCGGCTGCGCTACGCTCCGCTCAGCATGACGTTCTAACGACTTTCTTTGCTTGGCATGACGTTTAAACAACTTATTGGTTCGCTTAGCGTGCCGTGCTGGTTGTTTCCTGGGCAAGCCCTACCTGCTCGCGCTCCAGTAGGATTTCCGAGCCCAGAATCACCAGGTCTACCCGGCCTTGCAGGGTCTGGTCGATAAAGGGCGTGTTCTGGGATTTGGACTTCATGAACTCCTTGGTGAAGGTGGTTTCCGCTTCGGTATCAAACAAGACGCAGTTGGCTTCCTGGCCTACTGCTATGCTGGGCACCGGCAGGCCCATCAGGCGGCGGGGCTCGGCCGAGTAGCGCTTCACCACCAGGTCCCAGCCAAACTTGCCGGGCAGCACGAAGTGGTGGTAGAGCGACACCAGGGCCGTATCCAGGCCGGTGATGCCGTTGGGCGCGCTGATGAAATCCTGGGCTTTTTCGAACGGCGTGTGCGGCGCGTGGTCGGTGGCAATGAGGTCGAAGACACCTTCTTTTAGTCCTTCGAGCAGGGCATCGCAATCGGCCTGCGTCCGCAGCGGCGGGTTCATCTTGTAGTTGGTGTCGTAGTCGCCGATGTGCTCGTCGGTGAACATCAGGTGGTGGGGGGCCACTTCCGCCGTCACTTTCACATCGCCGCGGGATTTCCACCAGCGGATGGTTTCCATGCCCAGCTTGCTGGACACGTGCTGGATGTGCACGTGCGCCCCCGCCGCCCGGGCCAGGCGGATATCGCGGTCGATGATGATTTCCTCGGCGCAGGCCGGCGAGCCCTTGATGCCGAGCCGGTAGCTCATCACCCCTTCGTTCAGGGCCCGCGGCCCGGCCAGCTCCGGCACCTCGCAGTGGCTGGCGAAAAACATCCCGAACTCGGTGGCATACTGCATGGCCCGCAGCAGCACCGCCGGGTCGGCGGTGGTGTCGCCGTCGTCGGTCAGCATCTTCACCCCCAGCCCGCGCATGCCCTCGATTTCCGCCAGCTCCTTGCCCTCGCGGTTCTTGGTGACGCAGCCGGAGGTATACACCGGAATGCGGGACCGGTCCTTGGCATTTTCCAGCACGGTGGCTATCGCAGTCGCCGAGTCGAGGGCCGGCCGGGTGTTCGGCATCATCACCACGCCGGTCACGCCGCCGTTGATGGCCGCTTCGCTCCCCGTGGTGATGGTTTCCTTGTTCTCAAAGCCCGGGGCGCGGAAATGGACGTGGGCATCAAACATGGCGGGCATCAGCACCCGGCCGCGGGCGTCGATGACGCGGGCGCCTTCGGGAATGGTCAGGCTGCTGCCAATGTCCTGAATTTTCCCTTCGACAATCAGGACATCGCCCTCGACAAGCACGGGTGAATTTTCGGAAGCAATGCGGGCGTTTTGAAGGAGAAGCATAGATGGAGGGGGGTGGGGCTGTTTTGTAAGTTGTTGAAGGCTATGAGAACGTCATGCTGAGCGGAGCGGAGCGGAGTCGAAGCATCTTGCCCGCAGCAGTAACTCCCTTTTTATTAGGTTTACTCTCGTGGTAGAGATGCTTCACTGCCTTCAGCATGACCGCCTTTTGAGTTTCTAACCAGTTTAGGGGGTCACCAACGGTGAGCTGGCGCGCTGCGGGGCGGCATACGCTTCCTGCCGTGGGAACTCCCCGCCGGGAGTGAGCCAGTCGAGCACGGCCATGCGCACGGAGATGCCGTTTTCGACCTGGTTGGTAATCAGGCTGCGCTCGTAGTCCATCACGGCGTCGCACAGCTCCACCCCCCGGTTCACGGGGCCGGGGTGCATGATGTAGAGGCCGCGGTCGCTGATTTCCGCCAGCCGGTCGTTGGTGATGCCGTAGACGCGGTGGTATTCGCGGAGGCTGGGGAAAAACTGCACGTCCTGGCGCTCCATCTGCACGCGGAGCAGGTACACCACATCGGGGGCCCAGGCCATGGCCGCCTCGTAGTCGGTGAAGCGCCGGATGCTACCCGGCACATACTTAGGCACCAGCGAGCCCGGGCCCAGATAGGCAACCTCCACGCCCAGCTTTTGCAACAGCGTGCTGGTGGAGCGCGCGACGCGGGAATGAAGGATATCGCCGATGATGAGGACTTTCTTGCCCCGGGGGTCGGGGAATTTTTCCTTGATGGTGAAGGCATCCAGCAGGGCCTGGGTCGGGTGCGCGTGCGCCCCGTCGCCGGCATTGATAACCGAGGCCGTGGTCTGGCGGGCAATCATGCCGGGCAGGCCAGAGTGGCTGTGGCGGACGACGATATAATCGGTGCGCATGGCCTGGAGCGTCTCGATGGTCTCCCGCACCGACTCGCCCTTGGTGATGGAGGAATGGTCGATGTTGAAGTTCGTTACTTCCGCCGAGAGGCGCTTGGCAGCAACCTCAAAGGAGGAATGCGTCCGGGTGCTGGCCTCGTAGAAGAGCATGAGTACGGACTTGCCCTCCAGGGCGGGGATTTTCTTCACCGAGCGGGTGAACAGCTTTTTAAACGACGTGGATTGGTCGAGCAGAAACTCGATTTCCTCACGGTGCAGGGATGCGATGTCGAGCAGGTCTTTACGTGCCATACCGGAGTTGGGAAAAGGAAGTACGTAGTCAGTAGTAAGGAACGAGTAAGACTATCTGTGATTGATGCTCTTACCCCGTGTTTGCAGCTTATCAGAATTGCTCGGGCCCACAGGCTTACGAGTTGACGGCTTCACCCTCGGCAGCTGCGGGGCATCAGCCGACGAGCTCAACAGGCATAAAAAAACCGTTTCGGAATCCGAAACGGCGGCGGGGCAAAAACCAGAAAAAACAGCGGGAACACCAACGGCAAAATCGGGAGAACCGATGCTGGCGAAGACCTGGTGGTCTACTCGCAGCTCCCTGTCGAGCAGGGCCCCGCGCTTCATCAACATGTTTTTTGGTTGAAGCATACTGCAAAACTACGGCATTGTTATGCCCAGCAAATCATCGGTAACATTAAATTTTTATTGCCCTGCTTTTCTCAATTTTTATTTTCAACCTAACAGGCTAATCGACGCGCTTTTTGCCAACGCATTCGCCTTCAAAAAAAATTGCGGCTCGCGTAACCAATTGCTTTGCAAGCACAATCCACCCTAACTTTGGCTCTTTATTCCGGAGCTGCCCGCAGGCGGGACGCCCTTTCCGCTGGCCTGTTCAGCTTGCACCCTGCTCCCGCACATAGGCCTGCACCACCGGCCCAAACAGCGGCAGGGCCGCCTCCAGGTAGTCGCGCTCGGCGGCCGTCCAGTGCCGGGGGTGGCCAAATACGCAGGGCTGCAGAATGCCCCAGAGCTGGCCCGCTTCAATGATATGGGCGTGCACCAGGGCCCGATGCCCGAAGGTGCGGCGCTCAAACTCCTGGTTCAGCACCTCGGGGCCGCCCTCGCCCACATCGTCGACATACACCGAGGGCCGGGCAGCCAGGGCCGCCCGGAACAGCGGGTCCCGCTCAGGCAGCGTGCCGGTGTCGTCCTGCCAGTCGTGCCGCGGGTCGGGCACGGCCTCGTCGAGGCGCCAGACCAGGGCAATACGCCCCCGCCCCCGGGCTGGGTCGCGCACGTAGAGAAAGCAGCGGTCGGCGCGCAGGTGCAGGCCTACCAGGTCGATGGCACGCTGCAGGGCTTCCTCGGGAGAAATGTTGGCGTCGAGCGCGGCCTGCAGCTCGGCCAGGGGAGAAAGTGCCATGTAAGGTTGCGGGGTGATTAGGAATAACCCTTTAACGAAAAAGGTGGCTCTGGTTTCCCTTACACCAGCAAAACAGTGGCTGAGGTGCCTTCAGGAGGTTTACGAAACTCAACTGAAAGTTGCGTTTCGTAAACTATAAATCGTAGACGAGTTTATTAAACCCGCCTGACTCTGCAGAAGGACACCTACACCTTCTATTTGGACATTAGCCAGAAGTTTAGGAAATGGAGCGTGGCTGTTGCAGAACCCGGGTTCGTAGAGGGAAGATGCAAGGCAAGAAGGCATTTCTGGACAAAGAGGTGACCCGGTTTCGGCTCAGCGAGCGGGTGCCGCCCCACAACCTGTACCGGCGGCTGGCCGAGTTGGTGGACTGGTCGTTTCTCTACGAAGAGACCCGGGCGCTTTACAGCCATACCGGGCAGCCCTCCCTCGACCCGGTGGTATTTTTCAAGCTCGTGCTGGTAGGCCGGCTGGAAAACCTGGTGAGTGACCGCCGGCTGGTCGAGCACTGCGCCCTGCGGCTCGACATTCTCTTCTTTCTGGGCTACGAAGTGAACGAAGAGCTGCCCTGGCACTCGACCGTGAGCCGCACCCGCCAACTCTTCCCGGCCGCGGTCTTCGAGCGCTTGTTCGACCACGTCTTTGCCCAGTGCGTGGCCCGGGGGCTAGTCGCCGGCGATACGCAGGCCGTCGATTCGGCCCCGGTCAAGGCCAACGCCTCGCTTGACAGCGTGTGCGAGAAGCAGCCGGCGGGCGCCCGTCGGCCGTTTCTGGTCACAGATGCACCCGTGGCGCCGGCGGTTACCGCCCCGGCCTACCAGCTGCGCCGCGAAGCCGCCCGGCAAGCCAAGCGCCGGAGCGAGCCCGGCCCCCTGGGCGCGCAGCACGAAAAAGCCCGTCTGCTGAGCAACAAGACGCACTACAGCCCCACCGACCCCGATGCCCGCATCTCCATCAAGCCCGGCAAGGCCCGGGCGCTCAATTACCTCTGCAGCCTGGCCGTGGACACGGCGCGCGGCGTTATCAGCCACGTGCAGGCCGATTACGCCGATAGCCGCGACAGCCTGCACCTGCCCCGGCTGCTGACCGGCCTGCAGCGGCGCTTGCGCGCCAACGAACTGCGGCTACGCGACTTGCTGGCCGATGCCGGTTACGCCAACGGCGCGAATTACGCGCTGCTCGAAGCCCAGCAGGTCACGGCCTGGATACCCGTTTTTGGCCAGTACAAGCCCGAAATAGCGGGCTTCGCCTACAACCGCAGCGCCGATGCCTACACCTGCGCAGCGGGCAAGGTCCTGCCGTTTCACCGCCACGAGGTGACGACCGACGGCAGCTGGGTCAAGCTCTACTGGGCCGCCTATAGCGACTGCCAGCAGTGCCCGCTCAAGTCCACCTGCGTGCCCGGCGCTAAACGCAAACAGCTCACCAAAACGATTTACGACGCGGCCTATTACCGAGCTTGGCAGCGGCAGCAAACCCGCCGCGGGCACCGCCAGCGTCGCCTGCGACAAAGCACCGTCGAGCCCGTTTTCGGTCACCTGCTGCACCACTACGGCCTGCGCCGAATGAACGTGCGCAGCCAGGCCGGCGCCCACAAAACCATGCTGCTCACGGCCGTGGCCTACAACCTCAAAAAGCTGCTCAAGCACCGGCCCCAGCAGCAACTGAGCCTGGCAATCGCCCTGCCTAAGCCGCTTTTAGCGGTCAATAGACGCGTCAGACACGCTTCTTATCAAAGCGGCTATCAACTTACCTAACCCGCCTCTACTCACAGAGCTAACTTGCTTGACTTCTGCAACAGCCACGAGCGTTATTTTGAATAAACCTTTCCTAGTGCGCACATCCCGAACACTGCCTTTCATCCAAGTTCACCTTGTTGCATTGGGGCTCCTTTGGGCGCTATTAATGGTACTTCCCGGCAAGGCCGGGGCACAGGTGCCACTAGACAGCATGGAATGGTTCATGAACCATGCGCTAGACTACGGCTCTACCATTGCCCCCCTCACTGCGCCCCATTCCGTGGAAGAATCCGTTCGATTTGTTCGACTCTACCAAGAACACAGCGCCAGCGACTGCAATTATACTTTGTACGTGTTCAAGCCCAGCCAGTCGCCGTATTTCCACGTGAAGAAATTTGCGGTCTCTTGGAAAGACACCTTCTACCTTGAATCGCCCCCAGTGCCCTTATCGCCGCAACGCAGTGCAGCACTGGACCGACTGTTCCGGCAGGCGAGTCGCATCGTTGTGCAGCCGTATTCGGTACACTTTACACCATCTGCCCGGGCAGCACCCAAGGAAAGGGAAAAGAAGAAACGAGATGATTTTCGGGTTGCCTTTGCTCAACGTGCCCCCTATCGTTTCGCTGGTAGCCGGTGGTCGATGCCTAATCCCTACGTCCAAGACCCCGTCAACAAGAGCTTGGTGATGGCTTGGCGGAAGAAAAGGGCTTTGCACAGGTTGCGGCGTATCCTGAGGGATTTTACTTCCTGCCCTTAGCTACACTCTTGCTTAACACCAGCTACCCGCCCCTAAGAGGTAAAACCCAAGTTCCAGCAAAGGGTAGCTCACCCCTACTAACTTCCCTCCTACTTCCCCCCACCGGCCTGGGCCAGCTTCACGGCCTCGTAAAGGTTCACGATGCCCCCGGTTTTGGAGAGGTTGGCGAAGTCCATGGGCTCGCGGGTGCCGGGGCGGTACACCTGGGTGTGGTAGGGCACGGCCGACTGCATGATAAGCTGCTTGAGCTGCCCGGCAGTGAGCTGGGGGAAGTAAGCCTTGAGCACGGCCGCCATGCCGGCTACTACCGGTGCAGCCATGCTGGTACCGCTTTTCTTGGCGTAGCCGTTGCCGGGCGTACTGGAGTAGATTTCCACGCCGGGCGCAAACACGTCGACCATGGTTTTGCCGTAGTTGGAGAAGGGCGCGGCCAGCTCCAGGGTGTTGTGGCGGCCGCTGGCGCCCACGGTGAGCATGTTGGGAATTTCCTGGCCGCTGAGGTAGCGCGGCGAGGGGAAGTCGGGAATGGAGTCGAGGTTCTGGTTGCTGTTGCCGGCCGAGTGAATTACCAGCACGTTTTTCTGGTCGGCATACTGCAGGGCGGCATCCACGGCGGCTTTGTCGGGCGAGAAGCTCTTGCCGAAGCTCATGTTGATAATCTGGGCGCCGTTGTCGACGGCGTAGCGGATGGCGTTGGCCACGTCCTTGTCGCGCTCGTCGCCGTTGGGCGTGGAGCGCACGCCCATGATGCGCACCCAGGGCCCGGCAATGCCTTCCAGCCCGCGCTGGTTGGCCCGGTCGGCCCCGATGATGCCGGCCACGTGGGTGCCGTGCGAGGCATCGGGGCCCTGAATGTCGGCGTTGCCGTACAGGCGCTCGCTGAGGTTGTTGGGGTCGTCGCCCACCAGGCCGCGGGGGTTGAAGGCCGGGTTGAGGTGGGTATCGAGCTTGTCCTTGGCAGAGGCCATGTACTTGCTCAGGGCTTCCAGGCTGGCTTCGGTGTCGGGGTAGCCGTTGCGGCGCAGGAAACCGTTGACGCGCCCCGCTGTTTTGCTGGTTTCGGTGCTAGCGGCGGCGGCCCGGCGCAGGGTAGCGGTGTCCAGCCGCGTCACGCCCAGCTCGGCCTTCATCTTGGCAAACAGGTCGCGGTTGAGGATGTAGTTCCTGCTCAGCTCCTCGTACTGCTGCTCGGCTTCCTTGCGCTTCTGCTCGTAGCTGGCCTTCACGCGCTGGTAGAGGTCGTACTCGGCCTGCTGGCCGGGCTTTTTTGGGCGCTTCTTCCCGTTATAGAGCGGCTTGAGGCGGGCGTAGAGCCGGGTATCCTCAATGGTTTCGGCGGTGATGTTCTGCCCGCTTTTGTTGCCCAGGAAGCTCCAGCCGCGGCGGTCGTCCACGTAGCCATTTTTATCATCATCTACCCCATTGCCGCCTATCTCGCGGGGGTTAAGCCATAGCATGGGCTTGAGGTCTTCGTGGGTAGAGTCGATGCCCGAGTCGATGACGGCCACCAGTACCGGCGTGGGCTGCCGGTCCTTGAGCAGCTCGCGGTAGGCGCGGTCGGCGCTGATGCCCGGCACGCCGTCGGCCTGCATATCCAGGTGCTGCCAGCGCAGGGCCGGGTTGGTTTGGGCCTGGGCTTCGAGGATAAAAAAACTGCCGGCGAGGGCAAGCAGGACAGCATGGGGCTTGAGGGGCATACGAAAAGGGCCTATTGGGCACGGGGGCCTAAGGTAGGGTGAGGCAAAGCGAAGGTTGCAGCCCACCTGGCAACGGGAGCTGCGCCATTATTCAAATCGACCATTTTACCCCGGGCGAGCTTTCCCGCAGTGTTCGCAGTGGTAAAGCGCAGTGTCTCGCAGTGTTGTTCTGACGGAGCTCAGCCTTTCTTTTTGAACAGGCCGCGCACCACTTCCACGGCTTGGTCGGCGCTGCCGGCCCAGGCGTCGGCGCCGGTGCGCTCCCAGAGCTCGTTGTCGTAGAGGAAAGGGCGGCCGCCCACCACTACGCGCACGTGCCGGGTGGCCGGGTCGCGCCGGATGGCCGCCACCAGCTCCCGGATAAGGGGCACGTGGTGGGCCATGGAGGCCGCCGTGAGCACCAGCTCGGCGCCCTGGTCGGCTATCATGCGCAGGATGCTGTCGATGGGGGTGCTGGCGCCCAGGTAGCGCACCTCCCAGCCGTCGTGCTCCAGGAAGTCGGCCACCATCTGCAAGCCCAGGGTGTGCAGGTCGCCGGAGATGCAGGCGGCCAGCAGCAGGCGGCCGTTGCGGGGCGTATCCTGAAAGTAGGGCTGCAGCTGGGCCATTACCGAAGCCGTAGCCGCGGTACAGTAGTGCTCCTCGGCCACGCTGATTTCGCCGCTGTGCCAGCGGTTGCCCACCTCGCGCTGGGCGGGCTGCAGCACGTAGAGGTAGAGGTCGCGCACATCGGTGCCGTTGCTGGCGGCGTCCAGCAGCAGGCGCGTGGCCCCGCGGCGGTCGGCGCCCAGCAGCAGGGTAAGGTAGTCGGCCGCCATTTGGGCAAAAAGCAGGGTTTTCTCGTCGGCATCGACGGGAGTCTCAGGCGGCCCCTCGGGCAGCGGGGCGCTGAGCCAGTGGCTGCCGGCGCTCAGGGCGGCGGCTACTACCACGTACTCGCCCACGTTCAGGCGCAGCAGCAAGGCCTGGCGCAGGGCCATCAGGTGCTGGCGCAGCATGAGCTCGGCCCGGGCGGGGCGCTGCTGCCGGGCCTGCAGCAGGTGGGCTTCAAAAAGGGCCGGGCTGTTCATCAGCACGGAGTCGGCCAGCGAGAGGACGTGGCTGCGCAGCATGTCAAGCGGCGGCTCGCTCGGCGTGGGGCTGTCAGACTCGGCCAGCAGGAACTTGGCGGCCGATTCGGCCAGGCCATCCAGTTCGGAGTAGAGCCGCTGCACAATCTGTTCGCGCAGGAGGTGGTTCATAGGCAAGGTACGCCGCCCCCTGCAACTGCAGTCCGTTCAGCGCTGATACAGCGCTCTGGTACGTTCGTTTGCGAGGGTCAGGCTGGAATTACAACCCATTTCTATAATATATCCGTTCAAAAAAGGAATTGTAAGCCAGCGGTTTTACTGCCATAACTGTCCAAAAAAATCCGTATTTACCCCGGTAATTATTCTGAAAGGCCGGCCGAGCAGCTGATGAAAATGCCGCGGGCAGCACGGCTACAGCTTCAGCTCGGCAATGGCGGCGGTGCTGCCGCCGGCATCGTCGTCGGTCACGAGCAAGAGTTCCCAGTGGCCGGGAGCCAGCTGCCGGCGCACGGCCAGGCCTTCCACCTTGCCCTTGTACACGCGGCCATCGGCCCAGGTTAAATGCGCTAACTGCGCGGCCTGCTTGTCCAGGTCCACGAAGCCCACGAAGGAACCCAGCACTTCGCCGTCGAGCACGGCATCCTGGGTATCTTCCACCGACGCCGATACAAACAGCCGGCCCTCGGCGAAGGTGGCGCCGGAGAAGCCCGCGGGCTTGCCGGCCAGCAGCGGCAGCGGCAGCTGCTGCACCCGCGGCGCGGGCAGCGTGCTGCTTTGCCCGCTCAGGAAGCGCAGAACCTCCAGCACGGGCAACATGAACACGCGGTTTACCAGCCCCTGCCCTGCTTGCACAGCCCCGATAGCCCGCTGAAACAGGAGGATGTCTTTATCAGTTGCGGCGGCCGCTTCCAGGTTCAGGGTTTCGCCGGCGGGCAGCAGGCGGCGCAGCAGGGCGTAGAGGCCCGCCAGGCTTACTTTATGCGGCGCGGCGCCCGACACCGGCACAAACCAGCCTACCTCGCGGGCGGGGGTGCTGCCCGAGCCCAGCGCCAGCACCCCGGCCCGGCCGTCGGGCCAGGTCAGGGCCAGCAGGGCTTCCAGGTCGGGCTTGCTGGCCTTGGGTATGCGCCCGCCGCCAAACTCCTTGGTTTCGAACAGCGTGATGCGGGCCAGGGGTGCCAGCGTGGCGGCGTCGAGCAGGTACAGCAGCGGCGAGTCGTCGCCGATGACGTAGGCCGTGGGCCCGATAATCTCGATGCCCGAGGCCGAGGGCAGGTCGGGCAGCCTGGTTTCGGAGAGAATGGTGGCTTTCATGGTGCTTGGTGCTTAGTGCTTGGGCATTTAAAATAGAACGTCATGCTGAGCTTGTCGAAGCATCTTGCCAGGGGAAGTAATCCTTTTTGATTGGATATACTCTCGTGGTAGAGATGCTTCGACTACGGCTGCGCCTTCGCTCAGCATGACGGCCTTTCTTAGATTAATTAGGCACTGAGCACCAAGCACCAAGCTACTTCACGATTACCAGCTCTACCCGGCGGTTCAGCTTGCGGGTTTCTTCCCGCTCGTTGGAGTAGCGGGGGCGGGAGCCACCGAAACCAACCGTGGTGATGCGCTTCTCATCCACGCCGCGGCTCACCAGGTAGCGTTTCACTTCTGCCACCCGATCTTCGCTGAGCTGCTGGTTTTTGTCGGCCGGCCCCACGTTGTCGGTGTGGCCTTCCAGGCGCACTTCGATGTTAGGCGCCGTCTGCAGGGCCATGGCCAGGCGGTTGAGCTCGACGTAGGACGAGGGCAGCAGGCCGGCCTTGCCCTGGGCGAAGATGATGGAGGGCAAATCCACCTTCTCGCCCACGGCGGCGGGCAGCAGCAGCAGGTCGCGGCGGGGCGAGCCGGTGATGAGCAGCGTGTCGCTGGTGGTGAGCAGCCCGCCCCCGCTGGCCGACAGCCGGTAGCGGCCGGCCAGCAGCGAGAGCTGGTAGAAACCGGAGTTGTCGGCCCGGCCGGTGGCGTTGAACTGCACGCCCTGGGCATTCGGCAGCAGAATGGCTTTCACCTCGGCACCCACCACGGGCTGCTTGGTGCGGGCGTCGAGCACCCGCCCGCTGAGGAAGGCGCGGGCCTCGGTTACGGCCAGGGGCTGGTCGGCTTTGGCGCTGTCGGGCACGGGGGCGTAGGCCGCCCGCCACAGGTCGGCGGTGCCGGTGGCCGTGGGCGCCGAGCTGAAGAAGGCCGTCTTGCCGTCGGGCAGCAGGCTGAAGTAAGCGTTAAAGCCCGGCCCGTTGATGCCCGGGCCCAGGTTGAGCGGCTCGCTCCACTTCGTCCAGCCCTCATCGAGGCGCTGGCTCATGAAGATGTCGGCTGAGCCGTAGCCCATGTGGCCGTAGGAGGCAAAGTACAGGGTTTTGCCATCGGGCGCCAGCCAGGGAGCGAAGTCCCAGCCGGGTGAGTTCAGCACGCCTCCCATGCTGGCGGGCTCGGTCCAGCCCCCGGCGCCGTCGGGGCGGCTGTAGTACAGGTCTTTGGCGCCCTGGGAGTCGCCGCGCTCCAGCGACAGTATCAGCACCTTCTCGTCGGCACTCATAAAGAAGCCCGCGCCGGGCGTGGCCGTGTAGTAGTTGGCAATGCGCAGGGCCTGGGGCTGGGCCGCTTTGGGGGTGCTGCCGGGCACGGCGGCCGCCCGCACCACGCGGCTCAGGCCTTCGTCGCGGAAGCTGCCGTCGCGCTCGTAGCTGCCGCGCACCAGCAGGGTCTGGGCCTTGTCGCCCACCAGCCCCACCACGCCGTTGTCCTGGGGCGTGTTCACGGCATCCAGCCGCTGGGGAGCCGCCCAGGTCTGGCCGCCATCGGCCGACGTGCTCATCCAGCAGTCGCCGGTGTCGGTGTTGCCCTCGGTGTTGCCGGCAAACTTGGTGCGGGTGAAGTACAGCGTTTTGCCGTCGGGGGCCAGCACCGGCGCCAGCTCATGGCCGGGCGAGTTGACGGCTCCGCTCAGCGGCGCGGGCGGGCCAAAACCGGAGGGGCCCGGCGCTACATTAAGCCGCAGCCCAAACAGCCGCCACTGCTGCACCGAGCGCCCGGCGGGCTTCTGCGCCACCACGGCCGTGCCGTTAAACTTGTCGGTGGCCGCCAGGCCCGCGCAGCGTCCGTCTGCTTTGTTTTCGAGCTGAAAGCTGCCGGCCGGGCCCGCCGGCACCAGCTTCCACTGCTGCGACTCGCTGCCCTGGAAGGCACGCTGCACCAGGGGCATGTTCTCCCCGGGCTTGTCTACCGTGAGGCAGAGCTTGCTGTGCCGGGACTCGATGCGGTAGTACTCGCTGCCCGTGCGCACCGGCACAAAGCGCCACTGCTGGCTGGGGGCATGGGTAAATTCCCACTGCACCGTAGCCGCGCCGGCCGTGGTGCTGGCTCCGGTTACGTCGAGGCAGCGCCCGCTGCCGCGGTCAATCAGGCCGTAATAGGTGCGCTCATCGGGAACAAAAGTGGAGTACTGGGCCCAGGAGTAGCCAGGCAGCAGCAGCAGGAACAGCAGCAGTCGATTCATAAGCAAGCGGGCGCGCCCAGCCGGAGCTTTGCGCGGCCTTGGAAACCACAAAAGAACGGCGGGAACGCTGAAAAGGCTGCGCTACCGGGCCAAGACACTGATATTCTGAATTTTCAGCATTCGCATGCCTACTACTGGTTGAGAAACTGGCAAAGAGAAAGGACCCTCCCAAGCCTGGAAGAGTCCTCTATCCGTGTTCCCTGGCCCAGGGCAGAGCAGCGGCAGGGCCGGGTAAGGAAGCAGCTCGTTTAGGAGGTAATGAGCTTGTGCTTCATGGCGTACTGAATCAACCCGATAACCGACTTGCAGTTGGTTTTGGTGAGGATGTTTTTGCGGTGCGTCTCCACGGTGCGCTCCGAGATAAACAGGGCTTCGGCGATGTCGTGGTTGGACTTCTCCTGGGCCACCAGCTGCAGGATTTCCTTTTCGCGGGTGGTCAGCTCCACGGGCTGCTCGGCGGCGGGGCCGCGCTGGCTGGGCACGTCGAGGTTTTGCAGCAGGGTTTGCCCTACTTCCTGGCTGAAGTGGGTGCGGCCCGAGGCCACGTCCCGAATGGCGGCGCTGAGCTCGTTCTTGGTGGTGTTTTTCAGCAGGTAGCCCGAGCCGCCGGCTTCGAGCACTTCCATCACCGAGGCATGGTCGTGAAACATGCTCAGCGCCATCACCCGAATGCCGGGGAAGCCGGCCCGGATGTGGCGGGTGAGCTCCACCCCGCTCATCAGGGGCATGTTCAGGTCGACAATGGCCAGCTGCACCTCGGGGTGGTCGCGCAGGCGGCGCAGGGCCTCATCGCCGGAGTTGGCCTGGGCTACTACCCGCACCACGGGGTCGGTTTTGAGCAGGGTTTTGATGCCCTCAATCACCATCTGGTGGTCGTCGACCAGCAGCAGGTTTATACGGGACGGCGAAGTTGTGGAGATTTCACTCATAGCCTATTGGAAATTGCAGAAGCAGGATGTTGAAAGGACGGAGCAGAAATGGGAACCGGGTGAAATGGAACTTGCCCAATGTACGGATAAGACACCACGAATTTCAGGGCTTCGACCATCAAAACAAGGCAAATGTGGATAATATTTATCAAATGTTGGAACAAACATCAGTTCGCGGCCAGCGGAATTGTCGCCGTCACGGTGGTTCCCCGCCCGGGCCGGCCGTCGAGGTGCAGGGCTCCGCCCAGGTAAGCTACCCGGCTTTCGATGTTGCGCAGCCCGATGCCAGCGTCCGGCCCGAGCTCATCGGGGCTAAACCCGACTCCGTTGTCTTCCACCAGCAGGGTTAGCTCGTGTTCGTGGCGAATCAGCTGCAGGTCCATCTCGCTGGCCTGGGCGTGCTTCACAATGTTCTGCACCAGCTCCTGAATGACGCGGTACAGGGCATTTTCCACCACCGGGTCGAGGCGGGTTTCTTCCAGGCCCAGGGTTTCGAGGCGGATGCGCAGGCGGCCCGGCTGCTGCACCTTGTCGAGGAATTCGCGCACGGCGCGGGCCAGCCCGCGCTTAATCAGGGCGTTGGGCAGCAGGTTGTGGCTGATGCTGCGCACCTCGCGCACGCTCTCATCCACCAGGTCGAGGGCATCGCCGAAGCGGCGGGCCTGGTCCTGGTCGAGGCGGGTGCCCAGCTCCTCGTGCAGGGCGTTCACGTTGAGTTTGACCACGCTCAGCAGCTGGCCCACGCCGTCGTGCAGGTCGGCGCCGATGCGGCGGCGCTCGGCTTCTTCGGCATCCAGCACGGCCGTGGCCCGCTGCCGCTCCTCCAGCTGCCGCTCCTGCTCCAGGGCCACCTTCTGCTGCAGGCGGTGGCGGTTATAAAGCAGGTAGGCCAGGCCGGCCAGCAGGGCCGCAATAACCAAGCCCCCGATAAGCTGCAGGCGCTGCCGCCGGATAATTTGCTGCTGGGTGCGCAGCTGGGCCGCCTGCAGGCGGTTGCGGGCGTCCTTCTTTTCGGTTTCGTAGCGGGTCTGGATATCCGCCACGCTGCGGGTGGCGGCCTCGGCCCGCAGCATGTCGTTGAGGGCGGCGTGGCGGCGATGATACTCAAACGCGGCCCGAAAGTCGCCCTGGGCCTCGGCCAGGTTGGCCAGGCCACTCAGGGCGTCGGACTCTTCCTGGCGGGCGTTGCTTGCCCGGGCCAGGGCCAGGGCCTTGCGCAGGTAAGGCGCCGCCTGCCCAAGCTGCCTGGTTTTGGTAAGCGACTCGCCGATGATGGAGAACAGGTCGGCCTGACCCTGCGGCGTGATACGACCGGGCGGCTGGCGCTGGTAATTCGCTTCTACCCGGCGCAGCAGGGGCAGCGCCGCGGCCCAGCGCCCCTGGTGCTGCTCCAGCACGGCCAGGGTGAGGAGCAGGCTGGCCGCAGCCAGGGAGTCGGCGCCGGCTGTTTGCAGGCCCTGGGCCACGTAGCGGCGGGCCCGGTCCAGGCGGCCGGCATCGCGGTGGATAATGGCCAGGTGGTTGAGGCAGCGTACTACGTAGGGGGTCACCCCCGCCTGCTGCCAGCCCCGCAGCGACTCCTCATACGCTTTCTGGGCCGCGGGCAGGTTTTGCTGCTCCAGGTAAATCTGGCCGATGTTGCCATAGGAATCGGCCACGGCGGCCGTGTCGTGGGCGGCTTCGCGCAGCTGCAGGCCGCGCAGGCTCAGGCGCATGGCCTCCTCAAAGCGGCCGGTGCTGCTCAGGCGGTTGCCGGCATTGGCGTAGTTGTGGCCAGCCCAGAGCGGGTTGCCGACGGCCAGAAAGTAGCGGGCCGACACCAGGTGGCGGCGTACCGACTCGTCGAGCCGTCCTTCCATGGCCGCCAGGGTGGCCAGGTTGTAGTAGGCCCGGGCCAGGCGCTGCTGGTCGTTCAGGGCCAGGGCCAGCTTGGCGGCCTGCCGGCCGTAGCGCCCGGCCTGGGCCGTGTCGTTGTACAGAAAGTTATACATCAGCGTCACCAGGGCCTTGGTGCCGTGGGTGTCGCGGGGGTGCTGGGCCACTACGCGGCGCAGGCTGTCGACCGCCCGCTGGTCGCGCTTTGGTACCTGCGCATGGCTGCCCATTGCGCAGGTCAGCAGCACCAGCAGGCCCCAGGCCCAACCACCCTTTAAAAAAAAGCGCTGGTAAGGCATCAGCCAGCAGCAAGTCGAGGTAAGATTAATGCTCATCTTCACTGCATCTTATTCATTCACCACTGCCGTGAGGGGTACTTCCAGGACGACGGTGGTGCCGCGGCCGGGGGCGGCGTCGAAGTCGGCCCGCCCGCCCAGGTAAGCCATGCGGCTCTCGATGTTGCGCAGCCCGATGCCGGCCTCCTCCCCCAGGGCCTTGGGGTCAAACCCCACCCCGTTGTCCTCCACCATTACCGTCAGCTCCCGCTCGGAGCGGATAATCTGCAGCGTGACCTGCGTGGCCTGCGCGTGCTTGATGATGTTCTGCACCAGCTCCTGAATCACGCGAAACAGCACGTTCTCCACCGTCGGCTCCAGGCGCCCGCCCTGGTCGAGGCCCACCACTTCCAGCTGCACCTTCAGCCGCCCGTCCGG
>NZ_BAABGZ010000003.1:0-53027 GCF_039541835.1 Hymenobacter saemangeumensis | reverse complement strand
CGAAAGCGCGTCACCTCTTTGTCGAGAAACAGCTTCTTGCCTTGCATCTTCCCTCTACGAAAACTGGTTCTGCAACAGCCACATAGGCTGTTCTATACCTTTGTGTTGTCGATTAATCATTCGTAATCAATGAGTTGCGATTGGATTGATTGATTTTGGCACGCAGCCCTTTCAAGCAGTAGGGCGCCCTGGCCGCGGGGTAGCTACACGCCGCCTGGCCCGACTTATTGCTACGACAGTACGCAGAAAATTCCATTAACCATCACCAAAATGAAAAAGCAGACACCTGCTCAAAGTGCCCGGCGCGGCGTTCGCAGCGCCTTTTACCCTACCCTGGGCCTGGCTGCCAGCCTGCTGCTGGCCAGCAGCTGCTCCCACGAGGAAGCAGAGGCTCCCGCTTTGGCAGCCCTCACCACCGAGGCCGACGCGGTGAGCGCCGACCTGGTGGCCGCCCCTGCCATCGCGGCCAGCAACTGGACTGCTGGCCGGTTCACGGGTAGCATTGTGCCGCTTGGCTCGCAGCGGGCGATGCCCAACGTGACGCTGGGCGGCAACCCCATCGTGAAAAGCAACAACCCCGAGAAATTCACCAGCACGGGCTGGCTGACGCAGCACACCTACACCCACCCCAGCCGGGGTGGCAACAACGCCTGGCTGAGCGGCAACTTCAACATCTACGTGAGCCACTACAACGGCCTCACTACCCAAGCCTACCTGCAGGTGCTGGCCGTGAACCCGCACGCTTACCCCATCACGGTATCCTATCGAGGCTCCATCCTCACCTCGTCTGAAGCCGGTGATTCCCGGGGAATTCTCGGCAAGTCGAACTACTACATGGTGACGGAAAACATGCTGAGGCTCCCCAGCACCGTCACCAGCAAAACCATACCGGCCCGGGGCGCCGTGCTCCTGGCTTTGAAGCGGCTCAACAGCGGCGGCAGCGTGGATGGCACGCTGCTGGTAAACGCGGCATCGCCCGGCGTATTCACGTATGTGGTGGCCACCAACACCGACAGGATTGATGAAGGCCTGTCGCTGGCGCATAACCCCAGTACCCGCCGCCCGGCCACGGGCAATATCAAGCCGCCTACCGTCAAAGACTTTGGCACTGAGGCCGGCGTGTATGGCTTCTCCAAGGTGACGGCCACCCCCAACGTACCGCTGCCCGGCGGCATCGGCCACATCGGCATTTCGGTTAATTATGCGGGGTATGAGGAAACTGTTGCCAGCCCCTACGTGCAAACGGCGCCGGCCAACCGCAACGGCAGCGGCCAGATACTGCGCCTGTTCGACTCCTCCTACCGTACCAACGGCAACTATGGCCACGAGTACAATGTGACGCTGCGCCTGCAAAACACCCTGGCTCGCCCGCGCCGGGTAAAGGTATGGTTTGCCTCCAACGCCCATACTGCCACCCGGGGCCTGCTCTACAACGGGGCCATGCTGTTCAACGGCAGCACCCGGCAGGTGGTGACCAAGCCGATAAAGACGGTTCCGAATGAGCCCTTTAATGCCCGGCAGGAGCTGACAGTGGTAAACGGTGTTTCCCAGCCCTTGCTGATAGGCGCTAATAGCACCCTAAACGTGCCAGTACAGTTTTATATCCCCGGCCTGTCGTCGGCAGGCGCACACTTTATCCTCGAAACGCAGGACTAAGCAGCCCGCTGGCCTGAAAACACAAAGCCCCATCAAGGCAGCGCCCCGTCGGGCGGGGTGCTCCTTGGTGGGGCTTCGTGCTTTAATCGGGTGCCTGCTACGGCTCTATTTGCAAGTGCTCAAGCAGGCCCAGGCTCACTTCTTCCAGATGTAATAGATGACGCCGCTTTTGTCGTCGCTCACAAGAAAGGCGTTTGGGCCCCACTGCATTACATCGCAAGGGCGGCCGTAGCGCTGAGCTTCGGTTTTGCCCTGTAGAAAGCCGGTAACGACGGGCACGTACCGGTCCCGGCCGGTCACCATCACCACCTCGTTGCCGCGCTGCCGGCCCACGGTGGTGCTGCCGTGCAGGGCCACCAGCATGCGCTGGTTGAGCAGGCTGTCGGCGTAGTTGGTGAAGTAGCACAAGCCCAGCGGGGAAGAGTGCGCCCGGAAGCCGCACAGGCCCGGCTTTTCTACCCGCAGCCCCGGCGCCCGGGTAGAGTCCTTGAAGTAGTCGTCGGGCCTTATCTGCTGGCGGTACTGATAGAAGTAGGGCCAACCGTAGAAGCCCTGGTCGCGCACGGTGGTAAGCACGTCCTGGGGCGTATCGGGGCCCAGCCCGTCCCGGCCCATGTTGGTTACCCAAAGCTGGTTGTTGACCCACTGCAGGCCCACGGCGTTGCGCAGGCCGGTGGCATAGAGCCGGGCCCGGCTGCCATCGGGCTGCATCTCCACGATGCAGGCCCGCCAGGCTTCTTTTTCCTTGCAGGCGTTGCAGCTGCTGCCAATGCTGACGTAGAGCTTGTTGCGGTGAATGGCCAGGCTGCGGGTGAGGTGCCAGCCGCCGTACTTGTAGCTTAAGCCGTAGGCCGGAAACCGGGCAATAACCCGGCCCTCGCCGGCCTGCTTCTGGGAGCCCGGCACGTAGTCAAAAACCGTGAGCTTGTCGGTTTCGGCCACGTAGAGGTAGTGCTTGCCCTGGGCAGTGTAAAAGGCAATCTGGTTGGGGTTGTGCAGCCGCTCCATAAAGGGAACCACGCTCAGAAAGCGGTGCTCCTGCTCGCTCCAGTTATCGAGCAGCAGCACGCGCCCGGCCTTGTTGTCGTCGAGGTTGTGCAGGTCGGTCACAAACAGCCGCCCATCGGGCGACTTTGCGAAGAAGCGGGGGCGCTCCAGGCCCTGGGCCGCTACGCTCAGCGCGTGGCCCTGGGGAATCTGTAAGGTAAAGGCGGGCTTGCCTTCCAGCAAGACCGGGGCCGGCTGCAATGGCAGCTGCGCCCAGGCCGTTAAACCGGTAGCCAAGCAGCAGGTGAATAGAAGCGTCAGAAGCTTATGCATAGGGGAGGCCACCGCAGCTGCGGCAGCTAAATCAGTTCTCAGGTCAGAGTACCGAGTTAAAAGTGGAGCGTTAAAAGTTAAAAAGCAGCCAGTAGGCATTTTAACTTTTAGCTGTTTGAAAAAGGGTACATCAGCTTATAAACAGTTCTAACAACCCTGAAATTAGGGCGGCCGCGGCTATAAGCGCTGCAGGACGCTGGCATTAAACTTCCGTAAACACCTGCGGCGCTACTGCCCGCAGGTGCAGGCCGTGGACTGATACTCCTGCAGCGCGGCCAGCTCCCGCGCTACCAGGGCTTGCCACTTCTGCAGGCGGGGCAGGGAAGGGTCCTGGTGGGTTTCCTGGTCGAAGCTCTGGTTGAATACATTCTCGGCTTTCAGCAGCAGGCCGATTTCGTCCTGCAGGTCGAGGCCGGGGCTGGCGCGGGTGCCGGCGTGGTGCTGGGCTATTTTCTGCCGGATTTTTCGGGCAAACAGCTCGTTGATGTCGAAGTGCAGCTGCTCGTGGGCCAGCACCAGCTGGTTGTCGAAGCGGGTGGAGTCTCTTACCCAGGACTTGCTTTTCACAAAGAACGACTCCACCAGCAGGGTGGGCCGGTCGTGCTCGTCGCGGTAGGGCAGCACGGCAATTTCCGCGGTGCAGCAGGCCGCCAGCCGGGCGCTGCCCGGGTAGGAGAGGTGCGCAGGAAAGCTGCGGGCCGCAAAGTCTTTCCAGCGCAGCTTCACGCCCGGCTGCCAGCAAACGACGTCGGGGTTGGGCGGCGGGTACAGCATGGTGCGCGACTGGCCGGAGGCAGCAAGGCCAGGCGGCAGGGCGACAAGGAGGACGAGCAGGTGGAGGCGCATGCAGGCTTCCCGCCCCGCTGGCGCGGGCAGGACAAGCAATAGGCCGGCCACGGCGCAAAAGTTCCCGCTTACAGCATGCCTTCGTCGGCGAAGCTGTAGTAGCCCTGGTCGGTGTAGATGAGGTGGTCGAGAATGGGCAGGTCCAGGAAGCTGCCGGCTTCTTTGAGCTTGCGGGTGAGGGCGATGTCGGCGGCGCTGGGGTTGCGGTTGCCGCTGGGGTGGTTGTGCACCAGGATGATGCTGCTGGCCAGGTTTTCCAGCGCCTCCTTGAAGATAAGCTTGGGGTCGGCCACGGTGCCGGCCACGCCGCCCTGGCTGATGGCGGTTTTGCGCATCACCACGTTGGCGCGGTTCAGCAGAACCACCCAGAACTCTTCGTGGGGCAGGTCCATGAGCTGGGGGCGCACCAGCTGGTAGATGTCGCGCGAGCAGGTGATGGTGACGCGGGCCGGGGCGTCGGCTTCCTTGCGGCGGCGGCCCAGCTCCAGGGCGGCCACCACCGTGATGGCCTTGGCTTCGCCGATGCCGGGGTGGCGGCAGAGCTGCTTCACGCTTTGGCGGGCCAGCTCGTTGAGGTCGTTGCCCACGGCCTGCAGCATGAGCATGCCCACGTCGACGGCCGACAGCTTGGTAGTGCCCGAGCCGAGGAGAATGGCCAGCAGCTCGGCATCGGAGAGGGCGGCGCGGCCCTTTCCCATGAGCTTTTCGCGGGGCCGGTCTTCCTCGGCCCAGCTCTTGATGCCAAAGGAAGAGGGCGTGGTGTAGGGGGGCAGGGGCGCGGTTTCTTCGCTGCCAGAATTAATCAGCTCCATATAGGTAGAATAGGAAGTAGGCAGGAAAAGTAAAGTAAAATCGGCGGGTTCGCGTTTGCGTTGCGGCCAGCCCCTCCTTAACAAAGGGCGGCAGCTGGCCGTTTTACCTTCTTGTATGCGCAACCGAATGCTTTTCTGGCTGATTATATCCGCCCTGTTTTTGTCGGAATGGTATGGCTTTCAGGCCGTCCGCACCATTACCCAGCACCAGTCCGCCAATGTGCGCCGGGCCGTGGCCATTGGCTACTGGCTGCTCTCGCTCACGGTCTGGATAGTGGCGTTCTGGGCCGGCAGCACGCGCAAAACCGGCAACACCCACCTGAAAAGCTACCTGATGAGCCTGCCCCTGCTGCTGCTGGCCGGCAAGCTGTTCGTTATCATCCCGCTGCTGCTCGAAGACTTCACCCGCCTCATTCGCTGGGTAGCCGGCCTAGTGACGCGGCCGGCCGGCAGCCCCGGCGAGCCCATTCCGCGCAGCGAATTCCTGAGCAAGCTGGCCCTGGGCCTGGGTGCCATTCCCTTCACGGCCCTGCTCTGGGGCATGCTGAAAGGCGCCACCGACTACAAAGTGCGGCGCGTGACCCTGCGCTACCCCAACCTGCCCCCGGCCTTCGACGGCTTTAAGGTGCTGCAGATTTCCGACCTGCACACCGGCAGCTTCAGCTCGACCGAGCCGCTGGAGCGGGCCGTGGCCCTCATCAACCAGCAGGGCGCCGACCTGGTGCTGATGACCGGCGACCTGGTCAACAACATCGCCACCGAGGTGGAGCCCCATATGGCGGCGCTGTCCAAAATAAAGGCCCCGCTGCCGGTGTTTTCCAGCCTGGGCAACCACGACTACGGCGACTACGTGCAGTGGGAAAGCCGCGAGGAAAAGCAAGCCAACCTGCAGCGGCTGATGCAGAACCACGCCAAGATGGGCTGGCGCCTGCTCAACGACGAAAGCCACATTATCACGCGGGGCGAGGATAAGATTGCCGTGCTGGGCGTGCAGAACTGGAGCAGCCACGCCAACTTCCCGCGCTACGGCAACCTGCCCAAGGCGCACGCCGGCAGCGGCGATGCGCCCTTCAAGATTCTGCTTTCCCACGACCCTTCGCACTGGGAAGCCGAGGTGCTCAACTACCCCGACATCGACCTCACCCTGAGCGGGCACACCCACGGCATGCAGTTCGGCGTGAACCTGCCCTTTCTGAAGTGGAGCCCGGTGCAGTACGTGTACAAGCAGTGGGCGGGCCTCTACGAGCAGGGCCGGCAGCGGCTGTACGTGAACACTGGCCTGGGCTACCTGGCCTACCCGGGCCGGGTGGGCTTCCTGCCCGAAATCACCGTGTTTGAGCTGCGGCGGGCGTAACAGGAGCGGGCTAATCAGCAGGTAGCCATGGACAAGAGCAGAGCCTAAGCAACTTCTACCGTGGGGCTTGCGTAAAGCGCCGGCAACCACTTACGGTTGATTTCCTTTTTCCTATCCTTTCCCATGAAAAATTCCCTGTTGATTCTCGCGGGCGCCGCTGCCCTTACTTTTTCGTCCTGCTCGCAGGAAAAAACCACCGAAACCACCACTGATACCACCACGACCACCGAAACCAGTGGCTCGGCCATGTCGGCGGCCGACACCGAGGCCATGATTCAGGCCCGGGCCCAGCGCATTGCCGATAGAATGGTGGCCGATATGAAAATCTCGGACGACGCCACCAAAGAGCGCATCCGCACCGTGTACCTGACCCGGGCCCAGCGCGTGGGCGGCATGCGTAGCCAGTACGCCACCGACACTACCGGCATGGCCGCCGCCATGCGCGACGCCAACGCCGCTACCGACGCCGAGTTCAAAACCATCTTTACCGACCCCACCCAGTACCGGGCCTACGAGTCGAGCCGCAACACCTACTACTCCATGGAGAACGAGGAGCCCAGCGTGTCGACTGATATGGCATCCGGCACTGGCTCGGATATGAATGCTACCGGCTCGAACACGGGCAGCACTTCGGGCACACCCACCTCCGGCATGAGCGACGTCGACAAGATGAAGATGAAGTCGGCCGATGGCAGCAAGGTGAAAGTGAAGTCGGACGGCGACGTGAAAATCAAAGACGCCCAGGACAACAAGCTGAAGGTGGACGGCGACGACGGCACCGTGAAAATGAAGCCTGAGAACGGCGAAAAAACGAAAATCAAATAGCGACGGATAAGGCCTTTCTGTCGATTTGGAACCCGCACCTGCAACGGTGCGGGTTTTTTTTGCCTCCCTGTTGCGCTACTTTGTGGCAGTTTTGTGTTAGGGTGGTTGATGAATGCTGCTGTTTTGAGTAAAGTCCTTTCCTGCGTTGCCGACTGGCCCCGCGGCCTGCTGGCCCTGGCCCTGCTGCTGGCGCTGGCCGCTCCGGCCCGGGCCCAGCTGCGGGTAAGCGGCACCATCACCTCGGCCGACAACCGGCAGCCGGTGCCTGGCGCCACGGTGCAGGTGCTGCGCACCCGCAGCGGCGTGGTGAGCTCGGCTACCGGGGCTTTTTCCATCGAGGCCCTGCCCACCGATACCCTACTATTTCGGGCCCTGGGCTTTAAATCCCAGCGCATGCCCCTGGGCAACACCGGCCTTTCCCAGCTTATCATCCGCGTGCAGCTGCTGCGCGACAGCGTGCAGCTGGGCGAAGTGAAAGTGACCGGCGACCGGGCCGACCGCGCCATCATCAACCGGGCCCTGCGCAATGTGAAGCGGCCCGAGCCGCCGGTGGTAAGCCAGGTGAAGCGCCCCCCCAAGCCCAAGCCGCTGTTTGCCGTCGACTCCACCGCGCCCAAGGCCGTGCCCACGCCCACCCTGGCCAGCCCCGTCAGCCTGCTCTACGAGGAGTTTTCCCGCGCCGGCAAGGAGCGCCGCAAGATGGCCGAAATCCTGGAAGCCGAAAAAGTGGAAAAGGCCCGCAAGGAGAAAGCCAAGTACAACAAGCAGTTTAAGGACAACCGGGGCTATGAGCCGTGAGGGTAGTGGTCAATGAGCAATTAACAATGACCAATGAGCAAAAAAGCGTGTCATGGCGAGTGAAGCGCAGCGGAACGCGGCCATCCGTCCTCTAGCACTCAGAAGCCAGATAAACCCAGACATAAAGAAGCCCCAACGCCAGAACTGGCATTGGGGCTTTTTTGTACGAGTGAAGCTATTGGGCCGGGCTGCTGCCGTAGCCAGTGGTTTTGCAGCACACCCGGGCGCGGCAGGGGCAAAAGCGAGCTGCCGACGCATTGTGACCTGCTGCTGCCTATTCCAACACCAAGCGCTGAAGCTGCTGGCCAGCGCGCACCAGGTAGAGGCCGGGGGACAGGGCCAGGGGCAGGCGCAGGGGACCGGCGGCGGGCATGGTGCCCTCCCCAAGCGGGCGCCCCAGCACGTCGAGCACCGTCACCCGCTGGCCAGAGGGCGGCCCCTGCACCCACACGGCCCCCTGGGCCGGGTTAGGCCAGAGCTGCAGGCCGGTGTTGCCCTGGGCCGTGGGGCGGGTAGTGGCCAGGGGCGTAGCCGCGGCGCGGGCCACGAAGCCGGTGGTGGTGCCGGGCCCGGCGCTGGCCAGCACGTGGGGGCCGAAGCGCACGGTGCGGGAGTGGAAGCCGCCGGCCATGTTCAGGCGCTGCCGTCCGTCCAGGGCCAGGGCCGTCACGTACACCGTGTCCAGGGGGAAGAAGCCCTGCCAGGTGCCTGTGGCCCCGTCCAGGCGCGCAAACTGAAATCTACCTGCGTTTGGGGTAGGGTCGAGCAAGTTGCCCGTTAGGTGTAACTGCCCGCGTGCGTCGGCAACGGTGTTAACGACTCCCTCGTTACCAACTCCCCCGTTGCGCACGGCCCAGTCCCACTGCCCAGTGCCGGCATCGAGCCGGGCCACAAAGGCATCGGCGCCGTAGTTGTTGGGGTAGTACACCGGACTGTTGGGCGGCGAGGGCAGCCGCGCGCTCAGGTTGGGCATCACGGTAGCACCGATGCGGGCCGCCGCGCTCACATAATAGCCGCCCACGTACAGGTGCCCGCTCCCGTCGTAGGCCAGGGAAAAGGGGAAGATAATATTCCGCTGCGTCACGGCATCGCCCTGTACGGCCCAGAGCCAGGCACCCGCATCGTTGGTTTTGGCCACGAACAGCTCATGGCCATACTGGTCATAGTATGAGCCCGGTACGGTTCGCGTGGTCAAGGTAATGGCTCCGAAGCTGGCCGTGCTGCTGAAAGAGCCGGCCACGTACAGGTCACCCTGGGCATCGATGGCCAGGTGCTCGGCGCCGGCGCCCACCGACCGTGCCCAGAGCCAGGTGCCGGCGGGGTTCAGCTTAGCCAGATACACCATCGGACCGGCCAGCGGAAAAGGTCCGGCCGTCGTTGCCGTAGCCACGCTGCCGAGCACGTACAGGTCGCCGGCCGGTCCCACGACAACCTTATTAAGTTCATCTGGCCCGGTGCCGCCCACGCGGCGGGCCCAGGAACACTGCCCGCTGGCGGCGTCGAATTTGGCGACAAAGCCCTCGTTGTTGGCGCTGGAGTTGAAGAGCACGGGCCCACCGGGGCCGAACTGCACGCTGTGGCTACGAAACGTGCCCACCAAGTATACTCCGCCCACACTATCGACGGTCAGGGCACTGGCTAAGGCTTGCTGCCCGTCGTTGATTTGCACAGCCCAGACGTAGTTACCTGCCACATCGAGCTTGGCCACAAACACGCCATAGAAACTAGGAGAAACCGAGAGTAGAGTGTTGCCCAGGGCAATGGTGCCTTCGAACTGGCCAGCCACATAGGTGTTGCCGCGCCGGTCTGCCACCAGTGCGGTAGGACCCCATCCGTTAGTGGTGCGACCGTCCCCGCTGGCACAGGTCACGGCATAGTCGAAGGTAGGGGCCTGGGCGTGCGTGGCCCGGCTGCCCAGGCCTAGGGCCAGTAAGGCCAGGAAGTGGAAAAGATGTTTCATAGCGGGTCAGGGTTAGTTTTCCAGTTTTCCTACCCGGGCGTTCAGGGCCTCGTTGGCTTTTTCCAACTGGATAAGGTGCAGCGTCAGCTCCTCAATTTTCCGGAGTAGTAAGGCCTGCATTTCTACTAGCTCGATACCATTGCTGCCTACCTGCCCGGCACTGCGCCTGCGCTGATGATGTTACAATGTAGGCAAATTGTATGGTGATTCAGGGAGGCTTGTCAAAGAACAGGAGAAAGCTAAGCTGTCACTGTTGCCCGTTGAGCCTGATTTTTCTTCTGTTTTATACCTCAGAACCTAGCAAGCAGTGAAGGGAAGGCTTGGCCGTGCCGCGTATTGACACCTGCTTTCTTACCGCTCATTGCTCACTGCTTATTGATAACTGTTCACTGATAACTGCGTAAGCCGGGCTATGAAGATTGGGTATCCTTGCGTGAACGAGGCCATGGACTGCAGCGCGGCGTCCACCTTCCGGCTGGCTTCTTATACCGATGAGCGGGTGCAGGCGGCCGTGGCCGGCAACCTGGCCTGCGTGCGCCGCATGCTGGAGTGGAACGTGGCCCAGGGCCTGCTGTTTTTCCGCATGGGCTCGGGCATTGTGCCCTTTGGCTCGCACGCCATCAACACCTTTCCCTGGCAGACGCACTTCCAGAACGAGTTCAGGGCCCTGGGCGACTACATCAAGGCCAACAACCTGCGCGTGAGCTTCCACCCCGACCAGTTTGTGGTGCTCAACTCGCCCGACGCGGGCATTGTGGAGCGCAGCATTGCCGAGCTGGTGTACCAAGGCTCGATGTTCGATTTGATGGAGCTGGACGCCACGGCCAAGCTGCAGATTCACGTGGGCGGCCTGTACGGCGACCGGGACCTGGCCATCAGCCGGTTTGCGGCGGTGCATAAGCAGCTGCCGGAGGCTGTGAAAGCTCGCGTAGTGGTAGAGAACGACGACCGGCTTTTCAGCCTGCGCGACTGCCTGCGCCTGCACGAGCTGACCGGCGTGCCCATTCTGTTCGACAACTTCCACCACGAGTGCCTCAACCACGGCGAGCCCATGCGCGAGGCCTTGCGCCTGGCCGCCGCCACCTGGCAGCCCGGCCGCGACGGCGTGCCCATGATGGACTACAGCTCCCAGGCCCTGGGCGAGCGCAAAGGCAAGCACACCGATGCCATTGTCGAAGACCTGTTCCGAGGCTTTCTCACCCAGCTCGATGGCCTGGATATGGACATCATGCTGGAAATAAAAAATAAGGAAGTCAGCGCCCTGCGGGCCGTGGCCATCCTGCGCGAGCTGGGGCTGGCGGCACCCGCGCCCGGCCTGCCCATCCCGCCGCTTAAACTTCCGGCCGACGCCAGCGCTTCTGCTAAAGCCAAAGCCGGCAAGCGCACGCCCAAGCCCACTACAACCTCCGTCGACGCCCCCATCACCCTTCCCGACCCTTCCATTCACTAGCCCCGGTTATGACCTCCGACCACCTGAACGCCACCATCTCGGCCCTGAAAAACGGCCTCACCAGCCTGCCCCTGGGCTCCGCTATCGATAATGCCGAAACCTGGCAGCAGGACCTGATGCAAAGCGGCCAGCCCCCGCTGCAGGACATCGGCCGCGAGCTGGGCAACCTGCAATCCATGCTGTCCAGCGGCGCGCTGGCTCCCTCAGCCATTGGCCGCAGCCTGCACCTGCTGGGCGACCAAACCAGCCAGGCCAGCGCCTCGGCTCCCGATGAGGTGAAGAAAAGCCTCATTGAGCTGGCCGACCTGCTGCGCCGCCACGGCACTGACCTGCAGGCCCACGCCGAGAAAGGCCAGCGCTAAGAAAAAGGCCCCGCCAGCAAGCTGCTGGCGGGGCCTTTTTTTGAGTTAAAAGTTGAGAGTTAAAAGTTAAAAGGCGTTCTGCTTTTTTGACTTTTAACTCTCAACTTTTAACTGAGAAACTGTTTAGGAAGTCATTAGAACGTCATGCTGAGCGAAGTCGAAGCATCTTGCCCGCAGCAGTAAATCCAATCGAAAGGATTCACTCTCGTGGTAGAGATGCTTCGGCTGCGCTCAGCATGACGGCCGGTAGTTAAATTTTAGACTTCCTAAACAGCTTTTGAATTAAGGCTGGGGCAGGGTGCTGCTGCGGGTGCGGCGGCTGCGGCCCGGCACCACGTCGGTTGATTGCCGGCGGTGGTCGCCTTCGCGTATCAGGGGCTGCTCGCGCACGTCGGGCACGGCCGTGGGCGACTGTTCGGGGGTAGCGGCGGGGAACACGGCGGGGTCAGGTGGCAGGCGGCTGGGCTGGGCGTCGCGGTTGGTGAGGGGGCGCTGCACCTCCGGCGGCCCCTGAATGGTGCTTTGGTTGAGGGCCGGGTTCACGGGGGGCACCGTGGTCTGGTTCTGGCTGCCGCCCCGCATGGGCGCCATGGGGTCGAAAGGCACCGTCTGGGCTTGGGTGCTGGCTGCCAGCAGCAGGCCGATGAGGAGGGGGGAGAGTTTCATAGCGGAAAGGAAGAGGGTGGGAGAAACGAGAAAAACCGGCTGCCTCTAACTAGAAACTGCCGGTTTTTCAGTGCTTAACGCAAGTGTCCGGCTAAGGTTAGCCGGGCTTTTGGATTCGCCTTTCTGGGCCGGTTGCCGTTGGGGCCCCGTGCCGGGGCTCGCTACGGCTGCCGGTACAGCACGCCGCCTTTGAGTACCAGCCGCACCTGGCGCAGGGCCCTTACATCCTGGGTGGGGTCGCCGGCCACGCCCACCAAGTCGGCCAGCAGGCCGGGGCGGATGCTGCCGCGGTCGGCCAGGTGGAAGAGGCGGGCGTTGTCGCTGGTGACGCCGCGCAGCACCTGCAGGGGCGTGAGGCCGTACTCCTGCACCAGCAGCTCCAGCTCGCGCACGTTTTCGCCGTGGGCGAACACGCCCGCGTCGCCGCCCATGGCCAGGGGCACGCCGGCTTTGATAGCGGCCTGCACGCTCTGCCGCTTCTGCCGGATGCGCTCCGGTGCGGGCTCGTCGGCCTTGCGCCAGCCGCGGTACCGGGCAATAGCGTCGGTGGCGGCCACGGTGGGGCAGAGGGCCACGCCGCGCTGCTTCATCAGCTGGAATACCTCGGGCGTGCCGCCGTCGCCGTGCTCAATGGTTTCGACGCCGGCCAGGGTGGCCATGCGCATGCCCTCGGGGGTGCCGGCGTGGGCCACCACGGGGCGGCCGGCGGCGTTGGCGGTTTTCACAATCAGGTTCAGCTCGTCCTGGGTAAAGGTGGGGCGGGAAGGCTCGTTGGCGCCCCAGCGGTAGTCGGCGTACACCTTAACCACATCGGCGCCCTTGCCGATTTGCTCGCGCACGGCCCGGATGATGCCGTCGTGCCCGTCGGCTTCCTGGGCGCCCTGGGGCACGTCCACGTCCACCGAAAGCTTGGGGCCGTAGCTGCCGGTAGCCACCAGCGCCCGGGTGGCTACCAGCAGACGCGGCCCGGGAATAATGCCCTGGTTGATGGCCTGCTTCAGGCCTACGTCGGCGTATCCTGCTCCTTCGGTGCCCAGGTCGCGGGCCGTGGTGAAGCCGGCCAGCAGGGTAGCCTGGGCGTGGGCCGTGGCCCGGGCCACCCGCAGCGCCTGTGACTCCAGCAGCACCTGGTCGTTCCACTGCGCTTCGTTGTAGGGATGCAGCAGCAGGTGGGAGTGGCCCTCAATCATGCCCGGCAGCAGCGTCAGTCCGGGCAGCTCCAGGGTGGTAGCACCGGCGGGCGCCGGCAGCTTGTCGGCCGGCCCCACGGCTTTTATCCGCTCGCCTTCTACCAGCACCACCCAGCCGGGGTGCAGGTCTTGCCCGTCGAACACGGCAGCGGGGCGCAGCAGGGTGATGCTGGGCGCAGTGGTTTGCGCCTGCAGGAAGTATAGAGGCAGTAAAGCAAAAGCCAGCAGGAAGCAGGCAAAGCGTAAAGGGAAACGCATCGGCTTAGTCGGAGGTAGACGTTGAGGTGCCTAAGCTACGGGAAGACGGGGCCTGGCAGCCGGCCTATTCCACTACCAGCCGACGTGTGGCCTGGATTTCGCCGGCCTGCACCTGCAGGGCGTAGAGGCCCGCGGCCAGGCCCAGCAGCCTCAGCTCGTGGCGCAGGCCGGTGGCGGGCAGGGCTACCGTCTCGCGGCTGACGGTGCGGCCCAGGGCGTCGCGCAGGGTGAGGGTGGCGTGGGTAGCGCCGGGCATTGGGGCCAGCGCCACCGTGGTAGCGGCGTGGGCGGGGTTAGGCAGCAGATGAAGCGCCTGCGCCAGCGTGGCGGCCGAGGTGCTGGTGGGGTTTTGCACGCTGAAGTAGCCGGCAGTGGTAGCGGCTCCGCTCGCTTTTTGTACGGTGATGGGGCCGGTAAGGGCCCCGGCGGGCACTACAATGTCACTAATGGAGGTGCCCGCCGCGTTCACCCTGAAGCCGCTGCTGACCGTGGCGTTGCTGCCGGTAAAGCGGATAAGCTGCGTTCCTGTCAGGTCGGCCCCGGTTAAGGTCATGCGGCTGCCAACGGACCCCACCGCGGGCAGCATGCCCGTGACGGTGGGCACGGGATTCACGGCCAGCAGCACCACTACTTCGTTTACCATTGCCAGCGCCGCCACCAGGTCGGGGCGGCCGTCGTTGTTCACGTCGCCCACGGCCACGGCGTAAGGGCGCTCGTTGTTATAAGTGGCGGTATGGTTGGTGGAATACACTGCCAGCGGCCCCAAGATGCCGCCCAGCCGCCCCGGCAGTATCCCCAGTTGTGTGGTGTTGGTATTGGCCACCACCACATCAAGCAAACCGTCGTTGTCGACGTCACCCAGCGTCATCCCCAGCCCCCCACCTCCGCAAGGATAGGCAGTGGCTGCTCCAAACCCGCCGCCAGCCTGCCCCAGCAGCACTCCTACCTGGGCGGCCCCTTGCCCGGCCACGACCAGGTCGAGCCGGCCATCGCCGCTGACGTCGCCCAGGGCCACATTGCGGGGCTGGCCAGCGAAGAGGTAGGTAGTGGGCGGGCCAAAACCGCCCGTTGATAAGGCCAGCAGCAGGGCCGCGCCGCCGTTGTTGCTGGCGGTGGTGGTGGCGATGTCGAGTCGGCCATCGCCGTTAACGTCGCCCAGCGCCAGGCCTTCGGGGCTGCTGCCAGGGCCGGTGGTGTAGCGAAGGGGAGCGGCAAAGACACCGCCCGGCTGCGCCATAAATACGTCCACCGCATTGTCAAATAGGCTGGTTGAAACGACATCCAACCGGCCGTCGCCGTTCATGTCCCCCAGGGCCAGCCCCCGAACGGTGACATTAAACATCACCGGCAAAGTGGTATAGGGCCCAAAGCCTCCGCCCGACAGGGCCGGCAACACCCCCACGCTGGGCAACCCGTAATAGGTGCTGGCCACGATGTCGGGACGGCCGTCGCCAGTGACGTCGCCCAGCGCCACTTTAAGGGCGCCGCTATTGGTGCCCGGACCAACGGCGTAAGTGGTGTAAGGGCCAAAACCGCCCCCGGCCAAGGCCAGCATTACCCCCACGCCGTCCTGTATGTCGGTCGTCACAATGTCGGGAAGCCCGTCGCCGTTCACGTCCCCCAGCTGCACCTCATTGGGGCCGGTATAGCCGCTCCCCAAGTTATTGTTCGTGTTGTATACGGCTATTGGGCCGAAGTCTTGTGCCCGTGCGGGCACAGGCAGCAAGGCCTGCAGGGCTACTGTGAACAACACCAAGCCGAAGCTGCGGGCGAAAAGGCGGGTCTGGTGCATATTAAACTAGGAAAATGCTGTGGCTGGCAGGTTTACAAGATAGCCTCGGTAAATATACCCGCTGCCGGTTTTCAAGGCGTCTGCTACCATTTACCACGCCCAAACCGGGCCAGACGCCGCGTCCGATGCCACTCCGCGTCGGCGAGAGGCATCCGACACCATGTCGGGAGGGTTTTGGCGACGAAGGCTACCCGTCGCCGGGTCCAACCTGGTTCGGCTGAGCAAATGGCAGCCGACATAAATTTGCTGACGCACCGTTAGGGCCCGGAGACGCGAAGGGGCGCGTCTCTACAGTCGTTCTGGTGCCATGGTGCTGCTGGAGAAGACAAAATGCTCCTTCCGTTGTTCTGAGGGGGCCCCCAGCAGCCGCACAATCAGCCCCGTCCAGCCGGTTTGGTGGCTGGCGCCGAGGCCCTGGCCGCTGTCGCCGTGGAAGTACTCGTAGAAGAGCAGGTAGTCTTTGAAGTGGGGGTCGGTTTGCAGCAGGGCGTTGTCGCCGAAGGCCGGGCGCTGGCCCTGCTCGTCGCGGCGAAACAGGGCGGCGAGGCGGCCGGCCAGGGCCGTGGCCACCTCATCCAGGGTGCACTGCTGGCCCGAGCCGCTGGGGTACTCCACCGTGAAGCTGTCGCCGTAGTAGTAGTGAAAGCGCTGCAGCGACTCAATGATGAGGTAGTTAATAGGAAACCACACCGGCCCGCGCCAGTTGGAGTTGCCGCCGAACATCGACGAGTCCGATTCGCCCGGCACGTAGCTCACGCTGAAGTCGGTGGTAGGCGTATGGAACACGTAGGGGTGCTCCAGGTGGTAGCGCGATAGTGCCCGGATGCCGTAGTCGGACAGGAATTCTTCCTCGTCCAGCATGCGCTGCAGCAGGTGCTTGAGGCGGTCGGGGCGCAGCAGTGACAGCAGGTGGTGCTCGCCCTTGGCCGCAGGCCACTTCGAGATAAGGGCCGCCAGCTGGGGCCGGTTTTCCAGCAGCCAGCTTACGCGGTGGCTGAACTCGGGCATGGCCTGCAGCAGCTCCTCATCGAGCACTTCCACGGCAAAGAGCGGAATCAAACCTACGATGGAGCGCACCTTGAGCTTGGTGCGGCGGTCGTCGGGCGTGTGTAGCACGTCGTAGTAGAACTGGTCTTCTTCGTCCCAGAGGTTGAAGTTGCCGTCGCCGCTGCGGGTCATGGCGTCGGCGATGTAGAGAAAGTGCTCGAAGAACTTGCCGGCAATTTCCTGGTACACGGGGTTGGTGCGGGCCAGCTCCAGGGCCATGCGCATGAGGTTGAGGGCGTACATGGCCATCCAGCTGGTGCCGTCGCTCTGCTCGATGGTGCCGCCGGTGGGCAGGGGGGCGCTGCGGTCGAACACGCCGATGTTGTCCAGCCCCAGGAAGCCGCCCTCGAAGATGTTGCGGTTGCTTTTGTCCTTGTGGTTTACCCACCAGGTAAAGTTGAGGGTGAGCTTGTGGAAGACCGACTCCAGGAAGTAGGTGTCGCCCTGGCCGTTGTTGCGCTTTTTGTCCATCTGGTACACGCGCCAGGTGGCCCAGGCGTGCACGGGCGGGTTCACGTCGCTCAGGTTCCACTCGTAGGCCGGCAGCTGCCCGCTGGGGTGCATGTACCAGTCGCGGGTGAGCAGGCGCAGCTGGCTTTTGGCAAACTCGGCATCCACCATGGCCAGCGGAATGCAGTGAAAAGCCAGGTCCCAGGCCGCGTACCAGGGGTACTCCCACTTGTCGGGCATGGAGATGATGTCGGCGTTGTAGAGGTGGCGCCACTCGCTGTTGCGGCCTTTGTCGCGGCCGGGCGGTGGGGGCAGCACGGCCGGGTCGCCGTCGAGCCACTGGGCCATGTCGTAGTAGTAGTACTGCTTGCTCCAGAGCATGCCCGCGAAGGCCTGGCGCTGAATGCGGCGGTCGTCGGCATCGGCCAGGTCCTGCTGCAGGCAGTCGTAGAACGCGTCGGCCTCCTGCTGGCGCCGGGTCAGCAGCTCCTCAAAGTCCTGGAAGGGGGCGCCATGCGTCTCCCTGCTCAGGCGCAGGCGCACGGTGGCGCTGCCGCCCGCCACAATGCTGAAGGCGTACTGCACAGCGGCCTTGGTGCCTTTGCAGGCCGGGTTGATGGCCGCGGCATCGCCCTCCACCACGTAGTCGTTGATGCCGTCCTTGAAGTAGCGTCCCTGGCTGGGCAGGCCATACAGCCTGGGGCCGTTGGTGTCGTTGTCGCAGAAGAGCAGGGGCGGGGGCAGGCCGGGCAGGCCGTGGTCGCAGTAGAGGTGGTAGCTGCCCAGCTCGCGGTGCTCGGCTTCGAGGCGGCCGGGGCCGGTGGCGCGCAGCTGGGGCCGGTAGTCGTCGAGGCCCCAGGCCCAGGTGTTGCGAAACCAGAGCTGGGGCAGCACCTGCAGGCGGGCCGTGGCCGGGCCGCGGTTGTGGGCCGTAATCTGGATGAGCAGGTCGTCGGGGCCGGCTTTGGCGTATTCCACAAACACGTCGAAATAGCGCCCTTCGTCGAAGATGCCGGTGTCGAGCAGCTCGTACTCCGGCTCCTGCCGGCTGCGGCGGGCACTTTCGGCCACCAGCTGCTCGTAGGGGAAAGCCTGCTGCGGGTACTTGTACAGCATCTTCATGTAGGAGTGCGTGGGCGTGCTGTCGAGGTAGTAGTAGTGCTCCTTCACGTCCTCGCCGTGGTTGCCCTGGCCGTTGGTGAGGCCGTAGAGCCGCTCCTTCAGCATCTCATCCTGCCCGTTCCACAGGGCCAGGCCAAAGCACAGGCGCTGGCGGTGGTCGCAGATGCCGGCCAGGCCTTCCTCGCCCCAGCGGTAGGCCCGGCTGCGGGCCATGTGGTGGGTAATGAAGTCCCAGGCGTTGCCGTCGGCCGAGTAGTCTTCGCGCACCGTGCCCCACTGCCGCTCGGTGAGGTAGGGGCCAAATTTTTTCCAGGCAGCGTTGCCGGCGGTGGTATCAGAAAGTCGAAGTTGTTCCTGTGTCATCAATAGAAATAGCCAAAAGGCCATGCCGTGCAGGCCCGCGCGGGGCGGGCCTGCCGCATGGGCAGAATAGAATAGTATAAAAAATCAGCCTTGCCCGGCTGGGGTCAAGGCCGCTGGGCTGAGCGCCGGCCGAAGGCCGCGGCACTCGTAAAGGGGCAGGAAAGAAGGGGAATAGTCAGGTTCGTTCATAGTCCTGCAAACGCGCGCTGGCCCGTGGTGTTACAAATGCCGAGCTTAAGGCCCTGGGCGGCAGCGCGGCCCAATCGTTTGCAATGCGGCCTGCAGCCGGTAGCGGGCCACAATAAAAAAACTGCCCGGGAAAGCTTACGGCAGCAAGCTGGGCCGCAGCCACTGCATGGCCTCGCCCTCGTTGTTGAACAGGTCGATGTCGTAATGCTGGCTCGGGGCCTGCGACAGCGCTACAAACTTTTTCTGGTCGGGGTCGGTGCGGTAGATTTCGCTCATGGCCGGCGAGCTGAGCACCGCCAGGCGCAGGCGGCGGGGCGCTAGCCGGCTGGCTGCCTGGGGATAAAACGTGCTGCTGCACCACGCGCTGAGCTCCACGGTTACCGTATCCCGGCGGCGCACATCGAATAGCCAGTCGCTGGCGCCGAAGGTTTTCGCCGCTGCTAGCATCTGAGCAGAATCGGCCTGCACCACTTCCAGCGGGGCATGCGTGTGTCAGCGCACAACCATCATCTGCAAGTCCGGGCGGAAGTAAGCTGTGCGCGTCTTAAGTTCAATGGGAGCCGGCATGAGCTAAAAGCACAGGGGGGGCAACAACTACCCAAGCGCCGGGCCCGGCGGCAGGCCTAGCCAAGGTTGTCCAGGGGCAGGCGGCCGGCCTGGCCGGGGCCCAGCTGCTGGAACTCGGTGGGAGAGAGGCCCGTCACCTGCCGGAACTGGTTGGTGAGGTAGGCTGCGCTGCTGTAGCCCAGCTGCCGGGCTACCTCGGCCACCGTGGCCTGCTGGTAGCTGAGCAGCTCCTTGGCCCGCTCCACCTTCTGGCGGATGATGTACTTCTCCAGGGTGAGGCCTTCCAGGGCCGAAAAAGCCTGCGAGAGCTGGTGGTAGTCGCGCCCCAGCCGCTGACTCAGGTACACGGAAAAGTTCTGCCGAAGCTCGGCGGCCGGCGTGTAATGAATCAGCTCCACCACAATGGCTTTTATCTGCTCCACCAGCTGCCGGGTCGGGTCGTCGACCAGCTCAAAGCCGCCCGCCTGCAGGGCCGCCTGCACGGCGGGGCGGTCGGGCACCGGGCCAGCTACGTCGGCCGCGCCCAGCACCACCTGGCGCAGGGGCAGGCCCAGCTGCGTCAGGGTGCGCTCCACGGCTTCCACGCAGCGGGCGCACACCATGTTGCGGATGATGAGGCGGGTGCTATCCGGCGCGGGCGGGGCTAAAGGGGCGGTGGGGTTCATACGACGACAATGCTGCCCCGCAGCATGTGCATGCCGCAGGTAAACTCAAATTTACCGGCCTGCTGCGGCAGAAACTCCACCGCCGTGGTCTGGAACGCCGGCAGCTCCCGCCGTATCTGGAAGTCGGGCAGCAGCAGCTCTTCCGAGCAGCTGCTTTCCTCGTCGCGGTAGAAGTTGAGCTGCACGGGCTGGCCCTTCTTCACCTCAATCACATCGGGCGAGTAGCCGCCTTTCACGGTAATATCGACCTGCTGCACGCCGGTGGCGGAGGAAACGGCGCTGGCTACCTGGTGCGGCGCAAAAAAGAAAAACCAGACGACGAAGGCGATAAGAGCCAGGCCGAGGATGGTTACGAGAAGCTGGGAGGTGTCCATTTTTTTTTTAATTAAAAATTAAAAATTATGAATTAAAAATTGACGGCAGGGCCGGGTGATAACCTGTATTATTATATTTCTTGTGGAGGAGCTTTTTTGATGGAAGTCATGGCTTTGAAGCAGTTTAGTAAGTGTCAAAACCCAATCTTAACCGTCATGCTGAGCGCAGCGCAGCGCAGCGCAGGCTAAGCATCTCTACCACGAGAGTAAACCCTTTTTAAGGAGAATTACTGCCGCCGGCAAGATGCTTAGCCTGCGCTCAGCATGACGTTCTTTCCGTGACGTTCTAATGACTTCCACAAAGCTTCTTTATGACGGATTAAAGGACTCATTGCCGGCTCATTTTCAATTTTTAATTCATAATTTTTAATTGACAGAAAAGCCGCGCAGGCGCAGCGAGTTGGTCAGTACCGACACCGAGCTCAGGGCCATGGCGGCGGCGGCCAGCATGGGCGAGAGCAGCCAGCCGGTGAAGGGGTAGAGCAGGCCGGCGGCAATGGGAATGCCCAGCACGTTGTAGATAAAGGCGAAGAACAGGTTCTGGCGGATGGTGCGCATGGTGTGGCGCGACAGTGCGATGGCCGTCACCACGCCCATCAGGTCGGCCCGCATGAGGGTGATGGCGGCGGCTTCCATGGCCACGTCGGTGCCGGTGGCCATGGCCAGGCCCACATCGGCCCGGGCCAGGGCCGGCGCGTCGTTGATGCCGTCGCCCACCATGGCCACGCGGCGGCCTTCGGCCTGCAGCTCCTGCACCTTGCCGGTCTTGTCCTGGGGCAGCACCTCGGCAAAAAAGCGGCTGATGCCCACCTGCCGGGCTACTTCGGCGGCGGTCTGGGGGTTGTCGCCGGTCATCATCACCACTTCCAGGCCCTGGCGCTGCAGCTCCTTAATGGCCGCGGCTGAAGTGTCGCGCAGGGTGTCGGCCACGCCGAGCAGGGCGGCAGGCTGGCCGTCCACGGCGGCGTAGAGCACGGTTTTGGCCTGGGCCAGCAGCGGGGCGGCGGCCTGTTCCAGGGCGGGGGTAATGGCCACGCCATTCTCCCGCAGCAGGCGCCGGTTGCCGATGAGTATGCTGCGCCCCTCGACGCTGGCTTTGGCACCCTGGCCTTCTACGGCCTGGAAGCTGCTGGCGGTAAGCTGGCTGCTTTGCTGCTCGTCGGCATAGCGTACCACGGCGGCGGCCAGCGGGTGCTCGCTCTGCCGCTCCACGGCGGCCAGCAGGGGCAGCAGTTCGGTGGCGGCAAGGCCGGGTAGGGGCAGGAAGTCGGTTACGGCGGGCTCGCCGCGGGTAATGGTGCCGGTTTTGTCGAGCAGCACGGTGTCGACCTGGTAGGCTTTTTCCAGGGCTTCGGCGTTGCGAATCAGCACGCCGTGCTCGGCGCCTTTGCCGGTGCCCACCATGATGGCCGTGGGCGTGGCCAGCCCCAGGGCGCAGGGGCAGGCAATGATGAGCACGGCCACGAAGTTGACCAGGGCCAGGGGCAGGCGGGTGGCTTCCGGGGCGAAGTCGAACCACAGTACAAAGGTGAGGATGGCAATAATCACCACCACCGGCACGAATACGGCGCTGACCTTGTCGGCCAGGCGCTGAATGGGGGCGCGGCTGCCCTGGGCTTCGCTCACCAGCTTCACAATCTGGGCCAGCATGGTTTCGGCCCCCACCTTGGTCACGCGGAAGCGGAAGGAGCCGGTTTTGTTAAGCGTGGCGCCATACACCGGGTCGCCGGCTTTCTTTTCCACCGGCAGGCTCTCGCCGGTGAGCATGGACTCGTCCACGGCCGAGTGACCGGCCTCCATCACCCCATCGGTCGCTACTTTCTCGCCGGGGCGCACCACCACCAGGTCGTTGAGCTGTACCTGCTCGATGGGAATGTCTACTTCCTGCCCGCCGCGCAGCACGCGGGCCGTGCGGGCCTGCAGCCCCAGCAGCGCCTTTATGGCGGCCGAGGTGCGCGTCTTGGCCCGCGCTTCCAGCACCTTGCCCAGCAGGATGAGGGCAATGATGGTGGCCGTGGTGTCGTAGTACACCTCGGCCGCGATGCCGCGGCTGGTAAGCCAGCCGGGGACGATGGTAGCCACCAGGCTGAAAGCGAAGGCCGCGCCGGTGCCCACGGCAATGAGGGTGTCCATGCTGGCCGTGCGGTGGCGCAGCCCGTTCCAGGCCGAGACGTAGAACTCGCGCCCGCTGTAGAAAATGACGGGCAGGGTGAGCGCCAGCAGCACGTAGTTCAGCACCGGCATGGAGATGCGCTGCATCAGGGCCGGCCATAGCATGAGCATAGACAGCGGCATGATGACAGCGGCAAGGGCCGTGGCCACCCAGAAGCGGCGGCGCAGGCGGGCGTAGGCCAGGGCTTTGCGGGCTTCCAGCTCGTCGTCGCTGGCCAGGGGGCTGGCGGCGGCCGGCTGGGCGGTTTCGGCCACGCCGTAGCCGGCCTGCTCCACGGCGGCTTTCAGGCCGGCGCGGTTTATCTGGGCGGGCACGAAGTCGATGGTGGCTTTCTCGGTGGCCAGGTTCACCACGGCGCGCTGCACGCCGGGCGTGCGGCTGAGGGCGCGCTCCACGAAGTTGGAGCAGGAGGCGCAGGTCATGCCCTCAATGTTAAGGGTGGCCGTTTCGGTGGCCGCAGGGGCGGCCGTCTCGGGGGCAGTGGGCGTTGGTTTCATGAGCAGGCGGCCGGGAGGCCGGTTGGGTAAGTGCTTATTCAACGACAAAGGAAGCGGACGGGTGCCCCGGTACTGGTGCGCAATTCCAGCCTGGAGTTGTAAGATTTGTCGGGCCCTGGCAAGCGCCGGGCAAAGGGGGGCATAATTCAGCCAGCGGCTTGCAACATTTCTGAGGCCGGATGACCGCGCCAGGGCGCTAATGCCCGGAAAAACACGCGGCTGGCCCTTTTTTCTCTTTGCAGTTGGTCAAGGCGTGGTGCCGTGCGCCAGTCAAGCCAATTGACGGGAAAGAACTCCGTCCCTACTTTTGTCGTTCGCAAATCCCTATGTTCCGACTTTCTCCCATAACCAAGCGTACGACGGCCTCGCTGCTGCTAGTGGTGTTTCTGCACCTGCTGGCCAAGCAATGCCTGTGCCTGGCCATGGGAGTACCCGTCGGCAATGCCCAAGCCGTAGCCGCCAAAAGCACCGCGCCCGACCCGCACGCCTGCTGCAAGAAGCTGGGCAAGGAGCAGAAGAGCCGCAGCACCAAGCCCATGCCTGCGAGCGAGAAGCCCGACGACTGCTGCAAGCATAAATCGGTGGTGCTGAAGTCGGTGGACGCGCCCACGGGCAAGCAGCTGGACGCGCCCGCGCTGCTTAGCCTGCCGCCGGCACAGAGCTTCACCTTTGCCCGCTTTGTGGCCTGGGATGCCTCGGCCCCGGTTACGCTGGTGCCCCCGCAGCACCTGCCCCCCAAAATCCCCGACTTACGGGTTTTCCTCCGGTCCCTGACCGTCTAGTCGTGCGTGCCTGCTAAGGTCTGCGCCGCTTCCCCGTGGGGAAGGGGCCGGGCCTTTTTGTTTGGCCCTGCCCCCGACCTGGCCCGCCTGCGTTTGTGGCGACGGGCCCCTGCCGACCAATAAGTTAGCCGAGCAGGTGTTCTGCTTCCGCCAGAGCAGCCTGCCTTATCTGCGCCAGCCTCGGCCCCCTCTGCGGGAACCATCATCAAAAAAAACATGAAATCCATCTCAATCCTCACCCTGGCTGCGGCCACGGTTCTTTCCTTCGCTTCCTGCTCTTCCGACAACAAAAAGGCCGATGAGGCCACTGCTGCCGACGCGGCCCACAGCGGCGCCCACACCTACACCTGCCCCATGCACCCGGAGGTGGTGAGCGACAAGCCCGGCGACTGCCCCAAGTGCGGCATGCACCTCGAGCACACCGACGGCGCCGTGAGCAACGGCAAAACCTACAGCATGGCCTTCAGCACGACGCCGGCTCAGCTCACGGCAGGCCAAGCGGCTACGCTGTCGTTTCAGCCCCAGGAGCAAAACAATACCGCGGCCCCGGTGCCGCTGGCCGTGGTGCACGAAAAGAAAATCCACCTCATCATCGTGAGCAAGGATTTGTCGGAGTTCTACCACGAGCACCCGGAGTTCAAGGCCTCGGGCCGCTACGACGTGCCGTTTACTTTTAAGAGCGGCGGCGACTACGTACTGTACCAGGACTACCAGCCCGAGGGCGCCGGCCACCAGCTGGGGCGCCAGGACGTAAGCGTGGCCGGCCCGAAAAAGGCGGCGGTGAAGTTCTCGGCCGACCAGCTGCAGTGGAGCAAGAACGGCTACCAGGCCACGCTCAGCTTCAGCAAGCCGGCCCAGGTGGGACAGTCGCTGGCCCTTGCCGTCACGCTAAGCCGCAACGGCCAGCCGGTGACCGACCTGGAGAACTACCTCGGGGCCCTGGGCCACATGGTGGTCATCAGCGAAGACACCAAGCAGTACCTGCACGTACACCCCCAGGACCAGGCCGACAAAGGCCCGAAAATCGGCTTCCAGACCATGTTCGAGCAGGCCGGCCGCTACCGCGTATTCCTGCAGTTCAACCACGGCGGGCAAATTCATACCGCCGACTTCACTGTAAATGTGGCCCCGGCTACGGTGTAGCTTAAGCCGCTAGCCGGCGCGGCTTCGTATCCATTCCGGTGCTGCCCGCGTCGGCGCCTTTTCTTATTACCCCCAACATCTAAACTCTGAACCCATGAAAGCCCCGTTCTTTCTTTCCCTGGCCCTGGCGGCCTCCTTGCTCAGCAGCTGCGGCGAGCAGAAGCCCATCCGCGAATCCAATGAGCCGGCCAGCGCCGAAACCGAAGCCACCATCGACTCGGCCCATCAGCACCACATGGAGCACGGCGCGGGCGCCGCGGCCGGCAGCAGCCTTACCGGCGCCATGGCCAAGATGATGCAGGACATGCACGACTTCAAGGCCAACGGCAACACCGACCACGACTTCGCCCACATGATGATGGCCCACCACCAGGGCGCCGTGGAGATGTCGGAAGTCTTGCTGCGCGAGGGCAAGGACCCCGCCCTCAAGGGCATCGCCCAGAAGATTCTCGACGACCAGAAACAGGAAATTAGCGCCCTGAATGCCGCGGCCGAGCGCCTGGACGCGGCCGCGAAGAACTACGAGCCTACCAATGCCAGCGACAAGTACCAGCAGCGCATGACGGCCTCCATGAAGGTGATGATGCAGCCCGTTACGCCCACCGGCGACGTCGACAAAGACTATGCGCTGATGATGATTCCCCATCACCAGAGCGCCGTCGACATGGCCCAGGCCGTGATTGACCTGGGCAAGGACGCTCAGGTGAAGAAAATGGCCCAGACCATGATTCAGGAGCAGAAAAAGGAGATTGCGCAGTTCCAGGCCTGGCTTAAGCAGCACGGCGGCGACCAGGCCGCGCAGGCTACAAGCGCCGTGTACGAGTGCCCCATGGCCTGCGAGGGCAGCAAGAGCACCAAGCCCGGCAAGTGCCCGGTGTGCGGCATGAACCTGGAAAAGAAAGGGTAAGACTGCTTAGTTGTCAGTTGTTGGTTGTCAGTTGTCAGGGATGTTCTGACGGCTGCCTGGCTAGCGCAGGCTGACAAATCAACTTGCTCTGGCAGCGGCCTTTCCAGGACAAGCGCCAAATAGAGCCTTGCCTTGGCGGCAGCATCTCCAGAACAAGCTGACAACTGACAACGAACAACTGTCAACTAAAGAATGAAACGAATTCTGATAGCCGGCTTGCTGCTGGCACTGGGGCTGGGCCCGGCCGGGGCTCAGCAGCTGGTGCTGCCCCTGGACAGCGTGCTGACCGGCGCGCTGCGGGCCAGTCCTTTGCTGCGGCAGTCGGGCGAGGAGCGGCGCGAGCAGGAGGCCCTGCGGCGCGGCTCCTTCTCGCTGCTCAACCCGGGGCTGACCGTGGAAAGCCCCACCGGGGAGTTTTTCACCCTGGGCGTGCAGCAGCTGTTCGACTTTCCGACCGTGTACACGCGGCAGGCCCGGGTAGGCCGGGCGCAGGTAGAGCTGGCCGACCGCAGCCTGGCCGTGGCGCGGGCCGGCGTGCGGCGCGACGTGCGGCTGGCTTACCTGGCGCTGCAGGTGGCCGAGGCCCGGCAGCAGCAGCTGCGCAGCCAGGACAGCCTGCTGCGTACCCTGGCTACGGCCTCGGAGCGGCTGTTTGCGGCGGGGGAGGTCGACTACCTGCAGCGGGTGAGCACGGCGGCGGAGTCGCGCCAGGCCAGCAACCGCGTGCAGCAGGCCGAGGCCGACCGCCGCGCCGCCCAGCGCCGCCTGGGTTTGCTGCTGGGCCGCCCCACCGCCGACCTGGCCACCGGCACCGACCTGAGCCGGCCGGCCAACCTGCCCAGCCAGGCCCCGCTGGCCCTCATCGACGTGGCCGACACGGCCCAGCTGCGCGGCAGCCCGCAGTGGGCCCTGTACACCCAGAACATCGAGGTGAGCCGTCAGAACCTGCGCCTGGCCCGGGCCCGCAACCTGCCCGGCCTCAGCCTGGGCTACATCAACCAGGGGCCGCGTGAAACGCCGCAGATTCAGCGGCTGCAGGCGGGCCTCACGCTGCCGGTGTTCTTCTTTCTGAACCGCAGCCGCACCCAGGCCGCCGAGGCCCGGCTGCGGGCCGCTACCGCCCAGCGCGAGGCGGCGGCCCTGGAGCAAAACAGCCAGTACCAGCAGGCCCTGGCCGACGCTCGGAAGTTTGGGGCCAGCCTGCGCTACTACCAGGAAACCGGCCTGCCCCAGGCCGTTACCATCATCCGCACCGCCCAGCGCCTGTTTCAGGCGGGGGAAGTGAGCTACTACCTGTTTGTGCAGAGCGTCAACCAGGCCTTCCAGATTCGCACCGACTACCTCGACGCCGTGCGCGGCTACCAGGAAGCCCTTATTCAACTCAACTACCTGCAAGGCCAATGAACATGCGCTTTCTCTTGCTGATGCTGCTGACTTTTCTGCTGACGGGTGGCCCCGTGCTGGCCCACGGCGGCGAAGACCACGGCGCCGAAGCCAAGCCCAGCGGCGCGGCCGGCCCCAGCTACTTCTCCACCTTCGCCGCCTCCGAGCAGTTTGAGCTGCTGCTGCGCTACGAGCCCCTGAAGCCCGGCGAGCCGGCCCACCTGCGCCTGTTTATCGCCGACTTCGCTACCAACGCCCCCATTCGCGGCGCGAAGCTGGCCCTGACCGTGCCCGAAGACAATACCGTGAAGCTGACGGCTACCGAGCGCGGCCCCGGCGAATACCTCATCGAGGGGAGCTTCCCGAAAAAGCAGGCTTACAGCATGACCGTTACCCTCAGCGCCGGCGAGCAGGCCGACCTGCTGCTGCTCAAAGGCATTGATGTAGGCAAGGAGCTGCCCCACGACGAGCACGAAGACGCCGCCCAGCCCTGGCTGACCTGGAAAACCGGTCTGCTGCTGGCCGGCATGTTCCTGGCCGGCATGGGGCTGACGGCCTTGCTGATGCGGAGGAGAGACGCCGGAATTTAGACATTAGACATGAGACGTTAGACATGAGAAAGTTCTTCTGTCAGAACGATTCTAACGTCTCACGTCTAAAAACACATCCTACTATGACAACCGCCACCAAAGCTCTAACCGCACTTGCCCTCACCGGCCTGCTGGCCACGCTCTTGCCCACGCCCCGGCCCCTTGCCGCCCACGGGGGCGACGACCACGGCGCCGCGGCCAAGCCGGCCGCCAGCGGCGGGGCCCCCGACGAGGTGCTGATGCCCAAGGAAAGCCAGTTTCTCTTTGAAATCCGCACCCAGCGGGTGCAGACCGACACCTTGCTCACCCGCAGCACCCTGCTGGGGCAGGTGACGGCCGCCCCCGGCGGGGAGGGCCGCATCGTGGCGCCCCAGACCGGCCGCCTGGCCAGCGTGAGCGTGCGCGTAGGCCAGCAGGTGCAGGCCGGGCAGGTGCTGGCCGTGCTCGACCAGACCCTGGCCGCCACCGAGCAGATTGGCCTGGCCACAGAGCGCGCCAACGCCCAGGCCGAGCTGCGCGCCGCCGAGCAGGACTACCGCCGCCTGCAAAGCATTGCCGACATCGCCGCCCGCAAAGACGTGGTAGCCGCCGAGCTGCGCCTGCGCCAGGCCCGGCAGAACGTGGCCATTCAAACCCAGCAGGCCGGCCGCCGCGTCACGCTCACGGCGCCTGTCAGCGGCACCGTCGACGTGTTCACCCTGGCGCCGGGCCAGCAGGTAAACCAGGGCGACGAGCTGATGCGCGTCATCAACCCCAGCAAGCTCTACGTGCAGGCCCAGGTGTTTGCCGCCGACCTGAGCACGGTGGGGGAGGCCGCCCGCTTCGTGGTGGAAGGCCTGCAGGGCGAAGGCGCGGTGCCCGCCCGCCTGGTGTCGTTCAGCAACGTGGTAAACCCCGTGAACCAGGCCCGGCAGCTGATTCTGGCAGTGGACGGCCGCACCGCGCTGCGCCCCGGCCAGAGCGTGAACGTGCGCGTGCAAACCAGCGGCGGCAAGGCTCAGCTGACGGTGCCCACCGCGGCCGTCACCGACATCAACGGCAAGCCAGCGGTGTTTGTGCATACTGCGCCCGAGGTATTCAAGCTGCGCTTCGTGCAGCCCGGGCCGGCCGATGCGCAGCAGACGGCCTTCCTGGGCGGCCTGCAGCCCGGCGAGCGGGTGGTAACCCAGCACGCCTACCAGCTCAAGTCAGTGTACTTAAGTCAATAGAAGGCTGGAGTTAAAAGTTGAGAGTTAAAAGTTAAAACTCCATCAACTCCATTAGCTCCATCAGCCTCCGGCAGTTCTTTTAACTCTTCACTTTTAACGAAAACCGCCTGCGCTGCCGTGGCTCCCCCTCTCCCGAAGGGGAGGGGGCCGGGGGGTGGGGTGTCATCCATGCTCGACCGAATAATCCGATTTTCCCTCGAAAACCGGCTGCTCACGCTGGCTTTTGCGCTGGCCCTGCTCATTGCCGGGTTCAGCACCCTGCGCGGCCTGCCCGTCGACGTGCTGCCCGACCTCGACCGGCCCCGCGTGACGGTGTTCCTCGAAGCCCAGGGCATGGCCCCTGAGGAAGTGGAAGCCCTGGTAACGCGCCCCGTCGAAACCTCCCTCAACGGCGCCACCGCCGTGGAAGCCGTGCGCTCCAACTCCACCGTGGGCCTGGGCATGGTGTTCGTGGAGTTCAACTACGGCACCGACATCTTCACCGCCCGCCAGATTGTGGCCGAAAAGCTGCAAACTGTGCAAGGCCAGCTCGCGCCCGGCATCACGCCGGTGCTCGGCCCCATCTCCTCGGTTATGGGCCAGATAATGCTGGTCGGCATGTCGTCTTCAGTGAACAGTGAACAGTTGACAGTTAACAGTGAACAGTTAACAGTTAACAATGAGCAATTAGCAATGAACAATGGGCAGCCAGCCCCAGGCAGCCCTCAGGCAAAAACAGAAGAAAAGTCGCCAGGCTCCCCCTCCCAGCAGGATTCCGCGCATCAAGCGGCGAAGGGGTCGGGGGGTGGGGCTACTTCCTCCGCCGACCTCCGCACCCTGGCCGACTACACCGTGCGCCAGCGCCTGCTCAGCATTCCCGGCGTGGCCCAGGTGATTCCCATTGGCGGGGAGCAGCGCCAGTACCAGGTGCTGGTCGACCTGCCCCGGCTGAACGCGGCCGGCCTCACCATCAACCAGCTGGAGGAGAGCCTGCGCCAGAGCAACCTCAACACCACCGGCAACTTCTTCGACCGCAACGGCTCGGAGGTACTAATTCGCAACCTGGGCCGCCTGCGCTCGGTGGAAGACATTGAGAACATCGTGGTGGGCTACCGCGAAGGCTCGCCCGTGACGGTGAAGCAGGTGGCTACGGTGCAGTTCGGGGCCCGCTTCAAGCGCGGCGACGGCAGCGTGAACGGCCGCCCGGCCGTTATCCTCAGCATTGAGAAGCAGCCCGGCACCGGCACCCAGGAATTGACGCGGCAGGTAGAGGAAGCCCTGAAAGACCTGCAGCCCTCGCTGCCGAAGGACGTGCAGTTCAACACCCGCCTGTTTCAGCAGGCCGAGTTCATCAACGCCTCGCTCACCAACGTGGAGGAGGCCCTGCGCGACGGCGCCATCCTGGTCGTCATCGTGCTGTTTGCCTTCCTGCTGAACGTGCGCACCACGCTGATTTCGCTCACGGCCATTCCGCTGTCGCTGCTGGTCACGGCCCTGGTGTTTCGGGCGGCGGGCATCAGCATCAACACGCTCACGCTGGGCGGGCTGGCCATTGCCATCGGCGAGCTGGTCGACGACGCCATCGTGGACGTGGAAAACGTGTACCGCCGCCTGCGCGAAAACCAGGGGCTGCCCCAGCCCCGGCCGGTGCTGCAGGTGATTTACGAGGCCAGCTCCGAGGTGCGCAACTCCATTGTGTACGCCACCATCATCGTGGTGCTGGTGTTTATCCCGCTGTTTGCCCTCTCGGGCATGGAGGGCCGCATCTTCGCGCCGCTGGGCGTGGCCTACATCACCAGCATCGTGGCCTCGCTGTTTGTGTCGCTCACCGTTACGCCGGTGCTGTGCTATTACTTATTGCCCAAGCTGAAGCTGAAAGCTGAGGAAGACACCCGCCTGGTGCGCTGGCTGAAGGCGCGTGATACGCGGCTGCTGCACTTCTCCTTCGCGCATCCGAAGGTGATTCTGGGGCTGACGGGCCTGCTGTTCGTGGCCGCGCTGGCCGCGGTGCCCTTCTTCGGCACCGAGTTCCTGCCACCCTTCAACGAAGGCTCGCTCACGGTCAACTTCTCGGCTCCGGCCGGCACCTCCCTGGCCGAGTCGAACCGCCTGGGCACCCTGGCCGAGCGGCAGATGCTGGCCGTGCCCGAGGTGGCCTACACCGCCCGCCGCACCGGCCGCGCCGAGCTCGACGAGCACGCCGAGTCCGTCAACAACTCCGAGATTGACGTGACCTTCAAAACCGACGAGGAGCTGGCGGCTGAGAAGCGGGAGCGCCGCCCCAAGGACGAAATCCTGGCCGACCTGCGCCAGCGCCTGAGCCTGCTGCAGGGCGTGAGCATCAACATCGGCCAGCCCATCTCGCACCGGCTCGACCACCTGCTGAGCGGGGTGCGGGCCCAGGTGGCCATCAAAGTGTTCGGCAACGACCTGCTGGAGCTGCGCCACTACGCCGACGACATCCGGCGGGTGGCGGCCGGCGTGCCCGGCGTGGTCGACCTGCAGGTGGAAAAGCAGGTGCAGGTGCCGCAGCTGCTCATCAAGCCCCGCGACGAGGCCATCCGGGCCTACGGCCTGGCCCGGGGCGAGGTGGTGCGCGACCTGGAAACCCTGTTCCAGGGCGCCGTGGTATCGCGCATCCTGCAGGGCCAGCAGAGCTTCGACCTCATCGTGAAGCTGCCCGAAGCCCAGCGCCAGGACTTAAGCCAGATTGCCGAAACCCGCCTCGAAACGCCCGGCGGCGGCTTTATCCCGGTGAAGGCCATTGCCGACGTGAGCTACGAGCCCGGCCCCAACACCATCAACCACGAAAACACCCAGCGCCGCATCACGCTCTCGCTCAATGTGGCCGGCCGCGACCTGGGCTCCACGGTGAAGGAGCTGCGCCAGCGCGTGCAGGAGCAGGTGAAGCTGCCCGCCGGCTACTACCTCACCTACGGCGGGCAGTTTGAAAGCCAGCAAACCGCCAGCTCCCGCATCCTCTGGCTGAGCATCTTCTCCTTTATCGGCATCTTCCTGGTGCTGTTCTCGCACTTCCGCTCCAGCCTCATGGTGGGGCAGATTATGCTCAACATCCCGCTGGCCCTGATTGGCTCGGTGGCGGCGGTGCTGCTCACGGGCGGCACGCTCAGCATTGCCTCGCTGGTGGGCTTTATCACCCTCACCGGCATTGCCTCGCGCAACGGCATCATGATGATTTCGCACTACATCCACCTCGTGGAAAAGGAAGGCGAAGCCTTCTCCGACCACATGATAGTGCGCGGCTCCCTGGAGCGCCTGGTGCCTGTGCTGATGACGGCCCTGGTAGCCGCCCTGGCCCTGATTCCGCTGACCCTGGCCAAGGATGCGCCGGGCAAGGAAATTCTCTACCCCGTGGCTACGGTCATTCTGGGCGGCCTGCTGTCCAGCACCCTGCTCGACATGGTGGTGACGCCGCTGGTGTTCCGGCTGGTGGGCCGCCGGGCGCTGGCACAGTACTTCAAAAGCCAACAGGGCGGCGGGCTGGTGAGCCCCGGGGCGCCGACACCACAAATTCTGTAAGCGCCCGGCGCAATTCTGTACCGCATTGGCTGGCCGTACCGGGTACTTTTGTGTTCTTATTGTAGCTCTATAGCTCCGCAATGACGCTCTCCCCCGGTTTTCGCAAGCTGCTGCTCACGGCCCACCTCACGTTTTCGGTGGGCTGGCTGGGGGCCGTGCTGGTGTTCCTGGCTTTGGCCCTGGCCGGCCTGCGCAGCCCCGATGCCCAGCTGGTGCGCGCGGCCTACCAGGCCATGGAGCTGAGCGCCTTTTTCGTGATTGTGCCCGCCAGCCTGGGCGCCCTGCTCACCGGCGTAGCCCAGGCCCTGGGCACCCACTGGGGCCTGTTCCGGCACTACTGGGTGCTGGTGAAGCTGGTGCTGACGGTGGCGGCCACGGCCCTGCTGCTGCTGCACCTGCGGCCCATCGGCTTCCTGGCTGGCGTGGTGAGCAGCGGCGGAATGCTGCCTGCCCTGCACCGGGGGCTGCGCCTGCAAATGGTACTTGATGCCGGCGCCGCGGCCCTGCTGCTGCTCGGGTTGGTGCTCATCTCGGTGTACCGCCCCTGGGGCCGCACACCGTTTGGCCGGCCCCGGCAGCCGGCGCCGCCGTCCCACAGCCCGGCCGGGCCGGCAGCCGACGCCCGCTGGGGCACCGGGGGCTACGTGCTGGCCGCTCTGCTGCTCCTGCTGGGGCTGGTAATTCTAAAGCATCTGTTGGGCGGCGGCCTGCGCCATCACTAGCAGGTGCCTGCGCTTCCATCGTACAAGGGGGACGCTCTCTCCGAATCCGCCTTCTTTTTTCTGCACCAGGCCCCGTCGTTAATTGTTCCTTCCTCAACCGCGCCTTGCCGGGCGCCCTAGCCTATTATCTCATGAAAACCCTGAAGTTCAAAACCAACATCAACTGCGGCAACTGCATCCGCGCCGTCACGCCCACGCTCAACGAGCAGGTGGGCGCCGGCAACTGGCAGGTAGACACTGCCAATCCCGACAAGATTCTGACCATTAATTCCGATTCGGTTGATACCGAAAAGGTGAAGGCCGCCGTGAAGGAAGCCGGGTTTGAGATTCAGCCGGCGTAACCCCACCCCCGGCCCCTCCCCTCCGGGAGAGGGGAGCCAGACGACTTTTAACTTGCTAATTCCAATAAAAAGCCCCGCAGCAACTGCTACGGGGCTTTTTATTGGAATTCATCTTGCTGTGAGCACCGCCTTTTCAAAACTGGCTCCCCTCCCCCGGAGGGGAGGGGCCGGGGGTGGGGTTTCCGTGGGGCTTACGGGAAAATCCCCAGCGACTGGTAGCTGACGCCAATCTTCTCGATGGCGCTGTAAAAGGCGGCGGTGCGCATATCCTCAATCCCTTTTACCTGGTTCATCACCCCGCGGATTTCGTGGTAAGCCACAATCATGGTGTCTTCCAGGCCGGAGCGTACCAGGCTGATTTCGTCGGAGCCGCGCACAATGAGGTCGCGCTCCTGGGCGCTGATGCTCTTGCCGGTGGTTTGCTCGATGGTGCTGACGAGGCGGCGCAGGGAAGCTTCCTCGGCCCGCTTGCCCATGCGGCCGAAGCGCACGTTGGACAGGTTTTTCAGCCACTCGAAGTAGGACACCGTCACGCCGCCGGCGTTGAGGTAGAGGTCGGGCAAAATGATGATGCCGCGCTCTAGCAGCACTTTTTCCGCGTCGCGGGTTACCGGGCCGTTGGCCCCCTCGGCTACTACTTTGGCTTGAATGCGGGCCGCGTTGCCTTCGTGAATCTGGTTTTCGAGGGCGGCGGGCAGCAGCACGTCGCACTCGTATTCAAGCAGCTTGAACGAGTCGGCCACATCCTCGGCGCCGGGGAAGTGCAGGATGGAGCCGCTGTCCTGGCGGTGCTTGAACACGGCCGCCACGTCCAGCCCGTCGGCGTGGAAGATGCCGCCTTCGCGCTCGGCAATGCCGACAATCAGGGCGCCTTCCTGCTGCAGGAAGTGGGCGGCGTAGTAGCCCACATTGCCCAGGCCCTGCACAATGATGCGCTTGCCGGCCAGGCCGCTGCTCAGCTTCATCCGCTTCAGCATGTCGCCGTCTTCAAACAGCTCGCGCAGGCCGAAGAACACGCCCAGGCCGGTGGCCTCGGTGCGCCCCCGGATGCCGCCCTGGCCCACGGGCTTGCCCGTGACGCAGCCCAGGGCGTTGGTGTCGCCGAACTTAAACGCCAGGTAGGTGTCGGCAATCCAGGCCATCTCGCGGCTGCCGGTGCCGTAGTCGGGCGCGGGCACGTCCATGCCCGGGCCGATGAGGTTTTTCTTAATCAGCTCGCTGGCGTAGCGCCGCGTCACACGCTCCAGCAGCTCCACCGAGCTGGTGCGGGGGTTGATTTTGACGCCGCCCTTGGCCCCGCCGAAGGGCACGTCCACCAGCGCGCACTTAAAGGTCATGAGCGTAGCCAGGGCTTTCACCTCGTCCTCATCCACGTACATGCTGTAGCGGATGCCGCCCTTGCTGGGCAGCTTGTGGTGGCTGTGCTGCACCCGAATGCCCTCAAACACCTGCACATGGCCGTCGACCTCAACCGGGAAGTTGACCTTGTAGATGCTGTTGCAGGCCTTAATCTGGCCCAGAATACCGGGGTCGAGCTTGGAGAACCGGGCGGCCTGGTCGTAAAACTGCAGCACGCTGTCGTAAAAGTCTTTTCCCTGAATTGGCTGGCTCATCGGTGCAGAGGTGTAAGTGAATGATGCAATTCATAACGGCAAACTTTCCGGCGCAGTTGTGCCCAGGGCCGCCGGGCTGCGGCCTGCAGGAGCCATAAGATATATCCGTAATGGACATGGGCCGTACATACGGGGGTAAAGTGCTTCTCTCACTTGCTTTCTTGCTCATGAATACCTTCTCTCGCGCTTCCCTGCTGTTGCTTCTGGCCCTGGCCGGCAGCTGTCAATCCAACAACGACGCGGCCACTGTTGCCGCCGACCTCAACTCCTCCAACCCGGCCGTAGTGGAGCAGGCCCGGCGGGTGCAGCTGCTGGAAGGCCAGATAAAGCAGCAGGAGGCCGTCATTGAAGCCGAGAAAACCAAGCTGGAGGCCATGCAGCAGCAGCTGGCCGGCGTGCGCCAGACGCTGGAAGGCGTGAAAAAGGAAGACCGGGCCGCGCAATAGCGGGTAGCTGTCCTTAGAGCGGTTTCGAGTCAGTGGATTTGTAGCGTGGACTCTGTGAGTCCGCGCGTAGGAAGGTTCACACGCGCGAACTCACAGAGTCCACGCTACACCCACCGCGAAACTGCGCTAGCTGGGCAGTTAGGCCAGGGCGGTGCGGGCCGCAAAGTAGGCTGCGCCTGCTTTATTTTGCGGGCACACTATCCGGGCTTTGGCCCCTTAGCCCTGCATTGCATGAACCAAGCGCACCTGCACCAGCTGCTCAACCATTCGCCCATTCTCGCCAGCCTGTTCGGCCTCGTGGTGCTGCTCATTGCCCTGCTGAAGGGCAATGCCGTGCTCACCCGCACCGGGCTGGTAACCCTGCTGGTGGCGGCCCTGCTGGCCGTGCCGGTGCAGCTCACGGGCGAAGGCGCCGAAGAAATTGTGGAAGACCGGCCCGGCGTCACGCACGCGCTGATTCACGCGCACGAGGAAGCGGCCGAAGCGGCTTTCTGGGCCATTGAAGTAACCGGTGCCCTGGCCATGCTGAGCTTGCTGATGCTGGGCCGGCAGGCCAGCCGGGCCGGCCTGCTAAGCAAGCTGACCCTGGCAGGCGCGCTGCTCAGCTTTGGCCTGCTGGCCCGCGCCGGCAACCTGGGCGGTCAGATTATGCACCCCGAAACGCGCCACGACGTGGTGTCGGACACGCTGGGGCACTAGCATAGTGAGCGCAGTTTCCAAGTCAGTGGACCGGGTTAAAAGTTTAGAGTTAAAAGTTGAAAATCCTCCTCCCCTGGTTTTAACTCTGAACGTTTAACTTTTAACTCCTTCCAACAGGATACTTCAACCCGGAAACCGCGCTAGTTGGTGGGGCCGTTGTCGGTGCGCGCTTCCACCACTTGCTGCACGGCAGTGGGCACTGCCGACAGTATATCATAGCCGGTAGCCGCCTCAATGGCATCCACTGAGGTGCGGTACGTGCCCCAGCTGGTGTTCAGCGCATTGTCGTTGGGCGTGTCGATGGCAATTATGCGGGTGGCGGTGCTGACCCGGGCGGCATCGTCGTTGCCCAGGGGCAGCACCACCACCACTTTCCAGCAGCGGGCCGGCACCGTAATGCGGCCCTGGTCTATGGTCGTTTGAAACCCCATGGAGCCGGTGCCGCCGCGACCGTAGCTGCCGCAGATGATGTACAGCTCATTGCCCTGGCTTACCAGGGTGCGGCAGTAGTCTTCCAGGCTGGCCCAGGTTTGCTGGTTGTTGCGCGGGGCCTGGGGCATCATGTTGGTCATCAGAAACGTGACCGAGTTATCGGCCGCGGTGCGGGTGCGGTCGGCGCTGGGGCAGTTGTGGCCCCGGTCGAAGCCCGAGCCGGTGTAGCTGCCGGCTCCCGGCCGGTACCAGCCGGCGGGAAGGTCGGGGTTGGGGCGGAAGTCGTCCTGCCGGGGGGCGCTGCCCAGCCACTCCGGGCTCAGGTGCCAGCTTACCCAGTTGGGCTTGCCCTGGTCGCGGTGGTAAGACAAGGCAAACTGGGGCTTGGATAGCAGGTAGTTGGCTGGCTGGGTTGCGTCCGTAGTAGCGCCGCTGGGGTTGCCCAGCGTCAGGTGCTCGGGCAGGACGGGCGCCGCCGGCGCGGGCGGGGCCGGGTCTTTGCGGCAGGCGCCGGTCAGCAGGGTCAGTACCAGCAGCAAGGGGTAGGCCAGGTGCCTGGTGGGCCGGGCCGCACGGGCTTGATAGGAGGGATTATGCATTTTCAGGGGGTAAGTGCAGGTATTGACCCAGCGGGCCGGCTCGCAGCGCTGCTCGCCACTACGAGACTAGTGGCAGCAGGTGTTCGGGAAAGGCGAGGCTGTGGGCTGGGAAAACCCGGTAGAGGGAGCCCGGTGGTTTGCCGAAAAGCCATTTTATTAGCGGCATCATGGAAAGCCCACAACCCGAACCAGCCCCGCTTCCTGCCGCTGCTGCGCCGCTGGAGGCGGAGCGCCAGCGCTGGAACCAGGCCTTGCTGGACCCGCAGTGGCGGGCCAGCCGCTTCAACGCCGCGCCCAACGCCCTGCTCGTGGAAGCCGTGGCCGGGCTGCCGGCCGGCTCGGCCCTGGATATCAACATGGGCGAAGGCCGCAATGCCCTGTACCTGGCGCAGCAGGGCTGGCAGGTAACGGGCGTCGACATTGCCGACCAGGCCCTGGCCTTCGCCCGGCAGCGGGCCCAGGAGCTGGGGGTGAGCATCAGCACCCACGCCCAGGACCTGCAAACCTTCGACTGGGGCCGCGGGCAGTGGGACCTGCTGGTGCTGTGCTATGCCGACGAGCAGGACCACGCCCGGCAGGTGGCGGCCGCCCTGCGCCCCGGCGGGCTGGTGGTATTCGAAAACTTCCACCGCGACGTAAACCAGGCCTGGGGCGAAAAGCTGGGCCGCGAGATAGGCTTTACCAGCAGCGAGCTGCGCGACCGGTACGTGCAGGCCGGGTTTGAGATTGTGCGCTACGAGGAGCCAGTGGCCGTGGCCGACTTCACCCGGGAAACCCAGCGGCTGGTGCGGCTGCTGGCCCGCCGGCGCTAAAGCCTGTGCGAGCACCGCACCGGCCGGCTACCACTTCACCTGCACCGTGAAGAAGTAGCTGCGCCCGTCCGAGGGCAGGATGCCCGGCCCCGGGTAGCCCGTGGCGCGGCGGCTGAAGTAATACGCATCGGCCAGGTTGTTGATGCTGCCTTCCAGCTTCAGCCAGCGGCGCTCCCAGGACACCGACACGTCCATGACGTGATAGGCGGGGATGAGGCCCACCACGGCCGACGTGCCGCCTTCCCGGGCGTTGGTGGCGTCGGAATATTGGTCGGAGAGGTAGGTGTACTGGAAGGAGGCTTTAAGTGGGCCATAGCCCAGGCGGGTGCCGGCTTTGAGGTTCACAGCGGGCACAAATTCCACCTCCCTGCCCGACACCAGGTCGTTGCCGAGACGGTCTTTTACATGGCTTTCGGTGTAGCGCCCCCGGATGAGGGAGAGGTTGCTGAACACCGACCAGGCCCAGGGGCCGGGCGCAGCTTCGGCCGGGGCCGGGCGCAGACGCAGCAGCTCGGCCTCGGCGTAGGATTCTACCCCGACAATGAGGGCGGCGCCCACGTTGGTGCGGTAGCGGAAAGAGGGCGTGCGGGAGTTGTAGTCGGTTATTTCGCCGATGCGGTTGGCATAGCGCAGGGCAAACAGGCTCAGGTCGTAGGTCAGCCAGCGGCCCTGCTCGCCGCGCAGGCCCAGGTCGGCCGAGTAGCCGCGCTCGTCCTGCAGGTTGGGGTCGATGACGGACGAGGGGTTGGTGATGCGCATGTCGCTGAAGGTGATGGACCGGTAGTTCTGCGACACGTTGGCGTACAGCTCACGGTTTTCCACGGGCTTGTAGCTGGCGCCCAGGCCGGCAATGAGGAAGCTGCGCGAGCTGGTGCGCTGCTCCTGGAAGGTTTCGCGGCCGTAGATGTTGCCGGGAATGTCGCGGAAGAGGATGCCGTAGCTGCCATCGGCGGTGGTGCGGATGTGCTCGATGCGCAGGCCTGGCGTGATGGAAAGCTTGTCGCCAAAGTAGATGATGTTCTCAGCGAAGGCCGCTGCGTTGTAGTTCGGGAACTCGTAATCGGAGGTGCCATTCTGAATGCTATAGCCTTCCTCAGGGCCTACAAACCGGAAATCAGCCCCCCGCCCGCTGGGGCCGAAGCCCTGGATGCTGTGGTTGTAGCCCTTGTAGTAGCGGGCACCCACCAGCAGCACGCTGGGCAGGCGGCCCAGCTGGTAGCGGTTGAGGTAGCGCGCCTCCACGCCGTAGTTGCGGAAGTCGCCGGTAATAAGGTCGCGCAGGTAACGGTCGTTGTCGTCGGCTGCCACCTGGCTGGGGCGGAAGCCCAGCGACTTACGGGAGGCCCGCAAGCCAAAGGCCGTCAGGTTGAGGTTGGACTGCGGCGTGAGCTTCCAGTCGGCGTTGAGGTTGAACAGGTTCCAGTCGACCTCAAACCAGTTGCGCTCCCGGTTCGACTGCCGCGGGTTTTCCCGGAACATCTCGTCGCTGAGGCCGCCGGGCTGCTGGGCCAGGTAGTCCATGTGCGTCACCTGGGCGCCCACCTTGAAGTTTTCGGTGAACTGGTAGCGCAGGTCGGCGTAGGCGGTTTTGCTGTCGAAGTGGGAGTTGGGCCGCCAGCCGTCGCCGCGCTTGTACTGGGCAAAGGCGTAGTAGCTGAAGCCCTTCACCGTGCCGCTCACGCTGTTGAAGGAGTTGAAAAAGCCGAAGGAGCCCACGCTCTGCCGCGCAGTCACGCTCACGGTTTTGTCGGGCTCCGGCTGGCGCAGCTCGAAGTTGAGCAGGCCGCCAAACTGGGTGCCGTACTGCAGGGAGGCCGCCCCGCGCACCAGCTGAATGCGCTTGATGGCCTCGATGGGCGGGGTGTAGTAGCTTTCGGGGTAGCCCAGGGCATCGGCCGAGATGTCGTAGTTGTTCTGGCGCACGTTGAAGTTGGCCGTGCGGTTGGGGTCGAGCCCGCGCCCGCCGATGCTGAGCTGCAGGCCGCCCTGGTCGCTTTCCCAGATGTTGAGGCCGGCCACGCGGGCATACACCTGGCGGGCGTTGTTGGTAGCCAGGTTGGCCACGATGTTGTCGGGCACAATCACCTCCGACTTCTTGGCCGCGAAGATGGCTGTGCCCTCCACCTCGCGCAGGCGGCCCTGGCCGAAGGTGGTTTTGGGGGCGGCCACCACTACCTCGCCCAAGGCCTGGTCGCGGCGGCTCAGGGTAAACTCCTGCACCTCGGCGCTGCCGGTCACATTCACCTCGGCTTTGAAGGGCTGATGGCCCAGGGAAGCAAACTGCAGCTGCACGCGCCCGGTGGGCAGCTTGCTGAGGGTGAACAGGCCGGCGCTGTCGGTGCGCACAATGCTGCGCGAGCCGCGCACGTACACCTCGCAGTCGGGCACGGGCCGGTTGGTTTCGGCTTCGCGCACGCGGCCGCGCAGGGTTTGCTGGGCCAGGGCGCCGTGGCCGAAAAGCAGGCTCAGGCAAAGGAAAAAACTATAAACCGCTAATCTCATCATTGAAAGGTAATATCCAGGACTTGGGGCGCAGGTTGTCCTGCTGGCGGGCCAAGTCCACCGTAGGGTCGATGTAGGGCCGGCTCAGGCGCCCGTTCAGGGCCACGTAGGCATCGGCATATACCCGGGGCTGCTGCACACCGCGGGCGGCGTAGTAGTCGCGCAGGTAGTGGGCAAACTGCACCATCATGTCGGGCTGGGTGCTCATCATCTTTTCCTGCAAAATGCTGAGGTGGTCGCGGTTGTCGACCAGCACGCGCCGGCCGGTGGCGCCGTCCACTACTTTGAACTGCACCTGTCCCATTTTCTCCATCAGCATCACGCGCCAGGAAAAGCGGTAGCCTTCCTCCGTCCAGAACAGCTCGCGCGGGTACAGCAGGTAGCGGAAGGGCAGCAGCAGCTGCACCAGGAAAAACACGGCCAGGCCCATGACTAAAAGGCGCTGGCTGCGGGGCAACCTCACCCCCCGGCCCCCTCTCCCGCGGAGTTGGGGAGCCTGACGATTAAGTTCTGGAGTCGTCTGGCTCCCCTCGCCGCCGGAGAGGGGCTGGGGGTGAGGTTTTCCGGCTCGCAGCACGTCCAGAATCCGCTCGTGCAGGGTGGGCGGGAAGAACACCAGCGCGGCCACCATCATCACGTAGGGGAACATGCCGATGGGAAACAGGATGGCCGTGAGCACGTGAAACACCACCACCGTGGCGTAGGCCCAGAGCCGGGTGCGCGGGTGCAGCAGGAAAAAGGGCACTGTCAGGTCGTAAAAGGCGCCAAACCAGCTGAAGGCGTAGGCCACCCAGGGGTAGCCCAGCAGGAAGCCCAGCACCGGCAGGTCGTTTTTGGCCGGCAGCCAGATGCGCAGCGGCATGGCTTCCACCAGCCAGTCGGAGTTGAGCTTGGCCAGGCCGGCGTAGAAGTACACGATGCCGATGAGCAGGCGCAGGGCATGCACGGTCCAGCGCGGCACCTGGCCCTGCCAGCGGCGCGGGTCGCGGCGGGCATCCACCGAAAAGTAGGCGCCGGCGGGCAGCCAGATGAGCAGAAACGCCGCCAGGCTCACAAAGTAGTAGTGGTTGAGGTAGGTGCTTTTGTCCATGAGCTCGATGTAGGTGAAGCTCAGGAACAAGGTCACGGCCGCGGTGCGATACCACCAGCCCAGGGCCAGCAGCAGCGCGCTCAGCCCGCACAAGGCAAAAAGCCCGTAGGTGTACGGGCCCAGGGGCTTCACAAACGCAAAGCCGTAGTACGAGAAGAAGAACTTTGGCTGAATGTACAGCTCAGCTATCCAGCCCTTGGCCCAGAAGCGCAGCACGCTGCCCAGCATCAGCAGGCCAAACGCCAGCCGGAAGACGGCCAGCGGCGCGGCCGAGGTGGTGGCATGCAGGTAGCGCTGCAGGCGGGAAGGCATAGAAGCGGCTTGCACTTGGGCTCTGTTTTTAAGTTAAAAGTGAAGAGTTAAAAGCTAAAAGGCAGGTCTGCTTCTTAACTTTTAACTCTTCACCTTCAACTGATTAAATTCCCGGTTAGTCGCCGTCGTTGTCCACGTAAGTGAGGGTAATGCCCATGGCCGACGTCATGTCTATCTTGAGCAGGCGCACTACTTTTTGCATCTCATCGTAGGAGCGAACGGCATCGGCGGGGCGCGTTTGCAGGGTGCCGTACAGGTTAGGGCCGAGCGCGCTCAGCTGCTGGTACGACGCGCCGTACTGGGTGCTGATAATCTCCGACAGGCTTTGCTTGGTCTGGCTGTCCTTGGCGCCCAGGGCATCGAGGTAAGCCTTAAAAGAAGGCCGGCCGCTGCGGCCGCTGAAGAACTGCTGCGTGGCGCTGTGGGCCGTCTGGGCCAGCTGCAGGGGCAGCGTGCCGCGGTAGTAGTAGGCCTCAATCTTGTCGGGGTAAGTAGTGCCGCTTACCCCGCCCATTACGCCGGCTGGAATGCCCACTTTACCGGCCCGCAGGTAGCGCTCGAAGTACAGAACATAGGCGTTTACCACCCGCGAGAGCGAGCTGCTGGCATCGGTGCCGGTGCTGTTCACAAAGGTGTTGCGGTAGGCGCCGGTCCACTGCCCGTACACGGTGCCAAACTTCTGGTCCATGCGGGCCACCACCTCGGTGAGGTAGCGGCGGTGGTTGGCGGAGCTGGCAAACTGCTGGGCAATGGCGGCATCGTCGCTGGCCAGGCCGTTCAGCAGGTAGTCGAGGGCCGGAAAGCCCTGCTGGGCAATGGCCGTGGCCACCTCAAAGTTGTAGCTGCCCGAGCTGATGTTCTGCCGGATGCCGGCCGCATCGGTGGGGTAGATGTTGAAGCTGTTGCGCAGGCCCACGTTTTCGGCCGGGCCAAACTCAAACAGCTCTACTTTCTGCCATTCCACGTAGGCGGCCAGCCAGGCTTGCCGGGCTTCCAGCAGGGTAGCCGGGGTAGGAGCCGCGGTAAAAGCCGTGGTCTTGCTCTTGAGTACGCTCAGCTTTTCGCTGAAGCGCAGGTAGCCGGGCTTCACCACGCTGTCGGCCAGCTGCACCAGCAGCGCCTGGCGGTCGGGGCCGCCGGCCACGGGCTTGGTGCCCTCGTCATCCTTTTTGCAGCCAATTACGCCCCAGGCAGCCAGCATTACCAGCAGGGAAAAAACAAGCGACTTTTTCATGAGTAGCGGCGGTATGCGTTTTAACTAAACACCAGCGGGGCATCGCTGCCCCGGGGTTGCTGCCAACAAGGGAGGCAGCAGATTAATGCCCGGCACAAGGAGTTTGTGCCGGGCATTAAGGCAGAATTACAGGGAGAACTTGGTGTTGATGGCCCCGATGGCAGTGTCGGCCTGGGCATTGGTCAGGTCCCAGGCGCCCTGGCTGCCCGACATCAGGCCGCGCAGCACGGAGTCAGACCAGGCGGCATCGGCGCCGAACTTGGAGCAGAAGCGCAGGGAGTAGATAAAGCCCAGGCCTTCGGCCAGCGCGTGGGTTTTGGCTTCCAGCGTGGAGTGCGACTTCCAGTTCGTGAGGTAGGAAACGGCCGACTTGGCAATGGTTTTCTCCAGCTCCGTGCGAATAATATCCGACTGGGCTTTGAGGGTCGTCAGGTCGTTGTTTACAATGGCGGCGCGGCCCTTCAGGAATGCCTGGTACACAGCGGGCGAAGCCGTACCGTTTTTCTCGTTGAGGTAGCCCGCCAGGAAACGCTCACGGGGCGTCAGGGTAATGTCGGTGGTCATGATGGCGTTGGTAGTCATGTAACCATAGGCCATATCCCAGTTGTGCTCCAGCTCCGAGTACGTCTTGCCGCTTACCAGCTGGCTGTTGTTGGCGTTCAGGCCGTTGGAGCCCAGCAGCACGTTGTCAATCTGGTCGAGCAGCAGGGCACCAATCAGGGCCTTCTGGATTACCTGGTTTACTTCGTAGCCGTTGCCATCTACCAGGTAGCGGCCAATGCGGCCGGCCTGGCCCCGAACGGCGGTGTTGTTTACCGACTGGCTGGCCACGGCCAGCTCGTTCAGCTTGGTATCGATGTAAGTGCGAACCGTGCTGGCGTTGGCTTCCGAGAACGAAGCAGCGGTTTTATCGCGCAGCTGCACGCCCGAGGTGTTCAGGGCAGCGGCCGCGAACGGCGCAGCCGTGTTGGTGTAGAAGTTGCGCAGGCGGGCAGCTTCCAGGGTAGATGGCGTACCCGGCGAGGCCACGGCTACCAGGGCCATGTAGCTGTTGAGCTCCGAAAACATATCCAGCCGCTTGGCCGCATCGCCCAGGTCCACGGTCGATACGCCTTCGCTGTTCTTGAACGCTTCCGTATAGCGGGTTGAGGCAGTCAGCGAGCTATAGTCCATCTTGGCCCGCAGGGCAGGAGTTGGCTCATCGGTTTTGGAGCAGGACGACACGCCAAGAGCCAGGGCAAACAGAGCAGTTGAGGCGAATTTGAAAGTCATAAGACGGGCAAGCGTGGTTGGTTTTGGAATGCCCTGCAAAGGTAGTTTCTTATTTGGAATGATTACAAATAGAAGCCAAAGTTTTTTAGAACGTTTCTAAACTACTAACGCCGGGCCGCCCCTCGCCGTCAGGAGCAGGGAGCTGAAACCGGCCATCAGTAAAGAGGAATAGCCCTGGAAATCAGTGGCTGGCCTGGGCACGGCGCTGTCCCCGGAACAGCTTGCCCTTCTCATTGCTCACCACAAACGTGGAGTCGTCTACAAACACCAGGGCTTCGGCCTGCCCGGTGCGGGGCAGGGCCCGGAAGCTTTTGGGGCTGTCGAACAGCCGGCGGCCGGGCTGCCGGGCAAACAGAAACACGCCGCCGTAGCCCAGCAGGGCCACGGTTTGCCCGTTGGGGCTGATGTCGGCCGCCGTAATCAGCGTGTTCAGCCGCAGGCTGTCGCGCGGGGCTATTACATAGGTGCCGGGCCGGGCGGGCAGCACGTAGTGCTTCACCCAGGGCCGCAGGCTCCGGTCCTTGCTAAACAGGTGCAGGGAATCCTGATGCCAGAAAAAGGCTTCGCAGTCGAAGTTGCGGCGGCCGCGTGGCGGCGGGAAAGCCCGCTGGTCGGCAAAGCGAAACGCAATGGTATCTATGTGGGGGCGGGCCGCGGCGGGGTCGACGCGGTAGATGGCCAGCTGCCGGCGCTGGTTGCGGTTGTTGCCAAAGTCGCCGATGTAAATGCGGCCGGCCCGGTCCTGGGCCAGGTCTTCCCAGTCGGTGTTGGGCAGCGGCGCCAGGTCGAGGCGGTGCCGCAGGGTGCCGGGCAGCTCCACCAGGGTGAGGCGGGCCGGCCGGCCGCCGTCGCCGTGGGTCCAGAGGCCGCTGTCGGCCCGGGCCAGGCCGGAGCTTTCCCGCAGCCCTGCGGGCAGGCGGCCCACGCGCATCATGCGGTAGCGGGCGTGGGCGAAGCTGCCCCGGCCCCGGTCGGGTGGGGCGCCGGCCAGCACGGCGTGCAGAAACACCAGCATGGGAAATAAGGCGTCGCGCAGCAGGTAAAGCATGGGCGGGATGGCGGTAAAAAGCATGCCGGCCGAAACTAGCCCCACCGGCGATGCCAGGCGAAGACCAGTTCGGCCGGGTTACTATACGTAGTCCGCGAATCGCGTTGCCAGCTGCCACGCAGCTGCCGCTTTTTACTGTTGCGACAACGCCATAGCGGGCGCCGTGGGCGAGGGCAGGGGCTCGACAATGTGGAGGGTAGTGCCCTGGGGCGTGGTAGCTACTTCAATGGTGTAGCGGTAGCGGGCGGCGCCCACTTTCAGCTTCAGCGCGTAGCTGCCCGTGGGCAGGTCGTGGAAGTTAAAGCGGTGGCCGTAGGCGGCATCGGTGTAGCGCTGCGAAAACAGGGGTTGGCCGGTGGTAAGGGCCACTACCTCCACGCGGCTGGCTTGCTGCGCGGGGTTGGCTACCCGCAGGCGCAGGTTTTCGGCGTCAAGCTTTTGCAGGGTCACGGGGTTGGGCACCTGCTGGGCCTGGGCCGGGGCCGGGGCGACAAACATTACGGCGACAGCAGTGGCGAAGGAAACAGAGCGGAAGGTGGTGAAAGCTTTCATGGGTTTGCAGAAAATGAGAAGGTTAAGGAAGAGAGTTGTTAATGCAGAAAAGAAGGTGAAAAGGAGAGGGTGGAGCAGAAAAAAGAAGTTGCAGAAAAAGGTGAGCTTGCAGAGAAAAGGCAGATGTAGAAAGGGCGAGGCAGGTTGCCAGAGCAGCGCAGAATTGCAGAGAAAGGTGAGTGAGCAGTAGCGGTGTTCGTTTGTGGTCAGTAAGGCTCCCGGGGTGATTAGGTATTGCCAAGCCCCGTGCCAATTTCATAAATATTTGATTTACAATAATTTATTACGCAGGTTGCAGGCATTGGTAGTAGAAAAACTGTCCATTGTCGGGCAGGTGTCCGCTTGTGAAAGTCGATTGGCTGATTTTTTTCGAAAAGCTGCAAAAAAGAAGGGAGCGCCCAGGCTGTGCAGCCTGGGCGCTCCCTTCGCGGGTAGAAGTAACGGTAGTTGCCCTATGCCGTGGCGCCGCCGCAGCTTGAGCCGCTGCCGGCCGTGCAGCCGTAGCAATGCTGGTTTACCACGATGGTGCGGCGGCTCAGCGCTTCCAGGTCGAAGTCGCGGATGTGGCGGGTGGGGCTGGCCACCTGCAGGTCCAGCATCTGGTTGAAGTCGCAGTCGTAGAGGTAGCCGTCCCAGCTCACCGAAATGGTGTTGCGGCACATCACGCCGGCAGCGGCCACGGGGTTGAAGGCATTGACCAGCTTTTCCATATAGCCGGCGTAGTTTTTCGACTCAATCAGGTAGTCGAGGTAGCGGCTCACGGGGATGTTGGTGATGGCAAACAGGCTGTTGAACACAATGCCGAAGTCCTTGAGCAGGGCGCGCTTGAACTGCAGCTCCAGCCCTTGCTGGGCGGCGGGCAGGAAGGCCCCGGCGGGGTTGTACACCAGATTGAGCACCAGGCCGCTGTCGGGCTGCCCGTAGCCTACGGCGTTGAGCATCTTCAGGGCTTTGATAGAGTCGGCAAACACCCCGTCGCCCCGCTGCCGGTCGGTTTTATCGGCCGAGTAGAAGGGCAGGGAGCTTACCACCTCCACGCCGTGCTTTTTAAAGAACTCGGGCAGGTCGTAATACTTCTTGTTGGCCACGATGATGGTCAGGTTGCAGCGCACCAGCACCTTGCGGCCCAGCTTGCTGATTTCCTCCACAAACCAGCGGAAGTCGGGGTTCATCTCCGGGGCGCCGCCGGTCAGGTCCACGGTGGCGATGTCGGAGCTGGCCAGCGCATCGAGGCAGAGCTGCATGGTCTGGCGGGTCATGATTTCCTTGCGGTCGGGGCCGGCATCTACGTGGCAGTGCTTGCACACCTGGTTGCACATCTTGCCCACGTTGATTTGCAGCACCGCCGGCGCCACCGGCTGCAGCGGAAACAGCCCGGCGCCCCGCAGCTTCTCATGGAAAAGCGGCAGGTGCAGGGTTTCGGCTACTTCGCTGCGTAGCACCGTCAGCTGAAAGGCCGAGTCGGCCAGCTGGTGGCCAGCGGCTTTGAGTGATTTCATCCTTGTTAATGTGCTGATTGTTTGATGTGCTGATGTGCTGTCTTAATGGGATGATTTTTTGATGTGCCGATGCAGGAAGCCAACGAGTGGTGTAAGCAAAACAGTTCAGGGCGCAGCGAGCACCTGCTCGTATTACTGAAATAAGCTATGTGGCGTGGGAGCTTAAGCCTCAGCACAGCCAGCACATCAGCACATCAAAAAATCAATCCATCAGCAACTACATCGACAGCTCTTTGGCTTTGTTCATCATCTGCACGCTGTGCACCAGCGTGGCGCCGCCGCGAATGGCGGCGGCTACGTGCACGGCTTCCATCATCTCGGTTTCGGAGCAGCCTTTTTCCAGGGTGTCGGAGGTGTAGGCGTCGATGCAGTAGGGGCACTGCACCGTGTGGGCCACGGCCAGGGCAATAAGGGACTTTTCACGGGCCGTGAGGGCACCTTCGGCGAACACGGCGCCGTAGTAGCTGAAAAATTTGTCGGCAAATTCCTGCTGGAACTCGCCGATGTTGCCGAATTTCTTGAGGTCGTCAGGAGCGTAGTAAGTGGCCATGAAAAGTTATTAGGGGAAGAAATTAGAGATACGAAGCAAAAAGCTATTCCGGTTTGCAAAGGTTTTATTCGTAGAAGTGGCGCAGGCGCCGGATGGTGGTCAGCACAATCCAGTCGCCGAGGCGGGGAAGGTAGGTATGCACCAGTACAATAATCTGCCCCAGGGCCGAGATAACCGTGCGCTGCCGCCGCCGCCGGATGTGGCGCAGGATGATGGCTGCCACTTCGGCCTGGCTTTTCTGCCAGCGCGGCGGGCGGTGGGCAATGGGTACGGGCTGCCCGGCGGCGTCGAGCACGCGCTTCTCGGGGTCGTTCTGGGTGAAGCCGATGTGCACCACGCCGAAGTGAACGCCGGTGTCGGCCAGCTCCAGCCGCAGGGTGTGGCAGAGGTTGGCCACGGCGGCCTTGCCGGCGCAGTAGGCCGAGCCGCTGGGCATGCCGTTCAGGGCCGAGATGGAGGAGATGAACGTGACGCTGCCCCGGCTTTGGCAGAGGTAGGGCAGGGCCGCTTTCAGCGGAAACACGGCCCCGTACACGTTGCTGTCGAGCACCCGCCGGAACACCTCGGGCTGCATGTCGGCAAAGTAGGCGCGCTGGGAGATGCTGGCGTTGGTAACCAGGATGTCGAGCTGCCCAAAAGCCGTGATGGCGGCCGCTACCAGCCGCTCGCAGTCGGCATAGTCGGTGACGTCGGCCACGCAGGCCGCCACGCGCAGGCCGGCCTGCGCCAGGGCCTGGCGGGTGTGCTCCAGCCGCTCGGGGCAGCGGCCGTTCAGCACCACGGCGGCCCCCTGCCGGCACAGGGCCCGGGCCGTTTCGCGGCCGATGCCCGATTCCGAGCCGGTAACAATAGCCACCTTGCCCGCAAAAGGTGCGGAGGCAGTAGTCGGCAGCTTAGACATAGCCGTGGGCTTTAAACCAGGCCAGCGCCTCGGTGGCGGCCTGCTCGATGGGAGTTTGCGCAAGGGCCAGCTCCTGCCGGGCCTTGTCGACGCAGAAGTAGTGGCCGTCGGCGGCTACGCTTATCATGGCTTGGTTTACCTGGGTGGGACGGCCGGTCAGGCGGGCTTTAAGCTCCGCCGCCCGGACGTATAAAGCGGCCAGGCGGCGCGGTATGGGCCAGCGCGGGGCCGGCACGCCCATGGCCCCGGCCAGCAGCGCAAAGGCTTCGCGGTAGCTCAGGTTGCGGTTGCCGAGGATGTAGGATTCGCCCGGGCGGCCCATGGTCAGGGCATTCACGGTGGCTGCGGCTACATCGGCCACGTGCACGTAGTTTTTGCCCCCGGGCGGGTAGCCGGGCAGGCGGCCTTTGTAAAGCTCCAGCAGCAGGGCGTTTGAGGTGGGCTTGGCATCGCCCGGGCCCAGCATAAAGGTGGGATGAACCAGCACGGCCGGTAGCTGCTCCCGCGCTACGCAGTGCAGCACATGCTCGGCGGCCAGCTGCTTGCTGTCCATGTAGTCGAGGCCGTAGCGCTGCCCGGCGTAGGGCCGGGTTTCATCGCCGGGCCGGGCGCTGGTGCCAAAGCCGAATACATTGGCCGTGCCCACGTACACAAAGCGCTGCACCGCGGCATGGCGGGCCATGCGCAGCGCGTTCTCGGTCCCGATTACGTTCACCGCCCACAGGGCGGGGTTGCGGGCCGGGTTTACCTGGGCAAGCGCTGCCGCGTGGATGATGAAGCGGCAGCCCGCGGCCAGGTGCGCCGGGCACCTGGGGCGGCTCAGGTCGGCTTCCGCGTATTCCACGGCCCAGCTGGCCGGAAAGGGAGGCGGGGTGCCCGGCCGCAGCAGGGCCCGCACGCCATGGCCACGCCGCTGCAGCTCGGCCACGAGGTGGCGGCCCAGAAAGCCGTTGGCGCCGGTAACAAGCACGGTAGTCGGCATCAGCGGTAGGAGAGCATTTTTTTGTACACCCGGGCAATGCGCGTGGGCGGCTGGTGCAGAAAGAACAGCAGAAAGGCCGTCAGGTTGGCCAGCTGCACCCGCAGCCAGGAGTTGGTTTCGTACTTGCGGGCCGACACCACCACGTCGGCCGGAATAATGAAGAACGTGGCCAGGCGCCGAATCCGGCGGATGATGTCGAAGTCTTCCATGATGACGTAGTACTCATCGAAGCCCTGCAGCCGCTCAAACAGCCTGCGGGTGATGAACAGCGTCTGGTCGCCGCCCCGGCTCATCAGGCCCCGGAAGCGGGTGCCGTAGCTGTTGATGCGCAGCAGCGGGTGCGGGGAGTCGAAGCGGAAGCGGTAGCAGCCGGCCTCGTGCCCCAGGGCCACGGCACCCCGAATGTCGGCCACGTAGTTGGGGTGGACTCTGACATCGGCGTGCACGAAGTAGAGCAGCTCGCCGCGGGCGTGGCGGGCGCCGTGATTCATCTGGGCCGCGCGGCCGGGGCGGGGTGCCTGCAGTACGGTGGCCCCGGCCTGCCGGGCGGCTTCGGCCGTGCCGTCGGGGCTGTTGGCATCCACTACCAGTATTTCTACTGCCTGGGAGCCGGCATAGCGGCGCAGCTCGGTAACTACCCGGCCAATGTTGGGGGCTTCGTTGTAGGTGGGAATGATAACGCTCAGGAGCATAAGGCGGCTTGCCGTTGGGGTGCAACTTGGTGCTTTTTTTTCATACGGAGATAGAAGGCTGTTCCGGCATTGCTAGCCCGGGCGCGGTGGGCGCGGCGGGCAGTGCGCCACTTCGGAAGTCCTCCTGTATTCTAAGGTCTCATGTCTAAAGTCTAAGGTCTAAAGTGTAAGTCCTTAAAAAGCTTCGCCAATGGTGAGGTAGAAGCCGCTGGATTGTTGGCCCAGGCCATAGTCCAGCCGCAGGTTGAGGTGGTCGCGGCGGTTGATGGTAAACCGCAGGCCGGCGCCGTAGGCGGCTTTAGGCTGGTGCAGGCGCAGCAGGGCGTCGTCGTCGCCCAGCGTGCCCACTGAGCCGAACAGCACGCCGCCCAGCCGCCGGTATACGTCGAAGCGCAGCTCGGTTTGCAGCAGCGCGGCGTTCTGGTCGCGGTAGCGGCCTTCGTAGTAGCCGCGCATGCGCCGGGTGCCGCCCAGCAGCGACAGGGCGTTGAACGGCGCTACGCCCGTGGTGAAGCTGGCCCAGTAGTTGGCGGCCAGCACGGCGTGCGGGCCCAGGGCGTGGTAAGACGATACATCGGCCGAGTAGCGGGTGAAGCGGGTGGTTGCGCCCCCGGCGCCCGCACCCACGGCCCGGTTGCGGTACAGCAGGGCCACGTCGGCCACCACTCCTTTGCGGGGAAAGAGCACGTTGTCGCGGGAATCGTAGAAAACGCCCAGGCCCCCGCCCGTGAGCCGGCTGCCCCGGCCGCCGGGTACGGTGCCGCCGGCCAGCAGCCCGCCTTCGGCCACGGAGGTCAGGTCGTAGTCTTCGTACTGGTAGCGCCCGCCCAGGTACAGGCTGCCCCGGCCAATTCCCGTCAGGATGCGCCGGAAGGCGTTGAGGCGCACGCGGGGGAAGTTTACCCCGTATAGCTCGGGCTCCACTTCCCGGGTGCCCTGCCCGAAGTAATAGTAGTTGTAGCGGTAGTAGCCGGCCTCGCCGTAGGCGTAGTAGGTGTTGCGGGCATAAAACAGCTGAAAGGGCAGGTAAAGCAGCAGCTGGCGGTTCTGGGTGTACGCTACCCCCAGCGTGAGCTGGGACGGCCGCGCCCCGGCAAAGCCGGCATCGCGCCGGAAGCGCAGGGTGGCCACCGCTGCCGCCCCGTAAGCCAGCCGGGTTTCGGGCGTGTAGTACACCAGGGGCAGCGGAAAAAGCGCCAGGCGCCGGGGCGTGCTGTCGGCAGGAGCGGGGGCCGATAAGCTCAACAGCGCAAGGGGCAGCAGCATTTTTCAGGAGAGTTTTTTCTCCTTACGTAATAAATCCTGGGTTCAGGTTTAGCCGGGGTCAATCTTTCCGCTGCCTTGCTTCCGTATATTCCGCCGATGAACAAGCTGAAACTATTCTCTGGGCTGGGGCTGCTGCTGCTGGCCTTTGCCGTAGCGGCCCGCACCACCCTGCTGGAAGCGCCCGGCGTGCCCCAGGGCAAGCCCGGTGCCGGGCCGGTCGACCACCGTGTGTTCGACCGGCTGCTGAAAAAGCACGTCAACGCCGAGGGCAGAGTTAACTACAAGGGCTTCAAGGCCGAGCAGGAGGAGTTCAACAAGTACCTGAGTCTGCTGAGCAAGAACCCGCCCGCGGCTTCCTGGAGCAAAAACGAGCAGATGGCTTACTGGATTAACGCCTACAACGCCTACACCATCCGCCTGATTCTCGACCACTACCCGCTGAAGAGCATCAAAGACATTGGCCCCAAGATACAGGTGCCCTTTGTGAATACGCCCTGGGCCAAGAAGTTCTTTACCATCGGCGGTGAGGAGATGAGCCTCGACAACATCGAGCACGGCACCCTGCGCAAGAAGTACAACGACCCGCGCATTCACTTTGCCCTGGTGTGCGCCTCCATCTCCTGCCCGCGCCTGCGCAACGAGGCCTACACCGCCGAGCAGCTCGACCGGCAGCTCGACGAGCAGGGCCGCGACTTTCTCAGCAACGCCAGCAAAAACAAAGTGGGCAAAGACAAGGCGCTGCTTTCCAAATATTTCGACTGGTACAAAGGCGACTGGGAAAAAAATGGCCAGAACGTGGTCAGCTGGGTGAACAAGTACAGCCCCACCAAAATCGACAAGAACACCAAAATCGGCTACCTCGACTACAACTGGAAGCTGAATGAGCAGTAGGTTTAGTTATCAGTTGTTAGTTGTTAGTTGTCAGTTGTCAGGATTGTTCCTGATGTTGTGTGCTTGCAGCTGAACATTATTGATTGTGCTAGGCTCCCATGGAAGAAGAAGCTCTTTCACCCCCGTTTTTAGCTCTCTGATATCTAGCAATTAATACCTAATAACTGACAACTAACAACTGACAACTGACAACTGACAACTAACAACTAACAACTAACAACTAGAGCGGTTTCGCAGTTACTGTACATGATATCCGCAATGGTCAAACCAGTTTTTGGCATCCTGTTCGGTTATCCAGGCGGCG
>NZ_BAABGZ010000002.1:0-20904 GCF_039541835.1 Hymenobacter saemangeumensis | reverse complement strand
ATGCACCGAAGCGCCAACTCGGGCGCTTGCCAAGTGGCTACTCAGCAATAGAACAATTTAAGCCGAGTTCTGCAACAGCCACGGTAGTTCAAACCTACTCACTCATCACTACTTCCTACCCAGGACTTACCGCCTAAGCGGCTGGTGCCCGCTGGGCTTTGTCCCAGGCGGCGGGCTGGGCGTTGCGCCAGAACCGCTGGGCACCTTGAAAAACGGCTACGTTCATCATGGTGAAGTAAAGGGGCACGAGCAGGGGGCCGGCGGCCTGCCCGCGGCTGGCACGCCACCAGCCCAGGGCGGCGGCACCGTAGAACAAGGCCTGCAGCACCAGCAGCAGGGTGTAGATACCGCCATAAGCCAGGGCCAGGGCGGCATTCAGGGGCAGCAGCAGCAGGAGCAGGGCCGGGGTGAGCGTCCAGCGCAGCACCCGGTGCGAGAGGTAGAGAAACGCCACAGTGGGCTGGCGCAGCGGGTTGAGCAGGGGCAGCAGGCGGGACATGGCCTGCCAGCCGCCAGCGCAGATGCGCACCTTGCGCTTCATCTCTTCTTTCAGCGAAAATGAGGGCGGCTCCATGGCGTAGGCCCGGGGCTCGTACACCACGCGGTAGCCGGCATCGACGATGCGCATGGACTGCACGAAGTCGTCGAGCACGGTGTCGGCTTCCAGGGGCTTGAACAGGTCGGTGCGAAACGACACCAGCTCGCCGGCCGCGCCCATGAGGCTGTAGATGTCGGAGTCGCAGCGCTTGAGGAAGGACTCGTACTTCCAGTACAGGCCCTCGCCGGCGCCGGGGGCGCTGCCGTCGCGCAGCACGCGCTTCTCGCCCGATACCGCGCCTACGGCAGGGTCCTGGTAGTGGCGCACCAGCTCGCGCACCGCCTCGGGGTTGAGCAGGGTGTTGCAGTCGGTGAAAATGACATAAGGCGTGCTCACGTAGCGGATGGCGCGGTTTTCGGCCATGGACTTGCCGGCCCGCTCGGGCTGGTGCAGGTGCTGCACGCCGGGAAAAGCAGCCAGCACCTCACCGGAGTGGTCGTTGGAGCCGTCGGTGATAAACAGCAGCCGGAGCTTGCCGGCCGGGTAGTCCAGGGCCAGGCAGTTGCGCACCTTCTCGGCCAGGATGTCGGCCTCGTTGTAGGCCGGCACCACCAGCGTCACCTCCGGCTCGAAGGGCTGCTCAGGCAGCGGCGCCCGGGGCCGAAGCTTCGCCCATAGCCCGACGATAGCGGCATAGCCCACATAGGTATAAAAAACCACGGCCAGCGCCAGCCAGAACAGAACGGTAAGTATTGTAAGCATCATAGCAAGGGGTAGCGAAATAGTTGTTAGTTGTTAGTTGTCAGTTGTTAGTTGTCAGTTATTAGTTATTAGTTATTAGTTTTTACAAAAAGGCTATAGAACGGCCTGACAACGGACAACTAACAACTGACAACTAAGAAGATGTGAGCGGCTGGTACTTCTCCCACTGCCCGCTGGCAGGGTTGTACTGCTTGAGGGGCCGGGCGGGGTTGCCGCCCACGATGGTGTAGGGCGGCACGTCCTGGGTTACGACGCTGCCGGCGGCCACCACCGCGTGCCGGCCAATGCGTACGCCGGCCGTAACCACGGAGTTGGCCCCAATCCATACTTCGTCCTCCACCACAATTTCCGCCGTGCTGCAGGCCTGGTCTTTAATGGGCCTGTGCACGTCCTCGTAGCCGTGGTTAAGGCCCGAGAACACCACGTGCTGGGCGATAATGACGTCGTTGCCGATGCGCAGGGGCCCAATCAGCACGTTGCCGATGCCCACCAGGGTACGCTCGCCGATGTACACGCCGCCCATTCCGTTGTTGACGGTAGCAAAGTCTTCGATGACGGACTCAGCCCCCAGCACGAAAGGCTGAAAGGGCACCACGTCGAGGCGGCTGCGCCAGCGCACCAGCGCCCCCCGCCCCCGCCGGTGCACGAAAGGGTTTACCAGCCAGCGCACCCACAGCCGCGGCCGGGCCTCGCGCGGCAGCAGCAGCAGCCACAGCAGCAGCTGCTTTAGCCGCGGGTTACGCTTGATTTTGGTGGCAATGGACATGGTAAGCTGACAAACAGAGGGCCGGCCCGGAATCAGGCCGGGTAGGCAGATGAAGAGACGCGACCCCGCGCGTCTCCTCGTTGAACGACAGGATGGAGCGACTGGATTGAAGCCGGGCGTAAAAGGCTGGAATGAACGACTGGGCTTAGTGCGGATTTCAGGTAGGTTTAACTTTTACTAAAGGGTATCCCAACCCGGAAGCTGCTGTAACCTCACCCGAGTGGCGTACCTGCACACACCAAGGGGCGCGCCGCTACATCGTTCGGCTTTTGCCCGGCCTGACCGCAGAAGCACCGGCCACCTGCTGGCAAAGACTCAGGCAGTGGGCCGCGATGTTTTTCCAGCTGAACTTCTCCACAAAGGCTATTCTTTCCTGGGCTTTCCGGGGGCTGTCCTCGGCCAGGGCTTTTTCTATCTGCTCCAGGTACTGGGCAGTGCCCGTGGCCAGGTAGCTGTGCTCGCTGAATACCTCCGTCATCGTGTTGGTGACGGTGGCCACCACGGGCTTGCCCATGGCCAGGTATTCCAGAATCTTTAGCGGGAAGTTGCCCAGCGTGATTTCGTTGATGGCCTGCGGGTTGATGCAGACGTCGAAATGCTGCAGGTAGGCCGGCACGTCGTGGGTATGCTTGCGGCCCAGAAAATACACGTTGGGCAGGCTGTGCAGGGCGCTTCGCTCAAAGGCCTCGTCTTGCCAGCCCACCAGCACAAAGCTCCATTTCGGGCGCTGCCGGGCCAGCTCTTCCAGCAGGGGCAGGTCGAGGCGCATGGTAATCAGGGCGCCCACGTAGCCGATGCGGGGCCCGGGAATAGCGGCCAGGTCGGGGGGCAGGGCGTGCGCTGGCTCGGCACTGAACTGGGCCGCGTCGAAGCCGTTGCCAATGTAGAAGCTGTTGGGGTTGTACCGCCGGGCCCGCTCGGTGAAGTCGAGGGAGTTGCAGAATACGGCCCCGGACTTGCGCATCAGCACCGGCTCCAGGGTCTGGCCGTGCCGCCGCCAGTACGGCTGGCCCACGGTGTAGTCGCGGTCGAGGTACACGGTTTGGGAAGGCCGCAGGTATTCCTGCAGATAAAAACTCCGGAAAATGTCTTTGTCGTTGATGAGGACGAACTCGTCGAACCCCAGCTTCTGTAGCGCGGGTTTGATGTCTTTGGCCAGCCGGGCGTTGTTGAGCCGAAGCAGCAGGGAAAACAAAGGCGTGTAGGGCACCCAGTTAAACGAGTCTATCAGGCTGGGGGGGTGCAGCACCCACAGGTGCGGGGCCAGCTGCTGCAGCGGCTCCTGCCCGGCTTTTATGGCCGCAACGTGGGCGCCGACAAAAGCATCGCCGGGTGGAAAGAAATAGTCCTTGCGGTTTACCGGGGAGTTGATGTACAGAACGTTGTGGTTCTGGCGGGCCAGCTCCCGCGCCAGGCTGGTGGCCGTCGACTCGCGGTCGGTATTGATGCGCTGCAGGCTAACAAATACAAAATTCATACGTCATCGATTAAACTACTTCCCGGGCGCAGCCTGCTGCGCAGCGCGGGCTTGCGGCTTACCAGGGTGGTTGGGTTGCTGGGTTAGTACCTGCCGGTACACCTCCCGTACGTGGCGGGCGGTTTCGCGCCAGGAAAAGCGCTGCACCCGCTGCAGGCCCAGCTCGGTAAGGCGGGCGCGCTCCGCTGAGTTGTTCTGCAGCTGCCGGATGGCATCGGCAATGGTTTCGGGACGGAAGGGGTCAATCAGCAGCGCGGCGTCGCCGGCCACTTCGGGCATCGACGAGGTGTTGCTGGTGATAACCGGCGTGCCGCAGCCCATGGCTTCCAGGATGGGAATGCCGAAGCTTTCGCGCAGGGAAGGGTAAAGGAATATTTCGGCCAGGTTGTAAAGCAGCGGCAGCTCCTGGTTGGGCACGTAGCCGCAGAGCTGAATGTCGGCCCGCAGCTCGGGGGCCTGCAGCTCGTTGAGCACGGCCTGCAAGGCACTCTCGGGGTAGTCGAGCATCACCAGCTTAAACGGCAGCTGGCCCTGCTTTTTCAGCAGCGCCATCGCCTGCAGCACCCCGCGCAGGTTTTTCTTGGGGTCGGTGTTGGCCAGGAAGAAAACGAACCGCTCGGGCAGCTGGTAGCGGGCCCGGGCCGCGGCCAGCACCGCCGGGTCGGTGATGCGGCGGAACTGCTCGCCGGCGCTGTTGTACACCACTTCCACCCGGCCCTGGGTGGCTGGCAGGCGCTGCTCGATGCGGGCCTGCTCGAAGGCCGACACGGTGAGCACCCGCTCGCAGCGGGGCAGCACGCGGGGCACGTTCCAGCGCCGGTACAGGTTGCCGGCCCGCTGGTACCAGCTGCCGCGGCGCAAGTCCAGCGGCTCGAGGTAAATGATGTCGTGCAGGGTGAGCACCAGCGGCACACCGGCATTGAGCGGGGCCGTGTTGCTGGTGCAGTGCAGCAGGTCGACGCCGGCCTTGCGCACGGCCCGCGGCAGCAGCACCTGCTCCCACAGCGGGTAGGGGCCGCCGGGCACCGGCACAATGTGGAAGTTGGCCGTTTCCTGCAGCACCCCGTGGTCGGCGTCGGGCTTTACGAAGATGAAGTACTCGTTCTCCAGGTCCAGCTGCTGCAGGTTGCGAATCAGCTCCAGGGCCACGATGTCCATGCCGTGCTTGTGGGGCCGAAACAGCCGCTGGGCCTCAATGCCAATGCGCAGCGGGCGCCCGGCGGGCCGGGGCGGGGCAAGGGCTGATGTGGCGGGGGTAGGCAAGGACATAGGTGGAAAGTGTAGAGTGTAGAGTGTAGAGTGGGATGGCAAAGGCTACAGCAAGCGTGCGTCGGCGACGCATGCCGGGCAGTTTCGCATCGGCGGCATGAGGGTGTAACGTACTTCCAGGCGGCGCGGACGATTCGCGTCAGTGACGCGGTGCGGGAGAGCACGCGTCGCCGACGCGCACCAGTGGTGCTGTGCTTGCCTTATTCCTTTTTACTGGTTTCATCGTTCTTACTAAGGGTTTTAGCCATCGGCAGCGAGTCCAGCGCGGTATAGAGCACTGCTACGCTGGCCGCCCAGGTGTGGCTGCGGGCAAAGGCAATACGGTCGGCAGCCGGGCTGGGGCCACCTTCGGCCATGGCCCGGTCCAGCAGCTGCAGCCAGTGCGCGGGCCCGCTGGCCAGGTACACGTGTTGGGCAAACAGCTCCATGGTGCGGGTATGCGTGGCCACCACGGGCTTGCCCATGGCCAGGTACTCGTCAATCTTCAGCGGGTAATTCCCCAGGGTGGTCTCGTTCAGCACCTGGGGGTTGATGCATACGTCGGCGTGCTGCAGGTAAGCGGCCAGCTGCTCCGGCGGTTTGGCTCCCAGGAAGTACACGTTGGGCAGTCCGTGCAGCTCGCTGCGCCGGAAGGCGGCATCCTCGGGGCCGATAAGGACCAGGTCCCAGTGCGGGCGCTGGCGGGCAATGGCCAGCAGCAGCCCGATGTCGAGGCGCAGGGCCGTCAGGAAGCCGGTGTACACCAGGCTGGCCTGCTTCACCGGGGCCAGGTCGGCGGGGCGGGGGCAGGTGGTGTCGGCCTGGTACATGCCCAGCACGCAGCCCTGGCCGATGTTGTGGGTGTTGGGGTTGTGCCGGCGGGCGTAGTCGCCCAGGTAAGCCGAGTTGGTGGCTACCACGTCGGCCTGCTCCAGCAGGCAGGCTTCCACCCAGGGGCCGTGCCGCCGGAAGTAGGGCACCCCCAGCATGTAGTCGCGCAGGTAATACACCGAGGCCTTGGGGCGCAGCAGCTGCTTCAGCTCCAGCCCCTGAAAGATGATGCTGTCCTGAAACAGCACGTAGGAGCCGAACCCCAGCGCTTGCGCCGCCTGCCCGATGCTGGCGGCCAGCCAGCGGCTGTTCACGCGGTTCAGGGCAGCGAACAGCCGGCGCGAGGGCAGCCAGTTAATGGAAAGCGCCAGCCCCCGCGGCGTGAGCACCCACACGTTGGGCTCGGCCTGCAGCAGGCTGGGCTGCTGCCCGGCCAGTACCTGCAGGCGCTTCCGTACGTCGGGTTGACGCCCCACTCTGAATACCGTATGCACATCCAGCGGCATGTTCACGTACAGCACCCGGTTGTCTTTGGCAAACTCCCTGGCCAGGCTCCTGGCGTTGGTGGCAATGCCAATGTCCCAGCTTTGCTGGCAGAACATGATGATGCATTGGTTTTTCATGGCTGGGCGAGCGGGAGGCTAGGGGCGGGAGGAGGCCCGCAGGCCCGCGCGCAGCCCCAGCACCAGGCAGATAAGGGCAGGCAAGGCTATTATTTCCCAGGGCATAAAGGGATAGGCTAAGAAGTTCTTATGGTCATTTAATTATGCTAAGACATGAGACGTTAGACATGAGACATTAGAAAGTTCTACACCAGAACAATTCTCATGTCTAACGTCTCATGTCTAACGTCTCAATTCTGAATCAACTGCGGCTTGGGTAGAAGCTGCGTGAGGTGTGGGCATGAAGGAGGCTTTGGCTTTTTTGAGTTGCAGCAGGGCCAGCACCATGGCGCCCAGCGCCAATGGCAGGTGTAGTACGGCGCGGCCCACCTGCCGGGTGTAGAGGCGGGCGGGCAGCGCGAGCAGCAGGGCGGCTCCTGCGCCCAGCAGCAGCGCCAGCCAGAAGCCGGTGCCGGGGCCAGCCTCCGTGAGCAGGGAAAGGCCCAGCAGCAGGCCCAGCACGCCCAGCAGCAGCACCCGCGGCAGCAGCATGGACTGCAGAATCTTGTCGAAGAAGTCGAGGTTGCCCCGGCCGAGCTGGCGCAGGCCTTCGCCGAAGTACTTGCCCAAAAACTCCAGCTGCGTAGCCACCCAGCGGGTGCGCTGCGTGGCAAAGGCCCGGGCGTTGGGAATCTTCTCGTCGTAGACGTGGGCCTGGGGCAGGTAGGCGATTTTCACCTGGTCTTTCAGTACCCGGAAGTCCAGCTCCTTGTCTTCGCCGGGCGTGTCGCCGATGTTCTGCAGCAGCTGGTGCAGGTAGTCGTACTCGAAGGCCATGCCCGAGCCAATCAGGGCCGAGGCCATGCCCAGGCTGGCGTGGCCCTGCCGAAAAATGTGGTTGTTGATTTCCTCGTTGCAGGCGTCGAGCACGGCAAAGGGCGAGTCCAGGTTTTTGGCCGTGCGGTGGCCCTGCACCACCCGGTAGCCGGCGTCGAATGCCTGGTTTACCTGCGTCAGGAAGCCCGGCGCCATCTCGTTGTCCACGTCCAGTACCACGGCCACGTCGTAGGCCCCGCGGGGCAGCTCGTCCAGGGCCGCGAGCAGGGCTTTTCCCTTGGTGCTTTTGGCAAAGCCCACTTCCACTACGCCCGCCCCGCGCTGCCGCAGGGCCTGCACCGTCATGGGCAGTAGCCCATCGGCCACGACGTGTACGTCGGCCCGGCCCGGGTACTGGTGGCGCAGCGCGGCCGGGGCAGTTTCGCTAATCACGTCGTCGGCCCGGTAGGCCGGCATCAGCACGCACATACGGCGCAGCACACCCGCTGCCGTGGCGGGCAGGGCGGGCTGCTGGCGGTGCCCCGCCACGGCAAAAAACAGCAGGTACAGCACATTGAACAGCAGGTAGCCGCCGAGCAGGTATAGAATCAGGTTGGGTATAAAGTCCAGCATAGTTGTGTGGAAAGATGCCCGGCTGGGTTAAACGGAGTAAGGGCGGGTTGTGGGCAGTTTGGTAGTTGGCTTGGGCTTGGTTCACCCCACCCCCGGCCCCTCCCCTCTGGGGGAGGGGAGCCTGACGACAGCAGTTAAAAGTGAAGACTTAAAAGGCAGAGCTGGATTTTAACTCTCAACTTTTAACTCAGAATTGGCTCCCCTCTCCGCCGGACTCTGCGCATCAAGCAGATGCGGGCTGGGGGTGAGGTTTGCAGCCGGCAGGTAATGGTTCTGGTGCACGTTGTGGCCCTGCAGGTGCCAGCCCAGGCCGCGCCACAAGGCTTTGAGGTGGTCCCACTGCCGGCGCAGGGCAAACAGCAGGCTGTTTTTGGGCACGGCCACCAGCAGGAAAAACAGGCAGCCGCTCCACAGGCGCCAGCCCCGGGAGTTGCGGCGGATAAACAGCAGGCGGTTGCGGTTCATGTAGTAGGTGCGCAGCACCGAGCCCTGGCCCACCGACACCGACTCCTTGTGGTACACCGTGGAGCCGGCCTCGTAGTAGGCCTGGTAGCCGCGGCGCTTTATCATCTCGCACCAGTCCAGCTCCTCGTAGTACAGGAAGTACAGCTCCGGCATGAGGCCGGCCCGGCGAATCACTTCGGTGGGCACCATCATGGCCGCGCCGTGGATGAGGGCGGTGGGGCGGGAGTGGTTGTGCTGCCCGTGGTCGGGCTCGAGGTGGCCCTGCACGTGGCTGCGGCCAGTCCAGGGGTTGATGCCGCCGTCGCAGCCGGCGTACTGAATCAGCTCGTTAGTACCGTAGAAGATAAGCTTGGGCGAAGCCACCCCCACGCCGGGCTCGCGCTCGAACACGGCCACCAGCGGCTCCAGCAGGTGGGGCACCACCTCGGTGTCGTTGTTTAGGAACAGGCAGAATTCCCCCTTGGCTGCCCGGATGCCCAGGTTGTTGCCGCCGGCAAAGCCCAGGTTTTCTTTGGAGCGGATAAGCTGCACCTCAGGGTACTGCTCCTCGATGATGCCCGGGTCTTCGGTAGGCGAGGCATTGTCCACCACAATCACCTCGTAGCGGGGGTAGGTGAGCAGGCGCAGCGAAGCCAGCATGGCGCAGGTTACCTGGGCCTGGTTGTAGTTAATGGAAATAATGGAAACCAGCGGCTTAAGCATAATCGGCAGGAGCTGCTGGGGGCGTGTCGAGGGAGGGACCCAGGAAAACGAACACCCAGGAGGTGTAGAGGATGATGGACGAGGGCATCTGGTTCATAATCTCGTTGCCGTAGCTGCACACCAGAATGCCGGCAAAGCCCGCCGTGAGGGCCAGCAGCTTCTGCCGCAGCACGGGGTCGCGGATGTGCCAGACGATGCCCATGCACTTGCCCAGGATAAAAAGCATGATGCCAAACCAGATAAGGAAGCCCACAATGCCGTACTGCCCCCACACCTTTACGAAGTAGCTGTCGGGGGCTACCGTGGCCAGAAACTTGCCGGGGTTGTAGAGCCGGCCCCAGTGGCCCATCACGCCCAGGCCGCCGCCCAGGGGCCGCGTGGCCAGGTACTCGCGCAGGATGGCCTGGTTTTTCAGGCGCACCTGCAGCGAAGGGTCGTTGGGGTCCAGGGCCGAGCGCATGCGGTACACGCTGGCATTGGTGTCGCCGATGTGCGTGTACTTCAGCACCCCGAAGGCGCCCGCCGCCAGCAGGCAGCCCAGGATAAGCACCCGGATGCGCTTGCTCAGCGCCAGGTAGACGAAGGTGCCGGTGGCCAGCACGAAAAAGGCACCGCGGGTACCCGAAATCAGCATGCCGTTGAGCAGCAGCAGGGTGGCCAGGACCAGCAGCAGGCGCTTGGGCCAGGAGAACGGGCCCAGGGCCAGAATGCCGCAGATAAGGGCCAGGTGAGCCTGTGAGGAGCCGAACTGCGCGGCCTCGCTGTAAAAGGAAAACACCCGGAGCCGCCCCCAAATCAGGTGGGTGCGGGCTGCGCCGGCGTTCAGCCAGTGCTGCTCGGCCGCGTCCACGCCCAGCAGCTTCTGCTTGATGCCGTACAGCGCCCCCAGCACGGAGAGGCCAATGATGAGGTACAGAAAGTGGTTGAGGTCGCGCCGGTCGCGCAGCACCAGGTAGCCCAGCGGCACGCACAGCAGCCACAGCAGGGCGCTGCCGCGAATGTCGTAAAACCAGCCCTCGATGCTGGCGCCGGCGGGGTTGGCTATTTCCACCAGGTTGATGACAAACCAGATGAGGGTGAGCCGGCACAGGTCGTTGCGCAGGCGGCTCCACTCGGGCGGGTCTTTGCGGTAGGCCACTACGGCCAGCCAGGTGAGCAGCAGAATGGCTTCCATGCCCAGCCCCACCGGCACGTCCACCAGCTGCCGGCCCAGGTAGCTAAGCAGAAAGCCGTAAGCTATAGCCGCCAGGTAGCCGTACCGCGGGTTGTAGAACACCAGCACCACCAGAAATACCAGCGGCGTTCCGGCCAGCAGCACCAGGGGCACCACCGTGCCGTAGTAGCTGGCCAGCCAGCCTATCGCCAATGCCAGCAGCACCGCGCCGGGCAGCAGCCAGCGCGAGTAAAGCAGCGTTTGCGAAAGGGGCGGAGCGGGCTTCATCGGGCAGGTAGGGCTTGGAGGGTAGGGAGCCGGCAACTCAGCTCAGCGCGTCGTGGGCGAGTTCGGGGGCTACGCCGCCCAGCACCAGCTCCACCGGGGCGGGAGTAGCGGCGCGCAGCAGCTCCACGGCCTGACGGTCGGAGGAGCGCCAGGTGGTGCTGGCCGGCACGGCCAGAAAAACCAGGTCGAGCTGGCGCAGCACGCCGGCGGGCGGGGCGGCCTCGCCCCGCAGGGCCGGCAGCTCCAGCAGCAGCAGCCGGGCGTTGGGGGCGGTGCCGGCAGCGGCTTTGCCAACAGCGCCCGGCCCGGCGCCGGCCGTGCCGAGTAGCTGCTCCAGCGACCAGCCCTGCACGGCAGCCGTCTCGGCCGGGTAAGTGCGGGCGTGGGCGCCCGAAGGGGCGGCAGTGCCGCTGGCGTCGGGGTGCAGCGCCAGCAGCGGAATGCCTTTGGCCTGGGCATGGCTGACCAGGGCCTGCCACAGCGCGGCCTTGCCATCCGGCGCGTGCACGCTGCCGATGCCCACCGCGAATGGCTGGGCGGGAGTGGCGGAGGCCGATTTCAGCAGGATGTAGTGCAGCAGCTGCTCGAGGCTGCGCTGCTGCAGCTCGGGGGCGGCCGCCGCACGTTCGTCGGGCAGCACGCCGGCCACGGGCAGGCCCGTCTGCCGGGTTGCATTGGCGGGGTTCTGCAGGCTGTTGTCGAGCAGGCCCAGGCCAACCACCGTGCCGGCCACGACCACCAGCCCGCCCAGGGCGCTGAGGATAACCAGGATAAGCTGGGGGTTGCTTTTGGGCTGGCCGGGCAGGTTGGGCGGGTCTACAATCTTGAGGTTGGCCGTGAGCTGGGTGTTTTGCTGGCTGGCCTTGCTTTCGTTGAGGCGGGCCAGCACGGTGAGGTAGGCTTTCTCGGCCAGGTCAATCTCGCGGGCAATGCGCTTGAGGGTAGCGCCCAGCGGGGCCATGCGCTCGTACTCGCGCTCAAACTCCTTTTTGCGGCGGTTCATCACGTCCAGCTTGGCCTTGTTGGCTTCCACCAGCACCATGTTCTGCACCCACTCGTCGAGCAGCTCCTTGCTGGGAATGCCGCTGGTGGATACGCTCTGGGCATAGTAGGAATTCACGTTGCTCTGGATGGCCGCGGCCACTTCGGCGGCCTCCGATTCCAGCTGCCTGGCCTTGGCCGCGCCGCCGGGGCTTTGCTGCCCGAAGAGCTGCTGGTCGGCCAGCTGCGCGTTGAGCCGGCTCAGGCGCTTGCGCTGCTCCACCACGTCCTGGCTGCTGAGCAGGGCAGCCTGCCGGCCCTGCAGCTTGCGGTCCACGGCTTTGAGCGCGGCCAGGGCACCGGCGTACTGCTGGGTGGTTTCGGTGAGCTGCCCGGCCAGGCTTTCCTTGCCGGTGGCTACGTTCTGCGACTGCGCATCGTAGTTGATGATGTTGTTGCTGCGGTTGAAGGCCAGGTTGTCCTTTTCGGCTTTGTCGAGCCGGACCTTGGCCCGCTCCAGCTCGGCCTCGTAGTAGGCAATCACCGAGGCTGTCTGGCTTTCGCGCAGGCTTTTCGACTGGCCCAGAAACACCTCCGTGACCAGCTCCAGGGTGCGGCGGCACAGCTCCGGGTCGTAGCTGTCGAACTCCACCTTTATCAGGTCGCTGGCCCCCAGGTGCGTGGCCGTGAGCTTGTTCAATGCCCGCAGGGAGTAAGTCAGGTTCTTCGAGCTCAGCAGCTTCTGAATGGCGTTGCTGCCGCTGGCATCGGCAAAGCGGCGCACGTTCTCCAGGGTGGCTTCCTGGGAGGCGCCGGTGAGCTGCCCGCGCAGGGCGGGCGGCAGCTTCTCGCGCAGGTCTTCGTACCGCTCCAGGCTCAGGTACTCCGGATGCAGCCTGGTTTGCCACAGGTCTTCGGCCAGCAGCCGGTAAATCACCTCCTGCTTGGTCGAGCGGGCCGTTACCAGGTTGGTCAGGTTGTCGAAGGCGTTGTTGGTCCGGTTGTAGTCGGCCGCCGCGTCGCCCGTCAGGGAGTAGCCCGAGGCAATGCCGGTGTAGATGGTGGTATCGGAGCTGTAAACGACGGGCAGGTGGCGGGCGAAGAAATAAGTCGAAGCGGCAAGCACCAACGGAACCAGCACCAGCAGGGGCCATTTGCGCGCCAGCAGTCGGGTTATTTCGGATAAACTCACGGGGATGGGGTCATTAACGTGGAAATTTTGGCGCCTACCACTTCTTCGAGCAGCAGGAAGGCCGTGTCGTACTGGCTGCGGGCCAACTCCTGGGCGATGGCGGCGGCGGTGAGCTGGGAGCCGGCGTTGGAAAACTCCTGCAGCGTGAGCTGGCCCTGCTTAAACTGCTTTTCGGCCAGCTGATTGGCGGTTTGCGCATTCACATAAGCTTCCTGCTGCAGCTGCATTACCTTACGGGCCAGCAGCACATTCTGATACATGGGAATAATCTGCTGGCGCAGCCGGTTTTCCTGCTCGCGCCGCAGGGCCTCGCTGCGCTGGTAGTTGAGCTCCTCTTTATGGATAAGGGTGCTGCGGTTGACTACCTGCCCCACCGGCAGCGACAAGGTGGCGCCCACCGAGTAGCGGCCCATGCTGAAGGAGGTGAACTGGTTGGGGTCGCCGGGGTCTCTTATGCCAAAGCTGAGCTGGTTGCCGTAGTTGTAGCCGGCGCCCACGGCCACGTTGTTGAGGAGGCTGCGCTTGGCCAGCTTGATGTCCTCCTCGCTGAGCGCCTTGTTGATTTCCAGGGCCTGCAGCTCGCCCGAGTGCTTGAGCGCCGCGGCCGTGAGCAGGGGCAGGGCCCGGGTTGGAGAATCAAAGAAAACGCTTTGCCAGGCGTCGCCGGCGGCCTGGCCCGCGGCCCGCGTCACGTGCAGGGCCAGCAGCAGGCCGATGAGAAGCGTTTTGCTACACATTTTCTTTCTGGAATAGCGCCGGGAATGTTTTCAGGATGATTTCCAGGTCTTTTTTCATAGAATAGTCCCGGGCATACTCCAGGTCCAGGGCTTTGCGCTCTTCTTCCGACATGTCGCTCTTGCCGCGGCGGCTTACCTGCCACAGGCCCGTAATGCCGGCCGGGGCAATAAAGCGCCGCGAGTAGCCGTCGGTGAGCAGCTGCTCGGCTTCGTAGAGCGGCAGCGGGCGGTTGCCCACCAAGGACATGTCGCCGCAGAGCACGTTGAACAGCTGGGGCAGCTCGTCGATGCTGGTGTTGCGCAGGAAGCGCCCCAGGCGCGTTACGCGCGGGTCGTTGGCAATTTTGATAAAGGCCGGGCCCTGCGAGGCCTTTTTCCTGGCGCGGTACTGCTGCTCGCAGATAAGCTGCCCGTGCTGGTCGATGAGCTGCTGCTGGCAGGCCGTGCCATTGGCCCGGCAGGTGGCGCACAGCTCCGACTGCGGCTGGCTCACTTCGGCTGCGGCTGCGGGCTGGTACTGGTTCAGGTTCTTTACCGCATCCAGCATCTTGTCGGCATCCGAGCGCATGGAGCGCAGCTTCCAGAACTTGAAGATGCGGTAGCCGGCCCCCACCCGGTAGGAGTAGTAAAACACCGGTCCTTTGGACTCCAGCTTGATGAGGGCGGCAATCACCAGCAGCATGGGCGAGAGCAGCAGCAGGGCACCGGCCGCGCACACCACGTCCATCACCCGCTTGGCCAGGGGCATGCGCAGGGCGTAGGGACTGCTGCCGTCCACGGGCAGGGGCTTGGGGCGGGCCAGGAAGTGCAGCCGCGTAAGCAGGCGCTCCTGGTCGCTCGAAATCGAAAATACCTCGCTGCCCGGCCGCTCCAGCAGCACCTTGCGCAGGGCGGCGGTGGGGGCCTTTTTCACCAGCCACAGAATGGGCTGCGCCACCTGTAGCTCGTCCTTGAGCAGGCGCACCAGCCGCAGGCCCATTACCGAGGCCGGGTCGGCCGCGTTCAGGATGGCCGTGTGGGGCAGGGGCGCCTGCGCGCACCGGGCCTGGGCCTGGGCGGGGTCCGTCAGTACTTCCACCGCCAGCTCCTGGGCAAACTCCTGCTGAATGCGCTGCGCGTCTGCTTCATCCGACGCCAGCAGCAGCACCGCAATACGGTTCGGGAGTTCTGGATTCAGGCTCATACTCGGATGCGGTTGAGGATGTTCTGAATGCGCAGGCTCAGCTCTTCCGGGTTGAAAGGCTTTACCATGTAGTCGTCGGCGCCCAGCTTGAGGCACTTTATCTTATCGCTGGTGCTGTCTTTGCCCGACAGGATAATCATGCCCACGTCGCGGTAGCGGCTGCTGGCCCGCACCTGCCGAATAAAGTCCGGCCCGTCCATCAGGGGCATGTCGTAGTCGGCCACAATGGCGTCGGGGTTGTTGCCCTGCTCCAGCCAGTTCATGGCCTCCAGGCCGTTGGACTTCACCACTACCTGGAAGTCGTTGCCAAAGTAGTGCTCCAGAATGAGGCAGATGGAAGGTTCATCATCAACTATCAGTAATGACTTCTTCATAATAGGATAGGGGCTTAAGCTTGGAAAGAATGGTAAAGGCCCCAGAAATGCACGCTGCCTGGATAGAGTAGAAGACAGAAATCAGCCGGGAGATGAATAACTAAAAAAAGTAAGGGTTGTAATTTTCTTAGGTGAAGCAGAGCGAAAAATGTACACAAAATCATGCCGCTCAACCCTCTCGGCTGCGCATTTCTGAACCAGGGTTATATCGGCCCGTCTTAAAAAAAGTTTCTCATAACAGAACTCTTCCCTTAGAGAAGCGGTGCAATGCCCGCCCGAATCAAGGCTTCAGCTAAACGGCAGCCAGGTAGGTTAACAGCCATAGATGGCTGACTGATAGCACCTGAGCGCGTAGCCTGGCTGCTGTGCTGCCGGGCACGCGACGCCCGGCGGCCCGCCTGGCAAGCAGGGCCGAAAATTTTGGGGCCGGGGCCAGGAGCTGCGCCCGTGGGCCCGCTAGGGCCGCGCCGCCGGCCGGTCGACTTTGGCAATTAACCCAGGGCGGGTACATCAGGATTTTGCAGGCGGCAGCTTGGCCAGGTCTTCGGCAAAGAGGACCAGGAAAAGCTGGGCGGCTTTGGCCACGGCTTTCACCAGGGGCTCAATCTCGCCGGTGGGCGCCTTGGCTTCGGCCAGGCCCTCCACAATCTTCAGGCTGCTGACCTCGGGCTGGATGTTGAGCGTGCCGAAAGTGGATTTCAGCACGTGGGCTTCGCGCCGGATGCCCTCGTAGTCCTGCTGCGCTACGGCATCCTGCAGGGCCTGCACCTGGCCGGGCATGCGGGTGAGGTACATCTGCAGCATCTTGCGGATAAACTCGGTGTCTTCGGCCAGCTTGCCCAGCAGCTCGAAGTCGTAGTGCAGGCCCAGCTCGGAGGCCGGCAGGGGCGCGTCGGTGGGCAGCTCGCTGCCTTCGGCCCGCTGGCTTACCCGGGCAATAATCTTGTAGAGGGCCAGCTCGCTGTAGGGCTTGTTCAGCAGGTCGTTAAAGCCCAGGTCTTCGCGCGTGTCCTGGTTCAGGCGCACGGCATCGGCGGTGAGGGCGATGACGGGGGTGCGGGCGTTGGGGTTGCCCTCGGCCCGGAGGCGGGCCGTGGCCTCAATGCCGTCCATCACGGGCATCTGCACGTCCATCAGCACCAGGTCGTACTTGCGCTGCCACGACTTGCCGACGGCCTCTTCCCCGTTCTGGGCAATGTCGACTTCCACCTGCCACTGGCTCATCATCGACACGGCAATGAGCTGGTTGATGGCGTTGTCTTCGGCAAACAGGATGCTCAGGCCCTTGAGCAGGTCCGGGGCCGGCAGCTCCACGGTTTCCTTCACCACGGGCTCGCTGCTGATGGTGTAGGGAATGGTGAAGTAGAAGCAGCTGCCGTGGCCCAGCTCGCTGCGTACCCCGATGCTGCCGCCCTGCAGCTCCACGAGGTTTTTGCAGATGGTCAGCCCCAGGCCGGTGCCGCCGTAGAGGCGGGCGATGCTGCTGTTGGCCTGGCGGAAGCTGCCAAACACCTGCTCCAGGTTTTCGGAGCTGATGCCCATGCCCGTATCGGCCACGCTGAAGGTGACGGGCAGGGCCATGCCGTTGCGCTGGCTGGCGTCAATAGTGACGGTGATGGCGCCCTGCCGGGTAAACTTGACGGCGTTGCTAATCAGGTTTACCAGCACCTGCCGCAGGCGGTAGGGGTCGCCCACGGCCAGGGGCAGCGGGTCGTTGGCGCCGACTACGCGCAGCAACAGGCCTTTCTCGTTGGCTTTAAAGGAAAGCGAGCGGACGGCGTCCTGCACGGTTTTGCCAATGTCGAAGGGGATGTTCTCCAGGGAGATGCTGCCCGACTCAATCTTGGCAAAGTCGAGGATGTCGTTGATAACCACCAGCAGGTTTTCGGTGCTGGACTGAATCATCTCCACGTAGTCGGCCTGCTCGGGCGTGAGCGGGCTTTTCATCAGCAGGTCGGCCAGGCCCATCACCCCGTGCAGCGGGGTCCGGATTTCGTGGCTCATGTTGGCCAGGAAGTCCTGCTTGGCCTGTACCGACTCCTCGGCCAGCTGGGTGGCGCGCTTCAGGGCCGTGATGTCGGAAGAGAAAGTGAGCAGGTAGCAGCTGCCATCGGCCCGCATCAGGGGGCTTTGGGTGGTCTGGTAGGTGCGGATTTCGCCGTTCTGCAGGTGGTAGCACTCCTCGAAGGCGATGGATTTCTTGAGGGTACGGGCCGTTTGAGGGTATTGCAGCTCAACAGCTTCCCCGTCCACCTGCACCTGGGGCCGGCTGCGGCTGGTCATCCAGCTCAGGATGTGGGCGTAGCTTTTGTTTACCATGATGAGGCGCCCGTCGTCGTCCTGCACCGAAATCAGGTTGGGGCTGGCGTTTATCACCTGCATCACCAGGCCCTGCTGGTTTTCAAATTCCTCTTCCAGCTTGCGGAGCTGCTCCACCACCCGGGCCAGCTCCTGCACAGCATCGGGCGGCGACATGCCGGCCGATGCCGCCTCGGCCGTAATGGCTTCCAGCTGGGCCCGGAGCCGGGCTACTTCGGCTTCTGCGGCGAGGGTGCGCTGGCGCTCGGCGTGCAGCACCTCCGGCGAAATGTGGGTTTCAAGTTCCATGAATGGCGGGTTGGTAGGCGAGCAGAAGAAAGTGGCGGCTACGAAATGAAGCTGGCCGGTAGGCGCTTGCCGGGCATGCTGCCGGGCTGGGGGTATTGTACTGAAAACGGCAGGCTTGGTTTTCCGGCAGGCGTGCGCCTCGGCCGGCGGGGCCGCTTGGCGGGCTGCCGGCGGCATTGCCCGGGCCGCTACTTGCCGGGGCGGGGCCTTGCCAGTACCTTGCCGGCTCTGCTGCCATGCCGTTTACGTTTTCGCATCCTGCGCTCATCATCCCTTTGCTGCGCGTCCGCCCGCGCTACCGCTGGTTTTCGGCCACGGGCCTGGTAGCCGGCAGCGTGGCCCCCGACTTTGAGAAGTTCTTCAAGCTGCACCTGGCCAGTGGCTACAGCCACACGCTGGCCAGTATCTTTTACTTTAGCCTGCCGGTGTCGCTGGCGCTGGCGTTTCTTTTCCACCAGATTGTGCGCCGCCCCCTGCTGGCCCACCTGCCGGGCGGGCTGCGCCGCCGGCTGGGGCAGTACGCGGGGTTCGACTGGCCCCGGCACTTCCGGCGGCACTACAAAGGCGTGCTGCTGAGTATGGTGCTGGGAGCGGCCGGCCACTTGTTCTGGGATTTATTTACCCACCCCAGCGTGCTGCTCAAGACGCTGCTGCCCATGATGGAAACGACGGTACCGGTAGGCAGCCGGCGGGTTTCGCTGTACAAAGTGTCGGGGGTAGTGAATTCCGTGCTGGGTGGGCTGGCAATTGTGTGGGCTACGTGGCGGCTGCCAGCGCACCCCGGGGCTGAAAGTCGGCCCCGGGCGTGGTGGGCCTACTGGGGGCTGGCGGCCCTGGTTGCCGGGGCCCTGCTGGCCCTGTGGGCACAGCTGGCGGTTATCTCCTGGCTCAGCCTGGGCATCACGGCCATCTCGGCGGGCATGGTGGGGGTAGTGGTGGCTTCGGTGTGCTTTCGGCTGGGTGCCACTCCGCCCCCTCTCGGGAGGGAGCGCGCATAAAGCTCTTGCAGGAAGGTCGGGTAGTTAAGCGGAAGAATATTGTGGGTTTATGCTGCTGCGAGTGGAGTTGTCAGCCTATCCCAAGCGGTGTACAGGCTTCGTTCTACTTTTCGCCTCACCCCCTCAACCCCCTCTCCGAAATGGAAAAGGGAGCCGGTCGAAAAAATTCGTACTGCCACTGGGTATGTGCTCTGACTCCCAGCTTATTCTACCCCATGAAGACGGAGCTACGCCCTTGAAAAAGCGCCAAAAGCTAAAAGTGAAGTTGTTAGAAGACTGGACGTCGACTAACAACTTCACTTTTAGCTTTTGATGGGCTAGTGCTGAACTCCCTTCTCCCCAGGCAGGGGCTGGGGCTGGCCCCCGGAGCCAGCAATGCCTAGCGTCCTACTACCACCTTCTGGTTTATCACTTCCCTGGACGTAACCAGGCGCACCAGGTAAACGCCCTCGCTGAGACCGGCGGTATTCAGGGGCTGCTCCCGGCGCACGCCGGGCTCCACGGTGCCGGCAAACAGCTGGCGTACCAGCTGCCCCTTCAGGTTGAAGAGCGACAGCGCTACCGGTCCGCCCTGGGCTACCTCGAAGCTGATGAGCCCCCGGCTTTGGGAGCCACTGAGCGGATTCGGGTACACTTCCACCCGGGAGGCCTGCGCGGCACCCGCGAGGGAGCTTCGCGGCTCGCTGCTGGTGGCGGTAGCAGTGCTGGTGGCCAGCTGGCCCCGGCTTGCGGTGGCGGAATAGGGGATGAGGGCGGAGCCGGGGATGGGTTCCTGTCGGGTGCCGTTGGGCAGGGTCCAGGCCACGGCCAGGTAGCCGGGCCCCCAGGCCTGCTTGTGCAGGGCCTCGACGTAGTAGCGCTGGCCGGCCTGCAGCGTCACCGGGGCCGAGCGCTGGGAGGGGTAGCGGGTGAAGTCGCGGGCCGAGGCCGTCCAGCCCGCGCAGGCGGCCAGCGGCACTTTGCGGGCGGGGTCGGCGTCGGGGCTCAGGTAAAGCTCGGCGGCGTCGTCGGCCACAATCCAGAAGGTGTAGGTGCCGGTTTGCGGGGGGCAGATGAAGCCGCGCAGGCGGGCGGCGTAGTTGGTGGCGGTCTGGGCCGGGGCCTCGAACTGGGCGACGGGGGCCGTGCTGCTGGGCGGCGTGCCGGTGGGCACGGCGGCCACGGTGTTGCCGGGTACGTTGTCCCACTGCTCGCGCGTGAGGCTGCCCGTGCCCGTGCATGCGGTCGGCGTCGGCGTCGGAGTAGGCGTTGGGGTGCTCGTAGTGGCCTGCTGGTGGCGGAACACGTTGACCATCTTCGTGCTCAGGTTATAAGTCGCGCTGTCGGCCCCGGTCACGGTGATACTGGCGATGGTGCCGGGCGAGTCGAGCAGCAGCGTCAGGTTCTGGAAACGCGTGTTGGCGCTCAGGTTGGCGTAGTCCAGGTCTATGGTCAGGGTGTTGGCGCTCAGCGCCTCGGTTTTGAGCACCTGGCTGCGCACGCGGCGGTACTCGGCAAACTCGCGCAGCGTGGTAACCCAGAGCCGGTCCTGGGCGGCCAACTGCGTGTAGCTCATCCAGTCGGCCAGCACTGCGAAGTCCATGCCGTGGGTAAATACGCGCTGCAGGTAGGCTTCGGTGGGAGTGGTGCCGGGGGCCAGCAGGGCGTCGGTCAGGGCCTTGAGGCGGGCAAGCTGGGCCTGGGTGGTTTCGCCGGCGCTGAGGTCGGCCAGGTAGCGGTTGTACACGAAGGGCGTGCCGGCGGCAGGCAGGGCGCTCAGGGCCACCCGGCCGGCGTTGTAGGGGTTGAGCATGGGCAGGTTGTCGGCCTGGCTGTTGCTCGACACGGCTGCGTAGCCCGCCGCGAAGGCCGCGGTGGGGTAGCCGCTGAAGTTGGTGGGCACAATGTGCACGCTGGGCTTGTAGCCCTGCAGGCGGTTGGCAATCAGGGCGTCCAGGTCGGCTATCTGCTGGGCCGGGTTGGTGGCGGTGTGCAGGTCGGAGTGGTTCTCAATGTCCCAGCCGCTGCTGAGCAGGGTCTGGGCCTGGCTCCACACCAGCTTGCCAGGGTCGTGGTTGGGGCCGGCATCCAGCCAGACGGAGTTGTTGTAGGTGTTGCGCCCGTTGATGGCCACGGCGGCCGTGAAGGGGCGGCTGCGTCCGCAGCCGTCGGTGAAGCGCAGGCCGGGCAGCGACTGCCCGTTGCGGGTGCCGCCCCGCAGCAGCGGGTACAGGTCGGTGAAGGCGGCCAGGGGCGCGTCGTCTTCCTCCAGCTGCAGCACCCGTGCCTTATTGTAAAGGGTCGGCGCAATGCTGGCCGTGGCGCTGGCCACGGGCGCGGCAAATGTCACGGTAATGCGCGCCCGGGTGCCCGACACGGTGCCGGTGGTGCTGCCCGTGGTGGGCCCGGTAGTAGGCGGGGGAGGCGTGGAAGTAGTAGGAGCCGCGAAAGGAATGAGGGCGGAGCCGGGAATGGGTTCCTGGCGGGTTCCGTTGGGCAGGGTCCAGGCCACGGCCAGGTAGCCGGGCCCCCAGGCCTGCTTGTGCAGGGCCTCGACGTAGTAGCGCTGGCC
>NZ_BAABGZ010000001.1:0-28548 GCF_039541835.1 Hymenobacter saemangeumensis | reverse complement strand
GGTCGAATACTTCAAACCTAGCCTGTTCACGCCGAACAGACTTTTTTTCTGCCTCATCTATACCCCGCAACTTAGGTTAGCTAAGCATCTTGCCGGCGGCAGTAATCCTTTTTGATTGGGTTTACGCTCGTGGCAGAGATGCTTAGCCAAGCGGACGCCAGGTGAGCACGACGTTCTTTTTGGCTCAATATCGACTGAGCCTACGGCCTAGAAGAAGCCCAGCTTCTGCTGGCTGTAGCTGATGAGCATGTTTTTGTTCTGGCGGTAGTGGGCCAGCATCATCTTGTGGTTTTCGCGGCCGAAGCCGGAGGCTTTATAGCCGCCGAAGGGGGCTCCGGCCGGGTAGTCGTGGTAGCAGTTTACCCACACGCGGCCGGCCTGCAGGGCGCGGGGCACCTCGTACAGCTCGTGCGCGTCGCGGGTCCAGACGCCGGCGCCGAGGCCGTAGAGGGTGTCGTTGGCAATGGCAATGGCTTCTTCCGTGGTTTTGAAGGTGGTGACAGCCAGCACCGGGCCAAAGATTTCCTCCTGGAAGATGCGCATCTTGTTGTGGCCCCGGAACACGGTGGGCTGAATGTAGTAACCCTCGGCCAGGGCACCGTCTTCCTGGGTGTAGGCTTCACCGCCAATGAGCACCTCGGCGCCTTCGGCCTTGCCGATTTCGAGGTAGCTCAGGATTTTCTCGAACTGGTCGTTGCTGGCCTGGGCGCCCATCATGGTGTCCATATCCAGTGGGTTTCCCAGCCGGATGGCCTTCACGCGCTCCAGCACGCGGGGCATGAGCTCGTCGTAGATGTCTTCGTGCACCAGCATGCGCGAGGGGCAGGTGCAGATTTCACCCTGGTTGAGGGCAAACATCACGGCGCCTTCAATGGCTTTGTCGAGGAAGTCGTCGTCGGCATCCATCACCGACTTGAAAAAGATGTTGGGCGACTTGCCGCCCAGCTCCATGGTGACGGGAATCAGGTTTTCGGCGGCGTACTGCATGATGAGGCGGCCGGTGGTGGTTTCGCCCGTGAAGGAAGCTTTCTGAATGCGCGGCGACGAGGCCAGGGGCTTGCCCGCTTCCAGGCCAAAGCCGTTCACTACGTTGATGACGCCGGCCGGCACCAGGTCCTCAATCAGCTCCATCAGCACCATGATGCTGGCCGGGGTTTGCTCGGCGGGCTTCATCACCACGGTACAGCCGGCGGCCAGGGCCGGGGCCAGCTTCCAGGTGGCCATGAGCAGGGGGAAGTTCCAGGGAATAATCTGGCCCACCACGCCCAGCGGCTCGTTGATGTTCATCGACACGGTGGTGGCGTTCAGCTCGGTTACGTTGCCTTCTTCGGCCCGAATCACGCTGGCGAAGTAGCGAAAGTGGTCGATGACCAGGGGCAGGTCGGCGTGGGTGGTTTCGCGGATGGCCTTGCCGTTCTCGACGCATTCCACGGCGGCGAGGTGGGCCAGGTTTTCCTCGATGCGGTTGGCAATGCGGTTGAGGATGTTGCTGCGCTCGGTGGCCGAGGTCTTGCCCCAGGTCCTGAACGCATCGTGGGCGGCATCGAGGGCCAGCTCAATGTCTTCCTTGCCGGAGCGGGCCACCTTGCAGAAGGCCTGCCCGTCGATGGGCGAGATGTTGTCGAAGTACTGGCCCTTGACCGGGGCTACCCACTTGCCGCCAATAAAATTGTCGTAGTGCGACTTGAACTTGGGCCGGGCCACCAGGGTGGTTGCTTTTTCCAGGATTTCTGCCATGATGCTTGTGCTTGGATGGGAATTGAGATGAGTTAGCTTGCACCAAAGCTACCCGACCCAATTGCTGGGTTACATGCAGAATCGTCGCAAGGAAAGCACAGGATTGTCGCAAGTTTTTACTACTCCCGGCCAGGCGCGCCGCTGCTGCTGGCTTTTAGCTGAAAACATGTTAATTCGCTGCCGGTTGCCCTTTTAAGTGTTGCCCTTCTGGCCGGAAACGAAGCCGGGCTGCACTGGCTGCGTCCATGCTTTTTCCTATTCGCTATGTCGCCCGTTCACCTGCCCGCCCCCGTGGCTCTGCACCGTTCCGACCAGCTGACCACCCTGGTGGAAAACCGCACCGTGTACTCCCTCGATGCCTTTGAGCTGAACGTGTTTGAAACCCACCAGGCGGCCAGCCGCGTGCCCCTGAGCCTGGGCAGCCTGGTGCTGACGACCATGCTGCGCGGCAAAAAGGTGATGCACCTGCCCGACCGCCCGGCCTTCGACTACCTGCCCGGCGAATCGGTCATTGTGGGCGAGGACCGCACCATGGAAATCGACTTCCCCGAGGCTCGCGCCGACAGCCCCACGCAGTGCCTGGCCGTGGCCATTCCCACCGACACCATCCGCCGCACCGTGGACCTGCTCAACGAGCGGTACCCGCGGGCCGAGTCACACACGCCCTGGCAGGTTTGCGAGGCGGCCCATGCCCACCTCACCAACACGCCCGAGCTCACGGGCACCCTGGAGCGGCTGGTGCAGCTCTCGCAGGCCAGCGACGCGGCCAAGGACGTGCTGGCCGGCTTCACCCTGCAGGAGCTGCTGGTGCGCCTGATGCAAACCCAGGCCCGGCAGCTCATCTTCCGCGACTATGCCCGCCACCTCACCACCCACCGCTTCGCCCACGTGGTGGGCTACATCAAGCAGCACCTGGCCGAGCAGCTGACCGTGGAAAAGCTCAGCGACATGGCCTGTATGAGCAAAGCCACCTTCTTCCGGGTGTTCAAGCGCGAGTTTGGCCTTACGCCGGTGGAGTTCATCATCCGCGAGCGCCTCAGCGAGGCCAAGCGCCTGCTGCGCCAGCCCCTGACCACCGTAGCCGACGCCTGCTTCCGCGTGGGCTTCAACAACACCGGCTACTTCCAGGCCATCTTTAAAAAGTACGAGGGCATCACACCCGGAGCGTATAAGAAAAGCCTGGGCTGAGGGGTGCAATGCCGGCGTACCGTCGCTGTCAGAACCAGGGCGAAGCCTGTGGTCATCCCAGTCTGGCCAGCCCATCAGCCAAACTTAATACACCACGCTGTACTGCTCGGCGGCCAGGCTTTTTTCTTCTTCGGTCACGGGCACACCCAGGATTTCGTGGATGTTGATGCGCATGCGGGTCGACATCTGGGTGAGGGGCAGGTCGTTGCTGTCTTTGCCGAAGGGCTCCTCAATCTCGTCGCCAATCATTTCCACGCCCAGCAGGGCGTAGGCCCCAAACATGGTCACGGGAATGGTCAGCAGCTGGTAGGTGTCGAGCAGGTTAAAGGGCATGATAAAGACAAACACCGAGATAAAGCCCTTGATGAAGAAGCTGTACGAGAACGGTATGGGCGTTTGCTTGATGCGCTCGCAGGCCCCGGCCACGTCGAGCAGGGCTTCGTGGTGGCGCTGAATGGTGAGCAGGTGGGTGGGCAGAATCAGCTCCTCGCGCAGCAGCTGCTCGTGAAACTCCTGCAACAGGGCCGAGATGCGGGAGGGCACGTGGCCGACGTGGCGCAGCTGCTCCCGGAAGCCCGCCGTGGGCTCGTCGAGCCGGTCGAACTGCACGCCGGTGCGCAGGTGGCCATCGAGGGCAAGGGGAAAGCTGGAAAGCAGGCGGGCCAGGTAAGTCCGGCGCTGCTGGTCGTGCACGGGCAGGCGGGCGTGCAGCAGCACGGCCAGGTTGCGGCAGTTGTTGGTGAGGTGGCCCCAGAGGCGGCGCCCCTCATAAAACCGGTCGTAGGCCGTGTTGGTCCGAAACACCAGCAGCAAGCTGAGCATAATGCCCAGAAACGAGAAGAACTCCTTGTCGACCGTGATGTGGTCGTGGTAGTGGAAGTACATGTCGGAGGCCGTCACCAGCGTGGCGTAGGCCCCAATCCAGAGCACGCGCACGAAGAGCTTGCGAATGATGGCAGAGGACTTGAGGTGAATAAATGCCTCCCACCAATCGGCCGATTTGTAGATTATCATAGCAGAGCAGGCAGCGCGGCCCGGGGCGGGCTGCTGGTTGTAGGGTGTGGTTATGGCCCGCCAAGATAGCTGCCGGCCCCCAGCTAGGGCTGCCCGGCCGGCCGGCTGGCCGGGCTTTCGGCCTGCTGGGCCTGGAGCAGCCAGGCGGTAGCGGCGCTTTCCTCGCTGGCATAGTGCAGCCGGTAAGGCAAGGCAGCGTCGGCGGCCGTCACGCGCCGCTGAAACTCTTCGGCCGCCGGCAGGTGGGCCGGCGCAATCAGGTAGCTGAAGTACAGCAGCCCGCCGAAGTGGGCCGACACCAGCGGGGCAAACTCGTCGAACATCCAGCGCGTAATGGCCGGGCCGGAGCTGGGCCGGCGGCGGGCGTCGAGCAGCCAGAAGCGGCATTGGTTGACGTCGGCGGCTTCGAGGTGGCGGTAGATGCGGCGGGTTTCCTCATCGGTGGTAATACCCAGCCAGCGCACCACTAGGATGTGCAAATCGGGGCGGTAAGAAAGGTCGACCAGCGAGGTGGGGGAAGGCAGCTGCATAAGGCGAAGGTCAGGAGTTTGGGTGAAGGCGCGCAGGCCCCAATCGTGCTGAGGGACTTATCGGGCGGCGGTTTCGGGGGCAGCCTCGTAGCTGATGGCGGCCACTTCCACTACTTCCTCCTTGGGGCCGAGCTTCAAAGTTACGGTTTTGCCCAGCCGGGCCCCAAGAACTGCGCGGGCAATAGGAGCCACAAACGCCACTTTGCCTTCGGCCACCGAGGCTTCGTCGACGCCCACAATGGTGAACACCCGCTCCTGGCCGGGCTTGCCGCCGCTCACGGTGCGCAGCCGCACGGTGGCCCCAAACCGCACCTCCTTAGCCGGCTGCCCGCGGGGGTCCACCACTTTGGCGCTGGCCAGCCGCTCGGTGAGCAGGGCAATGCGGCCGTTGTAGAGGGAAAGCTGCCGGGTGCGGTCGGTTTCGTTTTCGCGGTTGGCTTCGGCCAGCGCCCGCTCGGCTTCGAGGGTGCTGAGCTCGGCCCGCAGTTGCTCCAGGCCCCGCGGCGTCACGTAGTTGGGGCTGCCCGGGGGCAGGGCCGCCCGCGGCGGGATGATGGGCGGCTGCTGGGAATCGTCTTCTTTGGTAAAACCTCGGCTCATGCTGTTTTCTAACGCAAGGCCAGCGGGCGGGTTACTGCGCACGCGTAACCATTCCCGCCCCCGCTCTGTTAGCCCAGGCTCCGCCTGCCCTTACTGCCTTTACGTGACTTCTCCTTCCTCCGCTACTGCGGCGCCGGCCCGGCCGGCCGGCCTCTCCCCGGCCCTGGTCTGGCTCATGGCCCTCACCTGCGGCCTGGTGGCCGCCAACATCTACTACAACCAGCCCCTGCTGGCCGACATCGGGCGCACGTTTGGCCTGCGCGACAGCGGCGCGGCCCTGGTGGCCACGGCCACGCAGCTGGGCTACACGCTGGGCATGCTGTTCATGGTGCCCCTGGGCGACAAGCTGGAGCGCAAGCGCCTGATGCTGCTCATGCTGCTGGGGGCGGCCGCCTGCCTGGTGCTGGCCGCCCTGGCGCCCACCTTTGCCGCGCTGGTAGCCGCCAGCGTGCTGATTGGCTTGTTTTCGGCCGTGCCGCAGCTGCTGGTGCCCATGGCTGCCCACCTGGCCAGCGAAGAAAGCCGGGGCCGGGTAGTGGGGCGCGTAATGAGCGGCCTGCTCATTGGCATCCTGCTCTCGCGCACGGTGAGCGGCTACGTGGGCGCCCACTTCGGCTGGCGCAGCATGTTTGGCGGCGGGGCAGTGCTGATGGTGCTGCTGGTAGCCGTGCTGGCCCGCGCCCTGCCCACCGACCGCCCCGCCTTCACGGGCACCTACGGCTCGCTGATGAAGTCGCTGCTGACCCTGACGCGCACCCAGCCGGGCCTGCGCCGCGCCGCCCTGGTGGGCGCCTGCCTATTTGCCTCGTTCAGCGTGTTCTGGACTACGCTAACCTTTTTCCTGGAGGGAGCCTACCGCTACGGCAGCGACGTCGCGGGCTTTTTCGGCTTGATTGGCGCGGTTGGGGCGCTGGCTGCGTCCTGGGCCGGCAAGGCGGCAGACCAGCGGGGGCCGGACTACGCCATTACCCGGGGCATTGGGCTGGCGCTGGCCGCCTACGCGGTGCTGGGCCTGGGCGGCTACCATCTGGCCGCCCTGGTTGTAGGCGTGATTTTGCTGGATGTAGGCGTGCAGGCGGCTCACATTTCCAACCAGGCCAGCATCTTCGGGCTGGTGCCCGCAGCCCGCAGCCGGCTGAATACGGTGTACATGACGGGCTACTTCATTGGCGGCTCGCTGGGCTCGGTGGTGGGCGGGCTGGCCTGGGCCAGTGGTGGCTGGGCGGGCGTGTGCCTGGCCGGAGCTGGCTTTGCGGGGGCCGCGTGGCTGGCTAACCGTTTCTACGGAAGGACGCCGGTCGCCGGCCCTCCCAGCGCTTAGGCGGCCATTCCCTCTGCCACGGCCGGCCTTGCTTTTCTATTGGCGTAGATAATGAGAACAGCCTGGGGCAGCACCAGCCAGAACCCGGACGCAGGCATAATCAGGCAGCCAGCCACGGACAGCAGCAGCAGGCAGTACCCCAGATAGGCCGGCACCGGCTGCTGGCGCAGCTTTATTGCATCCTGCATCATCTTACCCAGCAGCAGCATCAGGAAGCCCGAGAAAAGAAACCAGAAGATGGCGTTCCGGTCCATTTCGGCGGTGCCGGGGCCGATGGTATTCACAAAGCCGGCGGCGGCCATGGAAGCCAGTACCGGCCAGCCGGCCAGCAGCCCTACTGCATTGTGGATGATACCGGTAGCAATCAACAGGGTGCCGCTTTTTTTCCAGAGCTTCATTCGGAGTAACTGCATTAAACGGATACGATGCCACCAGCTGGCTTCACGCAGCCCGAGGCTTCTGGCAGCAAATAAACAGCAGCTTTGCTATATCCGCTTGCATCTGCCTGGCAACTGATACCCAGCAGGCAGTACCGGGCGCCGGCTCTGGCCTTGGAATGCCGGAAACCCGAGTCCCAGGCAGCGGCTCAGCTCAGCGTGGCCAGCCGGCTCAGGCACACCTGCAGGCTGTGCCGCCAGTGCGGAATGGCCAGGCCCAGCTGGGTTTTAATCTTGCTCTTGTCCATCACCGAGTATGCCGGGCGCGTTGCCTTGGTAGGGTACTCGGCCGTGCGAATGGGCACCGTCTTCACTGCCGTCTGGCTTATCTGGAAGATGGCCGTGGCGAAGTCGTACCACGAAGTCAGGCCCTCGTTGCTGTAGTGGTAGGTGCCAAACGCCTGGCTGCCGCTATCGATGATGGTGAGGATGCAGCCGGCCAGGTCGATGGCGTAGGTGGGCGTGCCCACCTGGTCCCAGATAACGCGCAGCTCCTCGCGCTCCCGGCCCAGCTTGAGCATGGTTTTCACGAAGTTGCCCGCATACTCCGAGTACAGCCAGCTGGTGCGCAGAATGAAGTAGCGGCCGGTGTATTCGGGAATCACCAGCTCGCCTTCCAGCTTGGTGAGGCCATACACGCTGAGGGGAGCCACCTCGTCGGTTTCTACCAGCGGCTGGTTGCCGGTGCCGGCAAATACGAAGTCGGTGGAAATCTGAATCAGCACCGTGCCGTGCTGTCCGCAGAACTGGGCCAGGTTGGCCACGCCGTCGCGGTTTACCCGCCGGGCCAGCTCTACTTCGTCTTCGGCCTTATCAACGGCAGTGTAGGCCGCGCAATTAATGCAATAGCTGGGCTGATAGCGGGCAAATAGTGCCTGCAGCCCCTCGGGGTTGAGAATGTTAGCTTCTGCCTCGGGAAGAAACACCAGGCTGGTGCTGCCCCGCTCCTGCGCAACCTGCGCCAAACACTGCCCTAGCTGGCCCGAAGCTCCAAAAACAAGTATGCTCATTATAATGTGCTGATTATTTGATGTGCTGATGTGCTACTTTAACAAATGTGCGCGAGTGGCTTTTCAAAAAGTAACGAAGACGTTGCGTCAGCTGGCTAAAATGGCATAGTCGTAAAACCAGCACATCAGCACATCAACGAATCAGCACATCAGACTATTCCAGCCGCAAGTTAGCCTCGCCGGGCGGGCGCTTGTTGGCAATGGGCTCGAAGCGTGTTTCGCGGGGCTGTTTTTCGCTGAGGTAGCGCCAGTAGCGCAGGGGCATGTGGCGGCGGTGCAGCTTGAGGTTTTTGCGCTCGGGAATGTTGACGTGGTCGAAGTAGGCCTGCCAGAGGTGGCGGAACAAGGGCTCTCGCTCGTCGAGCATGGTGGCCGACACGGCCGCGCTGCCGGGGCCGGGGCTGCTTTCCTCAAAGCGCACCACGTCGGTGCGCTGCAGGTCGTAGTAGAGGCCGTAGTGACGGCGCTGGTCGTATATCAGCCAGCGCTGGTCGGCGTAGCGCCGGGTGAAGTGCGCGGCAATCAGGGGCAGCACGTCGAAATCGGGCGAGATAGTGGCGTGAAACAGGCCGTCGGCATTTTTCTCGAAGCGCACGAAGGCTTCCATGCGGTGCTTTTCGCGAAACATCTGCTGGGCCAGGCGCTGCACCCGGCGCACGTCGTCGTGGGCGTAGTGGCCGGCTATGTCCTGGCTGGTCCGCATGGCCAGGTCGGCGTAGCGGAAAATCAGCAGCTCGCGGTCGGGCTGCTCGCTCAGAAACACGTGAAACAGGCGGGTGCGGGCTTCCTCGTCCATGTGGCGCAGCAGGCCGTCCCACACGCGGGCGGCAGTGGCGTCGTGGGTGTCCACGGCCACCGGCGTCACAAACAGCCCCCCCTGCTCCTGCCCGCGCACCTGAATGCTATTGGGCGCCGCCTTGCGGTCGTAGATGGTAAAGAGCACCGTGAGCAGGCCTTCGAAGCTGCCGTCGTAGGTGTAGTCGCAGGGCGCTGCGCTAAGCTCTGGTACCGGCCGCCGCGCAGCGGCCCGGGCCGGTACAGCAGTTGGCGAGAAGCGGCGCGGCGTGAGCTTGGACATGGAATGTTGAGAGCTTAGACGTTAGACATGAGACCTTAGACATGAGAAATCGGCAGAACACTCTAAGGTCTCATGTCTAACGTCTCATGTCCTTTAAACCTACTTCAGAAACTCCAGCAGCAGCTCGTTCACTTTTTCGGGCTCCTCTTGCTGTACCCAGTGGCTGGCCGGCAGCAGGGTGAGCTTTCCATTGTCGCACCACTCCAGGCTTTGCTGGGCCAGCTCGGTTTTCAGAAAGGCATCTTTATCGCCCCAGATGATGTGAACCGGGATTTTCACCCGGCCGGTGGGCAGCAGGTCCAGGGCGTGGCGCATGGCGGCGCGGTACCAGCTCAGCATGCTGTGCATAGCCCGGGGCTGCTCCCAGGCCGCCACGTAGGCGTCGATGTCGGCCTCGCTGAAGGTGCCGGGGCGGCTGCTGCGCAGCAGCGCCTGCCGGGCTATCCACCAGCGCCGCGCCCGGATAGCCACCTCGGGTAGGGACGGCAGCTGAAAAAAGAATATGTACCAGCTTTTGCGCATCTGCCCGCCGTTTTTGCGCAGGGCCCGGGCCATTACCCGCGGGTGCGGCACGTTGAGCACGGCTACTTTGCGCACCACGCTGGCGTGGTGGGCGGCCAGGTGCCAGGCCACGGCCGCGCCCCAGTCGTGGCCCACCACCGAAGCCGTGCGCCGCCTGGCAGCATCAATCAACCCGATTACATCCAGGGCCAGCTTGTCCACGGTGTACTCGTGCACGGCTTCGGGCTTGTCGCTGAGGTTGTAGCCGCGCTGGTCGGGCACCCACACGCGGTAGCCGGCCCGGGCCAGGGCCTGAATCTGCTGGCGCCAGGCATACCAGAACTCCGGAAAGCCGTGCAGCAGCACTACCAGGGGGCCATCGGCCGGGCCGCACTGCACCACATGCAGCCGGATGCCATGGGTGAGCACGGTATGGTGTTCGAGGTCGTATTCGTCGGGCATGTCAGGCTTTACCGCAGTCCAGCCCGGAAAGTTGTGCTTCACTTTAGACATGAGACGTTAGACATGAGACCTTAGAAAGTTCTTATGCCAGAACGATTCTAACGTCTCATGTCTAAGGTCTAACGTCTCCTTTAAGCCGCTTGCTGGGCATCTTCGCCCATTCGGCTCAGGGCTTTGGCGCGGGCTTCGTCGTGCAGCTGGCGCACCAGCGGAATCAGCTCACTGATGCGGCAGCAGCACGAGAGCCGCGTTACCTTCTCCGACTGCGGCTCGGCCGCCACGGGCACGGCCTGGCGGTGAATCACCTTCATAACGGAAACAAGGACTTCGTGCTGGGCACTGCCCAGGCCGCGCTCCTGCCGGGGCAGGTCGTGGGGCAGCACAATGGCTTTGCGGTTGGCTGACATGAGAAAAGGAACTGCGCAGCTACTCATTGTTCACTGCTAATTGTTAATTGTTAACTGATTTTAAGAGGCCTGGGCAAATAAGTCGAGCTGCTGGGTAACCAGGGCCGAGCGCACCGAGCCGGCCCCGAACAGCACCTGGCGGCGGATGCCCTGCTCGTCGAGCTCGCCCAGGGCGGGCTGCTGGGCACCGCGGCAGGTCAGGAAAAACTTGGCGCGCTTGAGCACCACGCCCATTTTATGCAAATGCTCCATGGTAAGGCTGGTAAAGCGGCGGGCCTGCACGATGCGCTTGGCCGAGCGTGCCCCCACGCCGGGAATGCGCAGGATTAGCTCGTAGTCGGCCGTGTTCACATCTACCGGAAACACGTGGCGGTTGCGCAGGGCCCAGGCTAGCTTGGGGTCAATTTCCAGGTCGAGGTGGGGGTGGGCCGGGTCCAGGATTTCGTCGGCTTCAAACCCGTAGAAGCGCATCAGCCAGTCGGTCTGGTAAAGGCGGTGCTCCCGAATCAAGGGCGGCTGGGTTACCTGGGGCAGGCGGGCATCGTCGGTCACGGGCACGTAGCCCGAGTAGTACACGCGCTTGAGGCCATAGCCCTGGTACAGCGAGTCGGTGAGCTTGATGATTTGCAGGTCGGTTTCCTGGCTGGCGCCCACAATAAGCTGGGTAGTCTGGCCCGCCGTGGCAAAAGCCGGCACCTTCTTAAACAGCGACTTCTCTTCCTTATTCTGGATGATGTTGTCGCGAATCTGGCCCATGGGCGTCAGAATCTCCTGGTAGTTCTTTTCGGGCGCCAGCGTGGTCAGGCTCAGCTCCGAGGGCAGCTCGATGTTGACGCTGAGGCGGTCGGCGTACAGGCCGGCTTCCTGAATCAGCTCCTCGGAGGCGCCAGGAATGGTTTTGACGTGGATGTAGCCGTTGAAATTGTGCTCGGTGCGCAACTTTTTGATGATGCGCACCAGGCGCTCCATGGTATAGTCGGGGCTGGAAAAGATGCCCGAGCTCAGAAACAGCCCTTCGATGTAGTTGCGGCGGTAGAAGTTGATGGTAAGGTCCACTACTTCATCCACGGTGAAGGCGGCGCGCTTTACGTCGTTGGAGCGGCGCGACACGCAGTAGGCACAGTCGAAGATGCAGTGGTTGGTGAGCAGAATCTTCAGCAGGCTCACGCAGCGGCCATCCTCGGTATAGGAATGGCAGATGCCCATGCCTTCGGTGCTACCCAGGCCTTTGCTTTCATTTTTTCGCTTGCCGCCGCTGCTGCTGCAGGAGGCATCGTACTTGGCCGCATCAGCTAATATGCTTAGTTTTTCCTGAATTCGCTCGTTCATGGGCAGGGCCTGGCTTTCGGGCTTAAAATTAATGAGAAGCCGCAAATGATGCGCTATCCAGTAAGCTAATTTTTTTGGAAATAGTTTCGAGTTAAATTGAAAACTGCGGGTTCAGCAGCCACTGCCTCGGCCAACGAGGTTGGCGCGAATGCCTTAGCCATGCCGGGCGACAGTAAACGTCTTCGCCAGGCCATGTCAGGCGCAGCTTTCACCCTCGGCCCTTCATTTCCGTACCTTGCGCGGGCCGCTGCCCTGGGTTAAAATGCTTGCTCGCTTCTCCTGTCTTCTGCTTCTGCTTGGCCTGCTGGTCTGGGCCCCGCACGCCTGGGCCCAGACTTTCGACCCACGCTCGGCCGTGCCGCCCGACTCGGTGAACACCGTGGCCGACGAGCTGGCCGCCCACAGCCGGCCCGACTCCCTGCGGCGGCGCTTCGACCAGGAGCGCATGCTGATTCGCCTCAAAGCGTACTCTGACCGCAAGACCTTGGCCGGCAAGGCCGTGTCGGCTATTTTCAACTTCTCGCGCCGCCAGGAAGAGCAGGCCGGCCTCGATGCCGTGCTGCTCGACCGGCAGTTTGACCGCCACAACTTTAAAGTGGTGCGCCGCGTGAACATCCGCACCCTCGATGCCTTTGGCTACAGCCTCAGCGACTCGCTGCGGCTGCCGCGCACGTTCTGGGAAAAGGCGGGCAATGCCCTGCACATCAAAACGGCCCGCTCCCGCATCCGGCAGGTGCTGCTGTTCCGGCCCGGGCAGGAGCTGCTGCCCCAGGCCCTGGCCGAGTCGGAGCGCCTGCTGCGGCAGACCCCGGAAATCCTCGATGCCCGCGTGCTGGTAAACGAAGTGAGCACCGGCCGCGACAGCGTGGATATTGAAGTGCTGACCACCGACGTGTTCAGCCTCACCGGTGGCATTGAGATAAGCACCGCCACAGCCGGCCTTATCACCGCCGGCGACGTCAACTTCCTCGGCCAGGGCCACCAGATTGATAATGCCTTCACCTATGGCCGCAGCCAGCCCCAGAGCTGGGCCTACGAAGGCAGCTACACGGCCCCCTTCCGCCATTTTTTCTACGGGCAGGCACGCTACCTCAACGAGTACCGCCAGGAGCGGGGCGGCGTCACGCTGCGGCGCGACTTCTACTCCCCCACCACGCGCTACGCCGGGGCCCTTTCTACCGACTTTTATGCCCAGCAGATTGCGATTGCACCACCTGCCCCGGGGGAGCCTTTCACCTTTGCGCCCCTGCGGTTTAACGTGCAGGATGCCTGGCTGGGCCGCGCCCTGCGCCTGCGCTCCTACGACCTGGGCTATGAGAACCCCGGCCGCGTAATCGTAGCGGCGCGCTTAAGACGTGCGGTATTTACGGCCCGCCCCAGCCCGGAATACACCAACAGCACCGGCGTGCTGGGCACTTTGGGCTATTCCGTACGCCGCTACTACAAAGACCGGTACTTGTTTGGCTTTGGCCGTACCGAAGACGTACCCACGGGCACCCTGATTAGCTTTACCGGGGGCTATGAGGTAAACGAAAACGTGCCCCGCCGCTACCTGGGCGGGCGTTTGGCCGCGGCCAGCTTCAGCCTGCGCCACGGCTACTTCTACGGGGGCGTGGAGCTGGGCTCCTTTCAGCGGCTCGATGCCTCCCGCCTCTGGGAGCAGGGCCTGCTGGGCACCGAAACCACGTACTTCACCCGCCTGTACCACAAAGGCAACTGGCAGTACCGCCACTTCCTGAGTACCCGGGCCACCGTTGGGCTGCGCCGCCGCCCGGGCGAGCTGCTGCAGGGCATTCAGGAAGACCGGGGCCTGCGCGGCTTCCTGCCGGCCCAGCCCATCCTGGCCACCAGCCGCTTCACACTCAACTACGAAACCACCCTCTTCACCCCGCTGTCGCTGCTGGGCTTCCGCCTGGCCGGCATTGCCTTTGCCGACGCGGCCTGGGTGAGCAGCCGCCCGGGAGGGGGCTCCCCGTTTTCGGGCGCTCCCTACACGGCATTTGGCCTGGGCTTGCGCCTGCGCAACGAGTTTACCGCCCTGCGCACCTTTCAGCTGCTGCTGGGCTACTACCCCAAAGGGCTGGACACACCCAATGGCACCCGGCTGTTTGAAACCTCCCGCGGCACCGTCACTTTCAACGACTTTGGGCTGGGTGCGCCGGGTACGGGCAACTACCAGTAAGCTTTATTGCGGCGAGAAGGCAATGGGAATGGTGCAGGCCACCCGCACGGGCTGGCCCCCCACCTTGCCCGGCACCCAGAGCGGCATGAGCCACACCGTGCGCAGCGCTTCCTCGTTGAGGCCGTGACCGGGCCCGCGTACTACGTGGGCATCCACGACTTTGCCTTTTTCATTGAGCACAAAGCTTACGTACACCGTGCCCGACACACGGCGCCGGAGGGCCGCCTCCGGGGCCCGCATGGTGCGCTGCAGAAAAGCAGCCAGTGCCGCCTGGCCGCCCACAAACTGGGGAGCTACTTCGGGGTTGGCGTAAATCGTGTCGGGTGTGGAAGCAGCGCGTGCAGCTACTGCTTCGTGCAGAGTATTTTCCGCCAGTGGCGAATGCAAGGCCGGAGCGGCCCAAATTCCTAATACCAGTAAAGAATGTAACATAACAAAGAAAAGAAGGAGAGCAGATGCTTAAAGTTAGTGCATAACTGACTAGTAAGCAAACAAAATTCACTTTTTAAGTCGGCCTTACACGTACTCAAAAGATTATTTTTCCATGAAATCTATTACAAACGACCGATGATTTCAACCCGAATACCCTGAGCCTGAATCCTCAGCGCTTCTTCCTTACTTCGATGGCCAACCGCTTGCCGCTACCAACGTACCTCCGACCTTTATAGCCCAATCTTACTCCTGCATCTCTATGGCTAGCCTCCTCCTCGGCGATTATAATGAGCTTGAAGTAGTCCGCGACACCAGCGTGGGCCTGTACCTCACCTCCGACGACGGCGACCTGCTGCTGCCCAACAAGTACGTGGAGCCCGGCACCCGCATCGGCGACGTTGTGCGCGTGTTTGTGTACCGCGACTCCGAGGACCGCCTCATTGCCACCACCCTGCGCCCCCTGGCCCTGGTCGACTCCTTTGCGGCCCTGACCGTACGCGACCACGGCCCGGCCGGCTCCTTCCTCGACTGGGGCCTGGAAAAAGACCTGCTGCTGCCCTACCGCAACCAGCGCCGCGACCTGCGCGTGGGCGAGCGGGTGCTGGTGTACGTGTACCTCGACGAGGAAAGCGACCGGCTGGTGGCCACGGCCAAGTGGAAGCCTTTCCTGAGCAAAAAGCCTTTCCCCGGCCAGCCCGGCGACGAAGTGCAGCTGCTGATAGCCGACGAGTCGGAGCTCGGCTACACCGTCATCGTGAACGGCAGCCACCAGGGCCTGCTCTACCACAACGAAGTGTTCCGCCCCCTGCGCCTGGGCGAGCAAATCACGGGCTTCCTGCGCACCGTGCGCGACGACGGCAAGCTTGACGTACGCCTGCAGCGCGAAGGCTACGGCGAAGTGGAAAATGCCACCGAAACCTTGCTCAAAGCCCTGAAAGCCGCGCCTGGGGGCCGCCTGCCCATCGGCGACAAAAGCCTGGCTGAGGACGTATACCGCCGCGTGGGCATGAGCAAAAAAGTGTTCAAAAAGGCCCTGGGTTCCCTGTTCAAGCAGGGCCTGGTGGTGCTGTACCCCGATGAAACCTTGCTGAAGCCGTAAGAAAAATGGAGCAGGAACCTTCGATGGACGACTTCTGGGGAATGGAGTTCGACTGGTTTGCCACTGATGCTACGGGCGACATTGGAATCTTCTGCTTCGGTGGTTATGGCTTTATCCCCAAAGAAGTCTTGCTCCATCATGAGACGCATTCAAAATATGCTAATCAGATACCACTGCCGCATTTCGGCAGCTTACTGGTATGGCATGATTATGCTGAATTTGGCTTCTACGTCTATGATTGGAACGAAGAGAAGAGGCTTTATACAAGGCTAGCCGAACCAGCTCAGCCACTGGACGTCCCTTTAAAAAAGAATATTCTCCAAATTGAACGTCTACCTAGTTTCACGTACAACTTTCAGGATAAACCTGCGGTAAGCATAGCAGAGTTAACACTATAATCCATGCGCAAAACCGCCTTACTTGCCGGGGCTACGGGCCTGATTGGCTCGCAGCTGCTGCCGCTGCTGCTGGAATCGGAGCGCTACTCCAAGGTGATTGTGGTGGGGCGGCGCTCGCTGCCCATGCTGCACCCCAAGCTGGTGCAGGTGGTAACGGAGCTGGACCAGCTGGAGAAAGTGCGGCTGCAGCTTATTGCCGACGACGTGTACTGCTGCCTGGGCACTACCATGAAGCAGGCCGGGTCCAAGGACGCCTTTTATAAGGTCGACTACCTGTACGTGGTGACGCTGGCCGCGCTGGCAGCCGGCAACTTCGCGGCCCAGTTTATGGTGGTATCCAGCCTGGGGGCCGATACGGACTCGGCCTTCTATTATAATAAGGTGAAGGGCGAGATGGAGGAAGCCGTGCGCAAGCTGCCCTTCCGGGCCATTCACATTTTCCAGCCTTCGCTGCTGCTGGGCGAGCGCACGGCCCCGCGCCTGGGCGAGCGCCTGGGGGCGGTGGTGCTGAAAGTACTGGCCCCCGTGCTGCTGGGGCCGCTGCGCACGTACCGGCCCATCGATGCGGGCACCGTGGCCCGGGCCATGCTGCGGGCCGCCGAAGACGACGGCGGCGGCATCCGGGTACATGAGTCGGCCGAAATGGCCAGCGCCAGGTAAGCTCCGCGCTTGCTGCTTAGGCGGGGACTGGTGGAATTAGCCGGCAGCTAAGCTCAGCTTTTACCCGGGACAGGGCCGGCAGCCAGGACTTTGTAGCCTTCTTCACGTCGTGGGGAAGGCTTTTTCTATGGGCGCATCCGTGCCAGCACGGAGCCGGATAAGCGAAAAATTTACGGGGCAGCGCGGATTGCGAGTCGCCGGGAAAAGGGGGCACTTTTACACTTGGGAAAGCATATGTTTTTGATTATGGTTTCTCTGCCCTGCAGCCATTCCAGGGGCCTTCTCCTAACGCTTCAATCATTTTTTTCAACATCAATCCCCTTTTTTCTCATGAAGAACCTTTCCACTCTCGCCCTCCTCACGCTGCTGCTGGCCGTGACCTCCCTTTCGGCTTCGGCCCGCATTCGCCGGGTAAATAATTCCGGTGTGGCGGCCGTGGCCAACATTCTGTACACCGACATCAACTCGGCCCATACGGCCGCGGTAGCCGGCGACACCCTGCAGATTGAGCCCTCGGGTGCCAGCTACGGCTCGTTTAACTGCACCAAGCGCCTGGTGATTCTGGGCCCAGGCTACTTCCTGGGCACCAGCCAGAACGCCGGCCTGCAGGCCAACCCGGCTACGGCTTCATTCTCGGACATGTATTTCAGCGCAGGCGCGGCCAACTCCGTGGTGGCCGGCCTCACCATCGGCACCTTTTATGTGCAGGAAAGCAACGTAACCATTCAGCGCTGCCAGATTACGGGCTACCTCTACCTGAATGTGAGCAACCTGCCCATCAGCAACATCAACATCCGGCAGAACTACATTGCCCAGATGGCCAACTACTACTCGGCGGCCACCAACAACCTGCTCATCACCAATAACATCATCACCAACTTCGTGACCTTCCCGGCCAGCTTCAACGGGGAGTTTGCCAACAACGTGGTGCTGAGCTACGTGTCGATGGATAACTTCAACGTGCGCAACAACTACTTCGGCAGCAGCTTCACCCCCGCCTCCAACATTCATTCCTATAATGTGACGGCCCAGGCGGCCGCTTCGCAGCCGGCCTTCACGGCCTCCAACAACAGCCAGACCGGCGTGAGCACCTCGGCCGCGTTTGCCCTCACCCCCGCGGCCCCGGGCCAGTTTGATGCCTGGTACATCCTGAAGTCGGGCACCAACCCGCTGCGCAACGCCGGCCAGAACGGCACCGACATCGGCGCTTTCGGCGGCAACACGCCCTACAAGCTCAGCGGCCTGCCCGCCATTCCGGCCATCTACCAATACACGCAGAGCGTGAACGGCAACACGCTGAATGTGAACATGAGCACCCGCTCGAACAACTAAGGTGCGGCTTTCTCACTTCATCCGTATTCCTTATGAGAAGGCTACAAGCACGACGGAGTAGTCTCCGTCAGACCAGGGCCTGGCCCGCCGCCGAGCGGGCCTTCCGCCTAGGCCTGCTCGGCTGCCTGCTGTCCCTGTTGCTGGGCTGGCAGCCGGCCCAGGCCCAGGCACCCTTCAGCGGCTACATCACCATGAGCGGCACCACCGACGGGCTCACCGTGCCCGGCACGGTTGCCCTGGACCTGGGCCCGGCCTTTACGCTGGAAGCCTGGGTAAAGCCCGACGCGTCCTACGGCTCGGGAACCACCGGCCTCCGCTGGATTTTCCACCGCTATGATGTCGGCAGCAACCAGTTTGCCTATGCCCTGGGCGTTCGGCCCAATGGCGCGCTGCGCCTGCAGACCTCCGATGGAACGACCACCTCTTTTCTCAACTTCAGCAGCACCAACATACCCACCGGCTCTTACTCCCACGTGGCCGCCACGCTCTCGGCCGGTGTGCTCACCGTGTATGTAAACGGCAGCGCCATCGGCAGCATAGCCGGGGTGACGCCCCAAAGCATGAGTTCGGGCAGCCTCTACATGGGCTTGTCGCCGGGCTCGGGCGGCATCTACAACGGCGAGCTGGACGAGCTGCGCGTGTGGAACGTGGCCCGCACCCCGGCCCAGATTCTAGCCAGCATGAACAGTGGCCTGGCCGGCAATGAAGCCGGACTAGTGGGGTACTGGAACATGAATCGCAGCGGCAGCGGCAGTGGCCTGAGCGTGGCAAACATGGCCACCGCCACCGGCGCGGCCCTGAACGCGACAACCGTGGGCACCATGACCACGCCCGTGTTTAACGGTGCGGCCAGCACGGTACCGGCTCTTACTGCCGTGAGCCCGGCCCGCAACGCGGCCAGCGCCAGCCGTTCCACCAGCATTGCCCTCACCTTCTCGGAGGCCATGAGCAACGCCTCGGCTTCGGCCACCGCCCTCAAGGTGTACGGCGGCTTCAGCGGGCTGCGCGGCGCCACCTACAGTGGGGGCGGCAGCAGCACCCTCACCGTTGCCCCCAGCGCCGGCTTCCGGGCGGGCGAGCGGGTAGACGTAACCGTGACGGCCGCCGCCACGAGCAGCGCCAGCAACACCCCGCTGGCGCGGGGGCAGGTAAGTCAGTTCGTGGCCGCCACCGGCGCGGGCACCGGCACCTTCAGCGGCAGCAATGCCTATAGCTCCCTGATTTCCGGCCCGACCTGCGTAACGCTGGGCGACCTCAACGGCGACGGCAACCTCGACGCGGCCCTGGCCAACTACAACGGCTCGACTACAGCCGTGTACTTCGGCAACGGCAGCGGAGCCTTTGCCAACCCCATCAGCGTGGGCAACACCCAGCCCCACAAGGTGACCATGGGCGACGTGGACGGCGACGGCGACCTGGACCTGGTGACCCCGAACTACGGGGCCGCCAACATCACGGTGCACCGCAACAACGGCAGCGGCGCGTTTACGACCCTGGCCGGCGTAGCCTGTGGCAGCGGCCCCACCGACGTAGCCCTGGGCGACCTCGACGGCGACGGCGACCTGGACGCGGCCGTATCCAACTACTTCGGCTCGACCGGCGCCGTACTTTTCAACGACGGCAGCGGCAACTTCAGCGGGCTGAGCACCTATGCGCTGGGTACCAGCGGCATCGGCGTAGTGCTGGGCGACCTCGACAACGACGGCGACCTGGACATGATTCAGGCCCGCTACTCCGGCAACAATGCCTACGTTTACCTGAACAGCGGCAGCGGCAGCTTCACCTACTCGTCGACCATCACCCTCTCGGGCTCGCCCTATTACCCGCAGGGCGGCGACCTCGACAACGACGGCAACTTCGATTACTGGGCGGCCATTAACGGGGGCACCGCGCACACCATTGCCTGGGGCAATGGCAGCGGCGGCTTCACCACCACCACCGTGACCACGCCCCAGACCAGCGGCACCACAGCCGCCGCCGGCGACGTAGATGGCGACGGCCGCCCCGACCTGGTGTTTTCCGGCGGCAGCAGCAGCTGCTACGTGCTGCGCAACCTGGGCAGCCGCAGCTTTGCCACTCCGGCCGCCATAAGCCTGCCGGGCGCGGCGGGCTTTGTGGCCCTGGGCGACCTCAACGGCGACAATGCCCTCGACTTTGTGGGCAGCTCCTACGGCAGCAGCGCGTTCTGGCCCCGCCTCAACACCAGCGTGGGCCCGCCCACCATCACGGCCTTCTCGCCCAGCAGCGGCACCCCGGGCACGGTGGTCACCCTGACGGGCACCAACCTCAGCGGGCTCACCAGCCTGACGTTTAACGGCACGGCCGCCAGCGGCTTCACCGCAAACGGGGCCGGCACCCAGGTGACGGTGGCTGTGCCGGCCGGTGCGACCACCGGCCCCATTGCCGTAACGAACAGCAGCGGCAGCGCCACCTCGGCCAGCAGCTTTACCGTGCTGCCCGCCCCCACCATCAGCGGCTTCTCGCCGGGCAGCGCGGCGGCGGGCAGCACCGTCACCATCACCGGCACCAACCTGACGGGCGTGACGGGCGTGCTGTTTGGCGGCGTATCGGCGGCGTCGTTCTCGGCCAGCTCGGGCACCACGCTGACGGCCGTGCCTTCGGCCGCCGGCGCCTCGGGCCCCATTACCCTGATTTACGGCAGCGGCAGCACGGTGAGCAGCACCGGCAGCTTCACGCTGCTGCTGCCCAACGTGATGCGGGTGGAATACTTCGTAGACACCGACCCGGGCCGGGGCAGCGCCACCAGCGTACCCCTGACGGCCGCGGCCGACGTGGCCAACCTCAGCTTCGGCGTGCCCCTGGCCAGCCTCTCCGCCGGCTTCCACCGCCTGGGGGCACGCTCCCGCGATGCCGCCGGCATGTGGAGCCTCACCACCAGCCAGACCTTCTACTACGAGCCCCTGGCCAACCAGGCGGCCAGCAACATCGTGCGGGCCGAGTACTTTATTGATACCGACCCCGGCTTTGGCGCGGGCACGAGCGTGCCGGTGCCTACGCCGGGTACCGACGTGGCCGGCCTGGTGTTTAACGTGGACCTGAGCAGCGTATCGGCCGGCTTCCACCGCCTGAGCACCCGCACCCGCGACGCCAACGGCAAGTGGAGCCTGACCACCAGCCGCAGCTTCTACTTCGAGCCGGCCCTGGCCCAGCCCACGCCCAACATCGTGCGCGCCGAGTACTTCCTCAACACCGACCCGGGCTTCGGACTGGGCGTCAACATTCCGCTGGGCACGCCCCTGACGGATGTGAACGGGGTGGCCTTTAACGTGGACCTGAGCAGCCTCCCGGCCGGCTTCCACCGCCTGAACGTGCGCAGCCGCGACGCCTACGGCCGCTGGAGCCTTACCAGCGGACGTAACTTCTACTTTGAGCCGGTAAGCCTGATAAATTCGGTGCCCAGCCTCACGCGCCTGGAGTACTTTATTGATACCGACCCGGGCTTCGGGCTGGGCACGGCGGTGGCCATTCCGGCCAGCAGCGGCTCGGACGCCGCCAACGTGGGCATTGTGGTGCCGCTGGGCAGCCTCAGCACGGGCTTTCACCGCATGAACATCCGCGGCCGCGATGCCAGCGGCAAGTGGGGCCTGACCACGGTGCGCTCCTTCTACTACGAGCCCCTGCCGGCCGCGGCCCCCAACATCGTGCGGGCCGAGTACTTCTTCGACAACGACCCCGGCTTTGGTCTGGGCACGCCCGTAGCCGTGAACCCCGCCGCACCCGACGTGGCCGGCCTGGGCATTGTGGCCGACGCCTCGGCCCTGGCCAACGGCCTGCACCGCTTCTCGCTGCGGGTGCGCGACGCCAGCGGCCGCTGGAGCCTGGTAACCAGCCGCACCTTCACCAAGAACGGCTGCGCCTCCTCGCCCAACTTCGCCGCCAGCCTGCCCGGCGCCAACTACAGCCAGGGCGGCAGCTGGGGCGGCGGCTCGGCCGAAAACGCGTTTAACAACCCGGCCGGCAGCGCCAGCAGCTTCCTGACCTACAGCACCGGCTACGCCCAGGTGGACTTCGGCAGCAGCGCGCTGCAAACCATCAGCGACGTGCAGCTGCGCATTGTGCCCCAGAGCGGCACCAACCTCACCCTGCAAATCCAGACTTCGGCCAACCTGAGCACCTGGACCACGGTGGACACCTACACGGCCCTGCTGACAGGCGGGCAGACCTATGACATTGCCCGCACCCTGCCCACGGTGGCCAGCAACGTGCGCGGCCTGCGCCTGCTGTTCGGCGCCTCGCCCAACGCGGGCCTGGTGGTGAGCGGGGCCGGGGCCTTCTACTTCAACTGCAGCGGCCCCACCATCGCCAGCTTCTCGCCCACGGGCGGGCCCGCCGGCACCACGGTGGTGATTACCGGCACCAACCTGAGCGGCGTAACGGGCGTGACATTTAACGGCACGCCGGTGGCAGCCGCCAGCATCACGGCCAACTCGGCCACCAGCGTGACGGTGGTAGCCCCGGCCGGTGGCAGCAGCGGGCAGATTTGCCTGACGGCCGCAGCCGGCTCCACCTGCTCGGCGCCCAGCTACAACTACCCGGCTACCATCGCCACGGGCACGGTGTCGCCCACCTCGTTCTGCAGCAGCACCTTTATCCAGGTGCCGTTTACGACCAACTTTGCCGGCTACGGCGCGGGCAACCAGTTTGGCTTCCAGCTTTCCGACGCCAACGGCGTGTTCTCGGCCGGCAGCCGCGTGTATGGCATCCTGAGCTACCAGAGCGGCAGCAACGGCGTGCTGACGGACTCCGTGGCCCTGCGTACCCCGGCCGGCTCCGGCTACCGGGTGCGCGTGGTGGCCACCAACCCGGCCACTGTCGGCAGCATCAACGGCCAGAACCTGACCATTCTGCCCACCCCGCTGGCGACGGCTTCGGCCGCGCCCGCCACGGTGGCATACAACGGCAGCATCAACCTGAGCGCCGGCCCCCTGGGCCAGAGCAGCTACCAGTGGTACGTGCGCTACCTGAACGGCAGCACGGCCTACGTGGGCAGCGGCCAGAGCCTGACGGTGAGCAACGCCCAGGTAAGCCAGAGCGGGCTTTACATGGTGTACGTGAGCAACGCCAGCGGCTGCCAGGACTCGGCCTCGGTGCGCGTAACGGTGCAGCCCTCGGCCCAGCCCATCCTGACCCTGAGCCAGTTTGGCGGCTCGCTCTGCGCCGGCACGCCGCTGAGCATCGGCTTCGCGGTGAACGGCAACAGCTTCGCCAGCGGCAACGTCATCACGGCCCAGCTTTCCGACGCCAGCGGCTCGTTTGTCTCGCCCACCAGCATTGGCTCGGTGAGCTTTGTGGGCCAGGGCAACGGCTACGTGAATGCCACCATTCCGGTGGGCACGCCCCAGGGCAGCGGCTACCGCATCCGCCTGCTGGGGTCTAACCCCAGCGTGGTGAGCAGCGGCGACAACGGTGCCAACCTGACCATCAACGCCCTGCCCGCGGCCGTGGCCGGCTCCAACTCGCCGGTGGCCTACGGCGGCACCCTGCAGCTGACGGCCCAGACCGTGCCCGGCGCGACTTACCAGTGGTATGGCCCCAACTTCTACTCTACCCAGCAGAACCCGACCATTGCCAACGCCACCATTGCGCAGAACGCCGGCACCTACCAGCTGGTAGTGACGCTAAACAACTGCCAGAGCAGCACCACCACCAACGTGACGGTGAGCCCCTCCAACGCGCCCATCCTCACCATGGCGCAGTTTGGCGGCGGCCCGCTGTGCGCCGGCTCGTCTACGCTCAACATCAGCTTCAACGTGACGGGCAACAGCTTTGCCAGCGGCAACACCATCACGGCCCAGCTCTCGGATGCCAGCGGCAGCTTCGGCGCGCCGGTGAGCATCGGCTCGGTCAGCTTTGTGGGCCAGGGCAACGGCGTGGTATCGGCTGCCATTCCGGCTGGTACGCCCACGGGCAGCGGCTACCGCATCCGCCTGATTGGGTCTAACCCCGGCGTGGCCAGCCAGACCGACAACGGCTCCAACATCGGCATCAACGCAGCTCCGGCGGCGGTGATTGTGGCCAACAACTCGCCGGTGGCCTACAACGGCACGGTGACGCTGACGGCCCAGGCCGTGAGCGGCGCAACCTACATGTGGAGCGTGCCCGGCGTGGGCAACGTGAGCACCGGCAGCTCGCCTACGCTGAACGTGAGCAACGCCCAGCCCGGCAACAGCGGCACCTACGGCCTGACGGTGGTAGCAGGCGGCTGCTCCAGCACCACCAGCGCCAGCGTGACGGTGCTGCCCGCCGGCCAGCCCATTGTGGCCATTGCCCAGTTTAGCGGCACCATCTGCGCCGGCTCCAGCCTGAACATCGGCTTCAACGTATCGGGCGCCAGCTTCACCGCCGGCACCACCCTCACGGCCCAGCTATCCAACGACACCGGCTCCTTCGCGGCGCCGGTCAGCATTGGCTCGACGACGTTTGGCGGGCAGGGCAACGGCAGCATTGCCGCCACCATTCCCGGCAGCACCATTCAGGGCGGCTTCTACCGCATTCGCCTGGTGGCCAGCGCCGCCGCTACGATGAACCCGGCCGACAACGGCGCCAACATCAGCATCAGCACCCAGCCGGCGGCTGTGGTGGCCGCCAACAACTCGCCGGTGACGGCGGGCAGCACCATCACGCTCACGGCCCAGGCCGTGGCCGGCGCGACCTACCAGTGGGTGTTCAACTCCACGCTGGTGGGCACCAACCCCACGCTGAGCATCAGTAACGCCCAGGCGGCCAACGCCGGCACCTACACGCTGATTGTAACCCTGGGCACGTGCCAGAACTCGACGACCACCAGCGTGACGGTGAACACGCCCAGCGCCTCGCTGGCCACCGGCTCGTTTGGCGGCTCGTTCTGCCCCGGCTCTTTCCTGAGCGTGCCCTTTACGGCCTCGGGCTTCAACGCCGGCAACGTCTTCACGGCCCAGCTTTCCAGCGCCAGCGGCTCGTTTGCTTCGCCGACCAATATCGGCACGCTGACGGCGACGGCCTCGGGCAGCATCAGCGCCCAGATTCCCCTGGGCACGGCGGCGGGCACGGGCTACCGCATCCGGGTGGTGGCCAGCAGCCCGGCCACCGTGGGCGCCGACAACGGCCAGAACCTGACCGTGGGCCCCATTTCCTACACCTGGACCGGCGGGGCCGGCAACACCGACTGGTTTAACGCCCAGAACTGGAGCTGCGGGCAGGTGCCCGGCAACACCAGCGTGGTCATTATCCCCAGCGGCCTGACCTTCTACCCCATCATTACCGGCGGCACGGCCACGGCCCTGCACCTGACGGTACAGAGCGGTGCCACCTTCACGGTGAACTCCAGCTTCAACCTCTACGGCAACGTGACGGTGAACGGCACCTGGGTGGCAGGAACCAGCTCTACCTGGAGCTTTGTGGGCACCGGCAACCAGTTTGTGTACGGCACCACGGCCTTCCAGGCCGGCAACATTATTATCGGCAATGGCTCGGTGCTGAATGCGGCCAACCTCATTCATCTGTATGGCAACTGGACGAATAATGGCAGCTTCCTGCACGGCGGCTCGGGCTACGGCGTGGTGTTCAACGGCACGGGCAGCCAGTGCGTGTGCGGCCCGAACGGCACCAGCTTCTACAACTTCACGGTGGTAAACGGCGCTACGGTGAACCTGGGCGTTAACACGGCCTTCAGCGGCAACGTGGTCGTGAACGGCACCTTCAGCGCCGCCACTTACGGCGTGGTGCTAAATGGCAGCGCGGCCCAGACCCTGGGCGGCAGCGGCACCAGCACCTTCTACCACGTCACCATCAACAACACGATGGGGGGCGTGACGCTGAACGACGACATCACCGTGCTGGGCAACTGGATAAACAACGGCGCCTTCGCCAGCGGCAGCTACTCGGTGCTTTTCGCCGGTAGCGTAGCCCAGATTATCGACGGCACCCAGGTGACCAACTTCTACAACGTGACCTTCAGCAACGCCATTTCGGTGACGCTGCACCAGAACATTCATGTGCTGGGCGGCTTCGTGAACACCGGCGTGTTCTACGGTTACTACACCGTGGGCGGCGTGACTACCGGCCACTGGGTGCGCTTCGGCGGCACGGTGGCCCAGGTGATTAACGCCAGCGCCACGACTTACTTCTACCACTTCTATGTAGACAACCTGGCCGGCGTGAGCCTGGCTAGCAACATCTATATCGCCGGCAACTACCACCTCTACAGCGGCTCGTTCAACCCCGGCACTTACACGGTGTTCTTCAACGGCCACGAAAACCTGGTGCAAACCGTGGGCGGCTACAGCAGCCTCACGTTCTACGGCTGGAACATTGTGGCCGGGGCCCAGGTGCGGCTGCTGCAAAACTGCGCCTGGCTAGGCTCCTTTGTGAACAGCGGCTCCTTCTACGGCTACAACCTGGTGGGCGGCGTGTACACGGGTTACACCTGCACCTTCGGGGGCAATGTGGCCCAGGTGCTGAGCGGCACGGGCCTGTACGAGTTCTGGCACATCACCATCTCGAACGTGGTGGCCGGCGGCGTAACGTTTAACGCACCGGTGTATGTGTGGGGTAACTGGCTCAACAACGGCGTGTTCTTCTGCGGCACCAGCACGGTGTACTTCAACGGCAGGGTGGCCCAAACCATTGGCGGCAGCACCGCCAGCACCACCTTCCACCATATCAGCATCGGCAACACGCTGGCCTCGGTTACTCTGGCGCAGCAGCTGATAGTGCTGGGCAACTGGCTGGGCAACGGGGTGTTCCTGGGCGGTACCTACTTGGTGCACTTCAACGGCACGGCGGCCCAAACCATCTTCTGCGGCTCGATTAACACGCGCTTCTACAGCGTGCAAATCAGCAACCCGGTGTCGGTAACCCTGCTGTCGGACGTCTACCTGAACGGCAACTGGACTCACCACGGCGGCTTCGTGGCCAACGGCTACACGGTGTTCTTCTCGGGCAGCAGCCTGCAGCTGATAACGGGCACGGCCAATACGCTGTTCCACCACCTCACCATCCTGCCGGCGGCTACGGTGCAGCCCACCCGCGCCATCACCCTGCTGGGTAACTGGACCTGCGGCGGCACTTACCTGCACAACAGCTTCAACGTGACCTTCGCTGGCAATGCCAACCAGGTTATTGGCGGCACGGTGATTACGCCCTTCTTCGGCGTCATCATCAACAGCGGCGCTATCGTTACGCTGGCTCAGGACGTGCGGATTCGCGGGGGCTGGACCAACAACGGCACCTTCAACCCGGCCACCTTCACGGTGTACTTCGACGGTTCCATTGCCCAGCTCATCGGCGGCCAGAACCCGACGACCTTCCACCACGTGCAGTTCCTCAACACGGCGAGCAACGTGACGCTGGGCACCCCGATTTTCGTGCGCGGCAACTGGTATAACGCCGGCCTGTTTGCGCACGCCGGCTACCTGGTTACCTTCAACGGCTCGGCCCTGCAAACCATCGGCGGCACGGTGCCGACGACCTTCCATGGCATCACCTGCAACAACGCGGTAGGCGTGGCCCTTGGCTACGACATCCGGGTACACGGCGACTTCCGCAACCTGGCGCTGTTCACGGCTGGGGGCCACGTAGTGACCTTCAACGGCGGCATTGCCCAGGGCATTTACTCCACGGGTACGCTCACGTTCCACGACGTGGTATTTGCCAACGGCCTGGGTGTGACGCTGCACAACGGCGTGTTCCTGACCGGCAACTGGACCAACAACGGCGGCTTCCTGCACAACGGGCAGCTGGTGACGTTCAACGGCACGGCCGGCACCCAGCTTATCACCGGCTCGGTGGCCAGCGTGTTCCACCACCTCACCATCGCTCTGAATGCCACGGTGCGCCAGAACCTCGCTATTACGCTGATGGGCAACTGGATTAACAACGGCAGCTTCCTGCACAACAACCTGCTGGTAAGCTTCCTGGGCACCGCCCTGCAAACCATCGGCGGCTCGATGCTGACCACGTTCTACGACGTGACCTTCAACAACCCGGTGAACGTGAGCCTGGCCCATGACATCGACATCGTGCGGCACTTCGTGAACCAGGGCGGCTTCTGCGGCTGCGGCTTCACCACCCGCTTCAATGGCACGGTGCCGCAGACCATTACCTGCAGCAGCGGCCGCACCAGCTTCCACCACCTCACTTTTGCCAACATGCAAGGGGTGACCATGCTGGATAACGTGGGCGTGACCGGCAACTGGGTGAACAACGGCGGCTTTATCGCCAACGGCTACCTGGTGCTGTTCAACGGCACGGCCGCCCAGACCATCGGCGGCTCGGTTCTCTCGGCCTTCCACCACATGACCATCACCAACACGGCCGGCACGGGCGTGAGCCTGCTGCAGAACGTGAGCGTGGCCGGCAACTGGGTGAACGCGGGCCACTACTGCGGCTGTGGCTTCACCACGCTCTTCAACGGCAGCGCGGCCCAAAGCCTGACCTGCTCGACGGGCCAGAGCAACTTCCACCACCTGACCCTGGCGAACACCAGCCCCGGCGGGGTGACGCTCACGGGCAACATCAACGTGGCGGGCAACTGGCTGGTGAGCGGGGCCTGGTTCCCGCAGACCTACACCGTGTTCTTCACCGGCACCGGCGCGCAGACCATCGGCCTCGGCGGCGGCATCACCCGCGCCAATTTCCACCACCTGACCATCGCCAACACCTCGACGGCCGGCGTGACGCTGGGCGCCAACACGCCCCTGTGGCTGACGGGCAACTTCGCCAACAACGGCACCTTTGGGTGCGGCCAGAACGGCGTGTGGGCCAACGGCACCACGCTGCAGACCTTCGGCGGCACGCGGCCCACCACGTTCTACGACTGGACCGTGCTGAA